>CALMQS010000088.1 GCA_937871285.1 uncultured Sphingobacteriales bacterium | reverse complement strand
TAATAGCTATTACATGCGGATGAAAATAATGCCGGCCAAATGCCGGCGCCGAAAAAAGCAAAAGTAGGGTGGCCGCAAAAAAAGCAATGGAAGCATAAGCATAGAAAGGCAGTACCACTTTATATGAAGTAGTTTTAACCGGATCTGTACTCATGGATGCGCCAAACATATTAGTCTTTAAATATTAAAAGATGTACTTCTCCGTCACTAATTTCTTTTATACGGTAGCCAAATTTTCTATCGGCCAGTTCGGGTAGCAAAAAAACCGGAATACGTTTATGATAAACGTACAATGCTGTATCTGCAGGCAGGGTTTCCAGCGATGCTAATATGGTTATCATTGGCCCCGGCATCTCCAGGTGGCGCACATCAATAGTTTTTATGCGATCTTCAAATTGTTCCAATACCATATCCCATCCTTCACTGCTGCCGGCAGGCGCATCCTTAACAGGCGTTTCAACAGTACGGGTTTTGTAAAAATAAGTCTCTACCCAGTCTTCTTTAATCGTATCGGCATAAGAAACAAAACCCTGCTTTTCCAATAAAGCCATCAAAGGCGTTGGCTCAAAGCTATTAATGATCTTTAACACCTGCCCCGGCTGTATCGTTTTTACTTTCTGAACAATAATGCTCAGCGGATCTTTTCCCGAAGCGATAACCGGGCGAACATCCAGCTCAATGAGCTGTTCTTTTTTCAGCGTACTAATAAATGCCGGTAATGGCTTTTTCACTTCTTCTTCTACAATGGTTACCGTATCTGTTTCAAACCCCAAAGGTTTAAGCTTCATAAAAAAATCTTCCACCGTACATCCTCCTACCTTAGCCGCCATGGCCAGGCTGGTTCTGCCCGCCATTACCTTACGCAATATGGGATTACGCAATTTTTCAAATTTCGGGCTAACCGCTATGATGGCATCCAGCGCTGCAGGGCTCTGCTTTAAAATAGCAGCGATTCTTGTACCGGCATTGATCATCATCATTCAAAATATTGAGTATACAAATCCAGCCTTTCATTAATAGCATGAAATATTTTTTCAGCAGATGCAATAGCTTCGACTTTCTTCAATTCATTTACATCCTTCAGTATTGGCTCAAACCACTGGTGCAATGCATCGTGATCGGGACCACTCATTTTGCATTCCTGTATCATTTTGTTTAATCCTTTCTGCAAACCGGAACCCAATACATGGTAATCTGTTATTGCGGTATGTGGCTTCACGGCAAAGCTTTGAGCGATTGAGCGGATAGCCTCAACATTTTCATTTGTAGGTGTATCCGCCTCCCATTTTTGCCCGTTATTCAACGCTAGTATGGTTTCATGTGCATGATCGTTAGACTCCACAACCGTTTCCCTATCAGGAGAAGCGTTTGAATTACACGCCCACAAGAGACCGGTGAGCATTAAAATCATTAGTGGTTTTTTCATTATCATTGATTTTATTGGTTGTACTTTTATTTTTTCTTTCTGAAGACCTGATGATCAGCCTTAACGACTGGTCGTAGGTAATATATTCCCACATCCAGTTTACTAATATCAACAAGCGGTTCTTAACACCGATAATAGACATCAGGTGTACCATCAGCCAGGCCATCCATGCCACAAAGCCGCTTAGCTTTATTCCTGCCGCTTCCGCTACAGCACGGTTCCTTCCCACAATAGCCATGGCTCCCTTGTCCCTGTACGTAAAAGGTCTCATTCCTTTTTGACGAATCAGTCTTTGTAAATTGGCGGCCAGTTGCACAGCCTGCTGCATCGCTACAGGAGCAACCTGGGGATATCCTTTGGGGGTTGCTTTTGTTTGCATCCTTGCCACATCGCCCAGCGCAAAGATATGCCGGTGGCCTTTTAACCGGTTAAATTCATCAACTTCAATACTATGGTTAGACAGTACATTTTCGGCAGGCACTCCTTTTAACGGTTTGCCTTTTATGCCTGCCGCCCAAATGAGGCAATGACTGTATAAAGTGGTGTGGTTGCTTAATGTTACCGCATAGCCGTCATAACTTTTTACCGAAATACCGTTATGCACTTTAACCCTGAGCGTTTTAAGATAGGATTTAACCCTGGCGGCAGATTTCCCGCTCATTCCATTTAATAATCGCGGAGCAGCTTCAATAAGATGAATATTCATGTTATTAAAGTTCAGCTCAGGATAGTCGCGGGGTAAAATCTGTGTTTTCATTTCGGCTATGGCTCCTGCCAGCTCAACCCCGGTTGGGCCACCTCCAACAATCACAATATTTAACAACGCTGCTTTTTCTTTTTTGTTTCCGGTAATGAGCGCCTGCTCATAGTTTTGCAACAGGGTATTGCGCAAAAGCAATGCCTCAGATACCGATTTCATGGAAAAGGCATTTTGGGCTATATCCGGCATACCAAAATAATTGGTAGCAGCTCCATGGGCCAATACCAGAAAATCATAATCCAACTCTCCTGTTGAAGTAGATATTTTTTTATCGCCTGGATGAACAGCTATAACCTCGGCGATGCGGATAAATACATTTTTCTTTTTTTGAAATACTTTACGCAGCGGAAAACTAATGCTATTAGGTTCCACGCCAGCCGTAGCCACCTGGTAAAGCAAGGGCTGAAACTGGTGATAATTATTCTTATCAATCAGTATCACCTGAAAGTATGCAGGCGATAATTTTTTTGCCAGGGTAAGGCCTGCAAAGCCTGCTCCTACTATTACCACTCTCTGCTGTGTTGATAACTTGCCAGGAATTTCCATGATATCATCTTTTAATGACGTCTCAAAAATTATTCGCTCATACGCGTTGGTTCTGGCTTATTTTGCCATGCTCAGGTACAACCATTTATTTACGCATGCTTATCGTTCTGGGAATCGCCGGCCGTTCAGACCCTGCCACATCTTCCATAGAATAACTAAACAATATCAGGCTGGGAAACGCGACAATGGTCTGATGGCGGCTTTGGTTAGGGTTAGGGCGCTTCATGGGTTCAACTGCTTCTCCAGTGCTATCGCTTTTGGAAACAGGATATTATTTTCAAGATGAACATGAATATGTAGGTCTTCTTCAAAATCGTTCAGCATCTTAAACAGCAGGCTGTAACTGGCACAGGCATCTTCAGGCAAAGTGTAATTATTGCTCAGCGTTCTGATCTCTTCCAGGCATTTGCCGGCCGTTTCATGTTCAGCCTCCATCATATGTATGGGATTTTGTACACTGCCAAACTGCACCGCACGCGGCGACTGGCTCCTGTCTTTTGCCATTACCAGCTCCTTAATGAAAGGGAATAATATTTTCTCCTCCTTCACCAGATGTTCACTCAGTTCTTTATTCACTTCTTCTACGAGTTGCTGAATGGGGATGAGCTCCGGGTGCTGTGCGCCATGCACCTGTGCTACCTTTAAAGCATACCCTTTTATATCGGGTAATGTTTTACGTACATAGCTATGGTGCGTGTTTACGATATAATCTGCCAGGAAATCAAGGCTCCAGTCATTGTATGGTAAAGGGCGCACAGAAGGGTTCTTATCGGCCTGCTGCAGCTCCTTCTCTACTTTAGTTACATCAATTCCTTTCTCCGCACAGGCTTCTTTTACTGTTTTTTTACCGCCACAACAAAAGTCTAATCCATACTTCTTAAATACTTCGGCCTTACGCAGATCTTTAGCGGCAATAGCTCCAAGGGTCTCTTCATTTTCACCCGTAATACGTTTACTGATGCGAACCTTCCATGATTGCGGGCCCTCTTCAAGGTATTCCCATATAAAGATATTACCTCTTTCCCCCAGCAACTGGTAATAGAGCGGCTTGGGATCGTGGTCGTTATGAATGGTAAGACTTTCCCCTTCTTCCAGGTCATCGAACCGGGCAAAAATGGTAGGATGCTTTTGCCGGGGTTCCAGTAAGGTTACGTTGAGTATGTTTTCTGTGATCGTGTCCATATCTGTGCGCTTTTAAGTTTTAATTATAGCGCAAAGCTAAACCTTTTTATAATAAAAGTAATTAAATACTTTTATTATTTTATTTTTTACAGTTTAGTGACGATCTTATATCAGTTTCCGGTAATTACATGATTAAAGTCAGTTCCAAAAGCTTCCGCCAATCAGTTGCAGCTTTACTTTTTTCCAGGCAGCTTAGTTTGCTCCTTCCACCACAGCCGTTTTATCAATTTTTACAATCAACCCCTGTAATACTTTTCCCGGGCCCACTTCGGTAAACCGTGTGGCGCCATCGGCTATCATTTTTTGTATGCTCTGTGTCCATCTAACCGCGCCGGTTAACTGCGCTACCAGGTTCTTTTTTATTACCGCGGGATCCGTAACGGGCAACCCCGTTACATTCTGGTATACTGGGCAGGAAGGAATGCTGAAAGCCGTAGCTTCAATAGCCGCTGCCAGTTCCGCTTTGGCGGGCTCCATTAAGGGTGAGTGAAACGCGCCGCCCACCGGCAGCGGTAATGCCCGTTTAGCGCCTGCTTCCTTCATGCGCTGGCAGGCTATTTCAATTCCTTTTACCGATCCGCTTATTACTAATTGTCCGGGGCAGTTGTAATTGGCCGGCACTACAATCTCTCCTGTTTCCTGCTGAATGGCAGCGCATATTTCCTCTACCTTCGCGTCATCTAATGCCAGCACTGCGGCCATAGCGGAAGGCTGTAGCTCACACGCTTTTTGCATGGCCTGCGCCCGAACGATCACTAATTTCAGCGCGTCTTCAAATGCCAGGGTTTTATTGGCCACCAGTGCAGAAAATTCGCCCAGTGAATGGCCCGCAACCATATCGGGAACAACCGCCTCCAGTGTTATAAACCGGATTGCCGAGTGCAGGAACACCGCCGGCTGGGTTACTTTGGTTTGCTTCAGGTCTTCATCTGTACCATGGAACATAGTATCGGAAATACGAAAACCGGCTATATCATTGGCGCTTTCAAACAAAGCTTTTGCCGTGCTGCTGGTTTCATACAGTTCCTTACCCATTCCGGCAAATTGCGAACCTTGTCCGGGAAATACATATGCGTGTTTCATTTAGAAATATTTTATTGGTTTAACCGGCTAAAAAATATGCCTGGCAGGATCGTAATCATTTTATTTTCCAAAAATAAAGGGATTTCACAGACGATACGCTACTTGCTCCATAATAGTACCGATCAAATATATTATTGCCTGAAGAAAGATTGAAACTCCTTTTCTGTTATGCTAAATACCGTACCATGCCGTGCCCCTGCCGGAAAAGAAATTTTACCGGAAATATCCGTCCATTGCTTGAGGTTGGATGAAACTACCGCTCCATACCGGTGATCGGCATATTTGTCGAAATATACAAACCACTTTCCTTTAATTAAAATAGCTGTTGGACCTTCGGCCCAGTAACTTCCTGTAATGGGCTTCGACGGCACACTATACCCTGAACCGATACGATTACTTACGGCAATGCGGATATTTTTTTGCGGCACAGGCTTTTTGGTTTCATCTTTCAGGAACATGAAAAATTTTTTACCCCGGGGCTGAATGGTTGCATCAATTATATTGAAGCCTTTATCGTACAATATTTCCGGGGGTGAAAACTGCTCAAAATCTTCTGTAGTTGTATAATACATCCGGTGATTATAATTTCCATCGCCCGTAGTATCTGTTGCCGGGAAACGACCGGGTATAGTAGTTGCCCAGTAAATCATGTATTGCTTCTTCTTACTATCATAAGTAAGCTCCGGCGCCCAGCAGTTCAGCGCACCGGGCTCATGCTGCATTACAGGCAGGTAACGCTGCTCACTCCAATGCACCAGGTCGGGCGATGAAGCATACCCTATTCCCCGCTCGCCCCAGCTTACCGTCCATACCATGTGAAACCGCCCATCCGCCCCGCGTATAATACAGGGGTCGCGCATGAGCTTATCCTTTCCAACCCGTGGTGTTAAAAAAGAGCTATCCTGCTTAAGCGCAGTAAAAGTATACCCATCCTTACTATATGCCAGGTGCAGGCCATCTTCGCCATTATTTTTAAAATAGCTAAACATATACACCTCCTTATCCTGCGCCTCAACATAAAAGACCCCCGTCATCATAAGGCTAAAAAAAATAACAACCTGTTTCATTGGAATTTGAAATCTGAAATTTAAATGTATGCCGCCAGGGTACAAAAAGATACCCGGTATTTTTCGTTTGCGTAATTATAATAACTAATGCAATGAAGAACCTATCAGCCTGATAAATTCACTGCGGGTTTCGCCCTTCTCAAACTCGCCAAAAAAGGCGGAGGTAGTGGTTACGGAATTTTGCTTTTGCACGCCTCTCATCATCATACATAAGTGAGAGGCCTCAATAACCACGGCAACACCTAAGGGTTGTAGTGTGTTTTTAATAGCATCTAATATCTCCGTGGTCAGCCTTTCCTGCACCTGCAGGCGGCGGGCGTATACATCTACCACACGGGCAATTTTACTTAAGCCGGTTATCCAGCCGTTTGGAATATACGCCACATGCGCCTTACCAAAAAAAGGCAGCATATGATGTTCGCACATGCTGTATAGCTCAATATCTTTTACAATGATCATTTCGCTCATCGGTTCATGAAACTTGGCCGAATTCAGGATGTTTTCGGCGCTCATATTATAGCCCTGCGTAAGATACTGGATCGCTTTTGCCATGCGTTCTGGCGTTTTCAGCAATCCTTCTCTTTCGGGGTTTTCTCCCAGCAGCCTGAGTGTTTTAGTATAGTTTTCCGTTAGCAACAAAGTGGACGCTTCATCGTATTGCTCTACCTTTTTATATGCCATATATCAATTTGAGAATTTGAAAAGTATAAAAACTGAGAATGGTTTGTACATCAGGCCGGGTATTCTACAAAGTTCCTGGGTGTTTCATACAACCGTACCTGCATGTCGTGTGCCTTATTAATATGGGGCCGCAGCAGGTCATATATGACCATAGCAATATGCTCTGCTGTTGGGTTAAGTTCTTTAAATTCTGCCGTGTCGAGATTCAGGTTTTTATGATCAAAGCGCTCCACCACATGTTGCTGAACCAGGTCTGATAAAACCTTCATATCCATTACAAACCCGGTATCTGCCTGTGGCTCACCGGTTACCTTTACCTCCAGTTCATAATTATGCCCGTGATAATGCGGGTTGCTGCATTTGCCAAACACGCGAAAGTTGGTAGCATCATCCCACCGGGGATTATATAACCGGTGAGCTGCGTTAAAACGCTCTCTCCTGAAAACCGCTACTTTTTTATTCATATTTTCTATTCATTCCCGTCAAAAATACATATATCGTTCAAATGATGATACATCACCGGTTTATCTGCCATAATACTCCACGAAAATGCTTGGGGTTTCGTACAGCTTTACAGCATGCAATTGCACTTCGTGCGGAAGAAACGCCTCAAGCTGCTCCCATATGGCTACTGCCAGATTTTCTGTTGAACACATTTTGCCACGCATAAAATCCACATCTTCGTTCAGGTTAAGATGATCTACTTTTTCCAGCACATGCGCTTTTATGATCCCGCTTAATTTTTTTACGTCCAGCACAAAACCGGTATCCGGATCGGGCGCTCCCTTAATGGTTACATACAATTCATAATTGTGGCCATGCCAGTTCTCGTTGGCACATTTGCCAAACACCGCTTCGTTCTTTTCCCTGCTCCATTGGGGGTTAAATAATTTATGCGCCGCATTAAAATGTTCCACACGGGTGAGGTACACCATACCTGAAAAATTTTGGCAAAGTTAGGATTTAACAGGGAAGCCCGGTAAAAACCCAGTGTACTGGCGTCATATCATAACCGAAATACAGACATTTGTATCATGAACATCCTGTTAACGGCAGCCACTCCCGGTGAAATTCAAACGACCAGGGAGTATCTCGCCGAAAAAATGTATTATCGTAAAAACTGCAATACCCATGTGCTGATAACAGGCGCAGGAATGGTTAATACCATTTACGCGCTTACCAAATACATAAGCGCAAACCGGCCCCATATCGTTATTCAGGCAGGCATAGGAGGCAGCCTGCATCCTTTTTATCCGCCGGGTGCTGTTGTTATGATCCGCGAAGAGGTGATGGGAGATCTGGGTGTGGAAGAAGGCGGCGAATTCAGCGATATTTTTGATCTGAACCTGGCTGAAGAAAATATATTTCCTTTTTCGGGAAGGATGCTGACAAACCCGCACCGGCAGCTTATGGAAAGAATAAAGCTGCCCGCGGTAAGAGGCGTAAGCATTAATGAAATAACCACCGGCGCCGCCAGGATGCAGCAGCTTATAGAAAAGTATGGTGCAGTAATTGAATCCATGGAAGGCGCTGCTTTGCATTATGTTTGCCTGCAGGAAGCCGTTCCTTTCATCCAGCTGAGAGCCGTTTCCAATTTCGTGGGTGAAAGGGATAAAACAAAATGGCGGATGCAGGAAGCCATTGATCATTTAAACCGGGAACTGATTGTGGTCATGCACCAGTTCCTGAACCAGGACTAAAGGCTATTTAAACAACTCCTTAAAACATGAAACTTACACTTGGATTTTCGCCATGCCCTAACGATACTTTTATTTTTGACGCGCTGGTCAATGGCAAAATGGATACCAAAGGATTGTCTTTTGAAGTGGTGCTGGAAGATGTGCAAACCCTTAACGAATGGGCTATAGAAGGCAAATTAGATGTAAGTAAAGTGAGCTGCGGGGCATTGCCCCTGATGCTGCAGCATTATGTTGTGCTGCAAAGTGGCGGCGCCCTGGGAAAAGGGGTTGGCCCGCTGCTCATATCCGGTCAACCCGCGCAACCCGGCAGCGATATCCCAAACATGAACGACTATACAATAGCTATTCCCGGAGAAAACACTACCGCTCATTTGCTCTTTTCATTAGCCTTCCCCAATGCAAAGAAAAAAATATTTAAAGTTTTTAATGAAATCGAAGATTTTTTGCTGCATGCGCCGGCTGCGGCAGGCCATACCGCCGGCGTAATTATTCATGAAAACCGGTTCACCTATCAAAAAAGAGGATTGTTTAAACTGATGGACCTGGGCGATTACTGGGAAAAGCGAACCGGTTACCCTATACCGTTAGGAGGCATTGTAACGCGCCGGAGCTTTAGCCCGGAAATACAATCAAAGCTCAACGCACTGATAAGGCAAAGCGTTGAATACGCATTTGGCAATTACCCTTTGCTTCCTCCTTATGTTGTGCAGCATGCGCAGGAAATGGAGGAGGAAGTGATGCGCCGGCACATTGATTTGTATGTAAATCAGTATTCCATAAACCTGGGAGCAGACGGAAGGAAAGCGGTAAAGCGATTCATTGAAATAAATGAACAGGGGAAAAAGGCAGCGGGAATGATAAATGATATCTTTATACAGTCTCTTTAGCCACGCCCGCCTGCCGGACGGACAGGAATCACACTAATTTCCACGAATAATTCCTCCCCATTTGTGACATTCGCGGCAAGAAACAAGTCAGTGGCTATATTAAAAACTAATTTTAAACAGCTTTTTAGTGAACTATTTTTTCAGCGTCCATACCGAGTTCTTCAACATACTGGGATACGCCATGAGCTATATTGAATTCTTTGGAGTGCTTTTTGGATTGCTGGCGGTATGGCTTTCGGCAAAAGCCAATATATGGAGCTGGCCTGCAGGCATTGTGAATGTTGTACTGGCTTTTATACTGTATTACCAGATTCAGCTTTACCCGGATATGTTTTTACAGGCCTTCTTTTTTGTAACCAATATTATAGGCTGGTGGCGCTGGGCTCATCCCCGGCCGGGCGAAGCAGACAGCAGGCAGGAGCTAAAAGTCAGTTACATGAAAAAAGGCCAGCTGTGGCTAACCATTACCATTGGTATTGCCGGTACTTTTATACTGGGCAAATCGGCCAGCAACCTGCATCATTGGTTCCCCGTTGTTTTTGCATTGCCCAGCGCCTACCCCTACATTGACTCTTTTATTATGGTAATGAGCATTGTAACTACTTTTTACATGATACAAAAAAAGATTGAATGCTGGGTGATATGGATAGTGGTGGATATTGTGGCCACCTGCCTGTATTTCATAAAAGGGGTGAAATTTTACAGTATAGAATATTTCATCTTCACTTTAATTGCTTCATTCGGATTATGGCACTGGATGAAGGAATACAAAAGCTATGCGGCTAACGGTAAGGAGCAGCCCTCAGCAGCCTAATATTATTCCCTATTTCCACTTATCCATCAGCCAACTGTGAATTTCTTTTGTAAGCGAAGATGAATAACTGCGGTCTCTGCATTTGCCAACAGCACGTATACCCCTAACCGCATTGGTGAGAAATATTTCATCTGCATCCAAAATATCGTCAAGCGTTAACGGTTGTTCATTAACGGTGTACCCGGCTGCAGGAAGCTGCTCCAAAAGGAACCTGCGTGTAACACCCGCTATACCACCCTCTTCTAAGGGTGGAGTATGTATCACCTTTTTTTTGATCCAAAAAACATTGGCTATGGTTGCATCAGCAATGCGCCCGTATTGGTTCAGGATCAGGCAATCGCCCAGCCCGTTTTGCCGCGCATACATAGCCGCCATTACATACAGCAAAAAGTTATTGGACTTCACCTCCGAAAAAACATTACAGGCTTTTGAGGCGTCCGGGTAAATATCTATAACAAGACCGCCATCACCACCCGGTGTTACAGGATATTGCTGTAAGGCCATACCCTGTATGATATAATTGGGCCGCATATCTTCGAGGTCATACAGCCCGCCATCGCTTCTGAATACCACCAGCCTAATAACCGCTTTATCCGCTATCCTGTTCTTTTTACACAACGATACAATATCCTCTTCCAGCTGGGCAGCCGTAAAAAATTCGGGAATATCAAATTGCAGCAGTTTCATGCCGCGCAGTAATCTTTCAAAATGTAAGGCCTTCAGTAAAATATTACCATTAATAACGCGCATGGTTTCAAACAGCCCGTCGCCGTAGCGGAACGAGCGGTTATCGGGAGAAATAACGGCTTTTCCTTCCCGAAAAAGCTGACCATTATGTACAAAATAACCCGGCATAGCAGAAAGCAATTAAGTAAGCATCAAAAAATATAAGATAAAATTACTTATTCTCAATGATACCTGACTTAACAGCATACATCACCAGTCCGGCCATAGATTTTACGCCGGTTTTAGATTTGAGCTTATCTCGTATGGCTTCCACGGTGCGGGGGCTGAGATCTACCATATCGGCGATCTCCTTTGTGCTTTTTTCATCGCACATTAATTTTAAAATATGTTTTTCCTTGTCGCTTAACTTCACCTCTGCAGAAGAAAAGGTATCTGCACTACGCTTGGTGCGCAGCCCATCGAGCAGTGCTTTGTTGGTGAGGTCATTAAAATAATATTCATTGGTATAGCAGGTTCTGATGGCCTCGTAAATGACCTCAGAATCTGAATTTTTTGTAAGATAGGCGTTAGCGCCCAGTTCCATGAGCCTGGAGATCATGGAATGATCATTATGCATGGTAAGCATGATGATCCTGATACCGGGGTAAAGTTTTTTTATTTCAGGGAGCGCGGTAATACCATCCATTACAGGCATTTGAATATCAAGCAAAATAACATCGGGTTCAAGATGCTTCAGCAGATGTAATAGCTGCTGGCCATTATCTGCTTCACCTATTATACGGATGTCTTTTTTAAGACTAAGCGCTGTTTTTACGCCGGCTCTGAACAGTACGTGGTCATCGGCTATAATTACTTTGAGGCTGGTTCCGGGATCCTGGGTTTTCATTAAATATTTCTTTACTGCTTTCTTTAAAATGTTCAGATACAGGTAATATCTGCAATTTTATAACAAAATGGGGAAATTACGATTGTATAAATACCTGATTATCGCGACCGTAAATTTACTGTACCGCATTTATCAATTGCTTTTTACAACCTCAGTCAATCAGCCTGTTGCGCATGCCATACACTACCAAACCTGCTATGGTTCTGGCTCCTACTTTTGTTTTCATGTTTTGCCTTACGGTTTCTATGGTACGCGGACTGAGATATACCTCTTTAGATATTTCTTCTGTTGTTTTATCTTCCGAGATCAGTTTTAATATTTTCAGCTCTTTTTCATTGAATTTAACCGGGTTCGGATAATACTGTTTGATCTGTTTTTTATGCTGCAACTTTAGGAGAACGGCTTTGTTCACAAGATCATTAAAGTAAAAATCATCATTCATGCAGGTTAATATGGCATTATATATCTCTTCCGGGTCGGTAGTTTTGGTAAGATAGGCATTGGCTCCCATCTCCATCATTTTAGAGATCATTTCCTGGTCATCATACATGGTAAGCACAATAATTCTTATGGCTTCATACTCTTTCCTGATCAGCGAAATAGCATTTACGCCATCCATTTCAGGCATTCTAATATCCATGAGTAACACATCCGGCAGTTTTATTTTCATTTTGTGCATCAGGTCCTTTCCATTCTCTGCTTCCCAAATTATCTTAAGATAATCCTTTCCCCCCATTGCCATTTTGATGCCATCCCTGAAAATTTTATGATCATCGGCGATCGCTACTTTAATCTCATAATTGCTGGTTGCTGTCATTGGATATTAAATTGGTATAAGTTACTTTTTATTAACGCCTGATACTTAATTAAATTACTTGCAAACTTCGTAAATCACAAGAATTATACTATAGTAATACCCCTTGGTTAAAATACGGATATCTGCATTAACTACACGTAACCTAATATAAGTATAACAATCAAACATTAAGTATTTACTGAAAGAAACAAAAAGGGCAAAACTGCTCTTGACAGAGAAAAGTGGCCACCTTACATTTGTTTTGAAGTTGATTGGCGGGGATTCAGCAACCTCAAATTGAATCCAATGTCCTGAAACCGTCCAATAATTCATTCCAATGTCTGTGAAGAACTGAAAGCAAAATCCAATGTCAATCAACTTTCATTTCCCTGAAAGAAAATAATTCATTCCCCGTTTCAAATCCATTAACCTCTTTCCAGTAACTTTACTTGCTTTTTACTTCTGCTACATAACATATTGTTATACAGAAGTAAACTCTCTTTTTCCCATTTCGAAAGGCAGGCTTAAGCCAGTGCTGTCTTCCAACAGGAAATCTTACGTTTAAAAATATAGTAAAAATACGAATTTCCAAAAGTAAATTTACCTTATTTTATCTCATACCCTGTGCCTGCTATCCCCTTAAAATGCAGTCCCTTCCTGTATTACAGCCCCAAAGACAGTTTTTATCCCGTTTTAAGCTCTTGTAAATCTGATGATTAGCGATCATTTTTGACATACATCAATCCTTAATACGCTCAAACCACAAAAACTTTACAACTATGACAAAAAATGATGTTCTGGTACAACAAGGCCAGCGCTTACACGAAAACATTGGCGAACACATTGGTATTGAACTGGGAGCCAAAATGGTAAAAGATTATTACGACCGCTTTGGCGAAAACAAAGCGCATTTTGTAGGCCGCACTGTTATTGAAAAAATACTTGCCCAGCCCGACTGCATTGGCATAAACATGTATAAAGCGCTTAACGCCAAAGGTGAGCAAACCTATGTTTTTGTAGGCGTTGATAAACGCGGTAAAGCCATCCTGGAATATACCGCTGTAAATGACAATGGCACCCTTTCTAAAGAAATTGGTATGGTAGCCAACAAGTTCTCCCCCCAAAAACCGGGAGATGGCTGGTTCGAATGGAGTTTTTAATTTCCCGCTATAGTTGTTATATTTGGAAAAACATACCATTATAACAACTGTTTTACGCAATATTGCCGTTTTATCTGATCTGCTACCCTTAATTCTTTTCATTTTTTTTGCAAGGTCAAAGAAAAATATAGGATTAAGGGTAGCTTTTTATATAGTGGTTTTTAGCGCATTTATTAATTTTTTTGTTCTCTCCAACCGGCAGGCAAGGGAGTATACTTTCTTAATTGGCCGGATAACCACCATATTTGAGTACAGCCTGTTTTCCCTGCTTTTTTTTAATATAATAGTTTCCAGGGCCTTTAAGAAGGGAATCGTTGTCATAACCATATTGATCGGGCTCTATTTGCTCTATGACCTGTTTAGCACCGCAAATAACTCTTTTGACTCCGTGCCTTCAGGCATTACTTCACTGACATTTCTTATTTATTGCATTTTCTACCTTTTTGAAAGGGTAAGTGATCCTACTTCGCTTTTCCTGTATTCTTCTCCTGTTTTTTGGGTGGTCGTAGCCTTGATTATCTATTTTGCAGGTACGTTTTTTCCCTTCATTTATGCGCAAAGCCACATGAAAGAAGATCAATTTATAAGCGAATACGATCTTATTCATGATACATTGTACATTATTAAAAACCTGCTTTTCGGGTTTGCTATGCTAATAAAGGATACAACCATTAAATCGCCTTCTTCAATAACTAAAAAAAAGTAAAATAATTTTATTCCCAAACCCACGTTGATTAACCAATGATACTTCTGCAGATCACAAACCAATCCAGCCCGTTGAATATCTCCGGTGTGCTTTTTTTCGGCACTATGGGAATGCTGGCCTTGGCGATAGGTTTGGTGCTTTTTATTATCTTTCACCAGCGCCGGGTTATCCGCTACCAGCTGCAGTTGAAGGAGATGGAAGAAGAGCAGCAGAAAATTCTGCTGAACGCTTCTATCAGGTGGCAGGAAGAAGAAAGACAAAGAATAGCCGCCGACCTGCACGATGATGCCGGGCCTTTGCTGGCTACTGCCCGCTTATATTTAAATGAAAACCTTGTTAAGCAGGATATCAGCACCCAGCTGCAGGCCATTTACAACGCCAAGCAGATCATTGACGATACCATACAGCTTATCCGGAATATTTCACACAGCCTGATGCCGCCTACGCTAAAGAACTTCGGATTAGAATCCGCGGTAAATGATCTCTTCCAAAAGATCAGCGGTTCCGGCAGCATGAACGCCAGCAGCCGGTTCCATGATTACCGCCAAAGATTGAGACCTGAACAGGAGCTGCTGGTATTCAGGGTTATACAGGAGCTGGTCAATAATATTTTAAAGCATAGCAACGCCAGCTTTATCCACGTTACACAAAATTATAATGAAGACAGGTTTTTTATCCGCCTGCATCATGATGGGAGAGGCATCACCCAGGCGGATGTGGAAAGGCTCAACAAGAGCGCTTTAGGATTGGGGTTAAAAAACATTCAAAGCCGCGCCAGGGTATTGCATGCCAAGATTGATTTCGAAAAAGACATGTCGCAAACCTATTACAAAGTTACACTGGAAGTTCCCGTTGAAGAATATGAAATGATAACTTAGCATTCATCCTATATCGTTAAAAACCAACCGAAGCTATGAGTATTATTAAAGTTGCCATTGCCGATGACCACAAAATATTCCGCAAAGGTGTAATCCTTTCGCTACGGCAGTATACCAATATTAAATTTGTGCTTGAGGCCGAGAACGGTGAAGAACTGCTGATGGGCTTACCCGCCGCTGAACCCGACGTGGTGCTCATGGACCTGCGTATGCCGGTAAAAGACGGCATAGAAGCCACAAAAACGATTGGCAAACAATACCCCCATCTTCACGTTATTGTGCTTACCATGTATGAAGACGAAAGATTTGTATCGCATCTTATGGAAAACGGCGCCAACGGTTACCTGCTCAAAAGCGCCGACCCGGCTGAAATTAAAAAGGCAATCGTGGAAGTAATGGCGCGGGGTTACTACCTCAACAACTTCGTGAATAAGGTACTCTTAAAAAAATCGCATGCCCGCACAAAATCCATTCCTTCATTAACTAATGAAGTGGTTATAAGCGACAAGGAAAGAGAAGTGCTCCGGCTGCTGTGCATGGAATTTACCGCTACAGAAATCGCACAAAAAATGGAGATCAGCCCCCGTACGGTAGAAGCCATCAAAGACAGGCTGATGGAAAGATATAACGTAAAGAATACCGCAGGACTGGTATTTTTTGCAGTGAAGAACAATTTAATTGATTAAGCATTTTGCTTCAGATTCCATAGGGTTCCGGAAGGGAACTGCTATGCAATACAATTCAATACATAATTTACTAAGCGGTCGCAACGGGTAAGATGAAATGTGTATACATGCGCTTTCATATCATCACCAAGGCTCCGGCGCAGCATAGCTTTCGCGCGGTTGAGCCGTACTTTTACATTGGCTTCTTCTATTCCAAGTATATCCCCGGTTTCTTTTACCGGCAGCGCTTCAATCTCCCTCAGCATAAATACAAGCCGGTACTTTTCCGGCAGGTGAGCAATAGCCGCTTCCAGCGCAATACCCATTTCCTTGTTCATTAAAATATGGGAAGGGGTTTTCATACTGCTCATATTTTCCGGATGATACTCAATGTTGACAACCTTAAAATGTGCTTTTTTATTTTTTTGCGCCAGGCATTCATTGATCAGTATTTTTATCAGCCAGGTGCTTAATGACGCCCTGTGCTCAAACTTGGCCAAATGCTGATAGGCGTTTATATAGGCGTTTTGCATAGCGTCTTCTACCTCCATATCATCGCCGAGTATGGCTATACCCGCCCGGAAAAGGCGCTGGTTATAACGGCGCATGATCCATTCAAATAAATGTTTTTCCCCCGATAGCACCCTGTTTACCAGTTCCGTATCGGAAAGCTGGGATGGCGGTAAGATAGTCAGATGATCCATTTGCTTATTAGATTAGAAAAACGATAAAACGTTACAATTCCTTTCAAAAAATATTTTGTACCCTTTTCCTGCTTATGAATCTAAACGGTATACAACAAAAAAATATCACTTATGACAACGATCAATCAGTTACAAAACACATTAAAGGTCACGTATGGCATTGTTCCTGTAGTGACCGGGTTAGGCAAATTTACAAATTGGCTTACCAATTAAAGGCATCTGTGATGTGGTTTGCGTATTTCACTATATTATTGCCCAATATTTCACCGGCAATAGGATTGCGCCGTTTCTAAAATCATTGCTCATGGTATTCAAAATAATATTGCTTTTTGCAACCCTGTTCTCCTGTATCCACGGTAAAGCCCAGCAAGATCTGCAATTGTGGTATAACAGCCCTGCACAACAATGGACAGATGCCCTGCCCATCGGCAATGGGCGTATAGGCGCCATGGTTTTTGGAAAACATGATCATGAGCGCATTCAACTCAATGAAGAGAGCATATGGGCCGGCAGCAAAATCAATAACAACAATTCCCGTGCAGCGGAGCACTTGCCACAAATACAAAAGGCTTTATTTAACGGGGCATATAAAAACGCGCTTGATCTTTCAACCCGGTACCTGGTAGGCACACCACCCAGGGTGCGCTCTTACCAGCCACTCGGCAACCTCTTTATTAACTATCCCTGGAAAGGGGCTGTGCAGCAATATAAGCGCTACTTAACGCTTAATACCGGCATAGCCGCAACAACATATACTGTAGACGGCAATACCATAATACAGGAAGTATACACTTCAGCTCCGCAGGATGTGATTGTAGTAAGCATCCGTGCTGCCCGCCCTTTTGATGTGGAATTTTTCCTGTCGCGCGAAAAAGATACCCACGAATATAAAAGTGAAGGAGATATGGCCTGGTTTAACGGGCAAATTGAAGACGAAGAAGACCCGGAGGCCGGCCCGGCAGGAAAGCATATGCGCTTTTCAGGCGCTTTGAAGATTATGCATACCGATGGAAAAGCAAGTTCATTCCTGACTGATTCATCCGCGGGTTACCACGTTAGTTCTGCAAAAAACATTGTGCTGCTGGTAACGGGCGCCACCGATTATAATTTCGATCAATTAAATTTCGATGCTGCTATTGATCCGTTAGCTATTTGCAAAACAAAGCTCAATAAGGCTGCCGGCTTTTCTCCCGCTACCCTAAAACAAATGCATGTAAAAGATCACCGCTCTTTTTTTGACCGGGTAAGCTTTACGCTGGGAGAAGATACCTACAATAAATTACCCACTGATAAAAGACTGGAACAGGTTAAAGCCGGAATAACCGATCGTGGGCTCATCGTGCTATACTACCAGTATGGCCGTTACCTGCTGATGGGCTCATCGCGCCAGCCCGGCAAGCTACCTGCTAACCTGCAGGGCATCTGGAATGAATTGTATAACGCCCCGTGGAATGCCGATTTTCATACCAACATTAACCTGCAAATGAATTATTGGCCTGCGGAAACCGGTAATCTTTCTGAAACCACTATACCTCTTGCAAATTTTATGCAGGCGCTAACCGTTCCCGGAGCAGCTACTGCAAAGGAAATGTATAACGCCAGCGGGTGGACGCTGCACCATTTAACGGATGCTTTTGGCAGAACCGGTGTGGCAGATGGTGTTTGGGGCGTATCGCCTATGGCTGGCCCCTGGATGACCTTTCCCCTGTACCGGCATTACGAATTTACCGGCGATACCGCTTACCTCCGCCATACCGCCTATCCTGTTATTAAAGGATCCGTAGCATTTGTACTCGATTTCTTAATTCCTTCCCCGGAAGGATACCTGGTTACGAATCCTTCGCACTCACCCGAAAACGCTTTTTTTGTTCCGGGTACCAACAAGAAGGAAAGTTCACAGTTATGCTACGCCAGCACCATAGATATAGAGATCATCCACGGCCTCTTCAATCATTTTATACATGCTGCCACGTTGTTGAAGGCTGATGAGGATTTGGTAAGCAGGGTTAAAGCGGCACAACAGCAGCTTCCTCCCATTAAAATTGGCGCTAACGGTACGATACAGGAATGGATAGAAGATTTTGAAGAAGTGGAGCCGGGGCATCGCCACATGTCGCACCTGCTGGGGCTATATCCCCTAAACCTCATATCGCCGCAAACGCAGGAACTATACGCCGCAGCAAAAAAAACGATTGAACGCCGCCTGGCTAACGGTGGCGGACATACGGGATGGAGCAAAGCCTGGATCATTAATTTTTATGCCCGCCTGCAGGATGGTGAAAAATGTGGCGAACAGGTACAATCCCTCCTGCAAAAAAGCACACTGATCAGCCTGTTAAGCACACATCCGCCATTTCAGATTGACGGAAACTTTGGTGGTGCGGCAGGTATTGCCGAAATGTTATTGCAGTCGCAGAACAACGAGATACACCTGTTACCTGCCCTGCCTTCTGCCTGGCCTAGCGGAAGCATCAAGGGATTGCGTGCAAGAGGCGGTTATACCGTTAGCATGAGCTGGCGATCGGGAGAGCTTACGCGGCTTATTATAACAGCCGACAAGGCAGGAAGCCATGCCATCCGTTATGGAAATAAAGTATTACAGGTGCCATTAAAGAAAGGAGATAATACTGTTGCGCTATAATGCATTATAGTAAAGCCCGGCAGCGCCGAGTATGCCGCTATTATGCAGCTCAGACAGTTCAATGCGCAACCGCGGCAGCGATTTTGAAAAGGCAAAGCTGTTGATGCGTTCCCACATGGTGTGCTGAAAATAAGGATAGGCATGCCGTACGGAGCCGCCAAAAACGATCAGCGGCGGATCATAGGTATATAATATCATTTTTATGGCATTGCCCAAATGCGTTCCCATTTCGGCATACCATTGCTGCGCCTGTACATCGCCTGCTTTTGCCCGCTCAAATACTGTCTGCCCATCTGTTTGATACACATTTTGAAAGAACTGCCCGCTTCCATAATATTCGTAACAACGATCCAGGTAATCCACCATACCAAACTCTCCGGCGCCACAGTTGGGCCCGGCATATAAACGCCGGTTAATTATTATTCCTGCACCAATGCCTGTTCCGATGGTAAGCCCGATCATGTGATCGGCGCCAATGCCTTTACCGAAATAAAACTCCCCCAGGGCGAAACAATTGGCATCATTATTCACAAAAACAGGTATCCCGTATCGCTCTTCCATAATTTCCTTCAAAGGCACTTCTTTCCAGGAGGGAATATATTGCACATCATACACGATACCTTTTTCCACATCTACTACACTCGGCACGCCAATACCAATGCCCGCCACGGATCCGTTCATCAGCAAACCGGTAATATCAAATATATCCTGTAAAACTTCGTCCACAGTTCCTTTACTGCGTATAGCCCTTGCTGCGTGCCGGTAATTCCCTCCCCGGTTACCAGCCCGCCCCTGATGTTCGTTGCGCCGAGGTCTATACCAATAATTACTTTTGGGTTCATATATATTTCCTTTGTATGGCTAATGAATGGCTGCTTTCTTTTTCCGGGTGATGATTTTATTGGTAACAATAGGTCTTGCCCAAAAACCAATACTCAGGATATAGCCAACGGGAATATAAATAAACAACATACCATAACGCAACCCGGCCATGTCGCCCAGCGATCCTACAATAAGCGGCACCACCGCACCTCCTACTATACCGGTAACCAAAATCCCTGCAAAGGAGCCATGATGCTCTTTCACGGAATTTAAGGCAAGCGAAAAAATAATGGGATACATTACCGATGCAAAAAAACCAACCAGCGGAAAGGCAACCAATGCTACTTTGCCTGGGCCAAATAACCCTAACGTTAAGCATACCAGCGCCAGCGCAGTAAAGAGGATCAATACTTTCCGGCTATCCATGAGCTTAACCAGCAAAAGCCCCAGTATGCCGCCCGCCGTCATCAGCCCCCAGAAATAAGCCACGATCTCCGCGCCTGTATTTTGCGGATCATATCCGTGGTAAGTAAACAGGAACTGTGAGATCCAGTTAGCCACACCCTGTTCAGCGCCTACGTAACAGAACAGCGCAATGAAGTAAAGGATAACCACTCTTTTTTTAAAAAGGTCAATATAGGTTTGGAAGGCACCTGCTTTTTCATCCTGGCTCAGCTCCACTTTGGGAAAGCGGGAAACGAGGATAATAGCGATCATTACCAATGAAATAATGGCAAACAGCCAGTAGAGTGATATCCATGGAAGATTCGCCGGCGTAAGCTGCTGCAGCACGGCCATTAGCCCGCCTGGTATTTCCTGCCCCTGGAGTTTAGACACCATGCCGGAATATACCAATGGGCTTACAAATGACGCAAGCCCAAAGATCAATTGCGCCAGGATGGAATTAAATGCGTAGTGCTCCTCTCCGCCTGCAGTGCGGAGCAGCGGATTAATAACGACCTGCAATATGGCCATACCGCAGCCAATCAAGAACAACGATAATACAGCGCTGAGATAATTGGGCGAAAGCGCAAGGATCAGCGACCCAAAAAACGCAACGGAAAAAGCTGCTGTCATCATCTTCTTCTCGTTATATTTTTCAAGCAGCATACCCGATGGAATGGACATCACCCCATAGGCAATAAAAAAAGCAAAAGGAAGCAGGGCTACCAGTGTGAGGCTCAGGTTAAACCCCTTTATAATATCGGGAACGAGGGGGCCTGTAATATTGGTAAGAAAAGAGATCACGAAAAAAGTGAGCATAATTAACCCCACTGTGTAATTGCTGCGCTTCATTTCAGGTATTTAAGGCTGGGTAAAAAATTTGATTTGCAACTTACCGAGAAATCATAAGGTGAACAAACCATTTTATTTGGAACGATGTTTGTTTTACCGGTAAGCAGGCATTCAGCCCTGTTCATTTTTAATATTAAAAACACAATAATGAAAAAATACTTTTTCCTGCTTTGCGCAACAGCAGTTATGGCCTGCAACAATACCAATACTGATGCTGCAGACGAAAAATTAAATGAGGGCGCAGAAAATATTAAAGAAGGCGTTGAGATGAAAGCGGATACCGCTGGTACCTATCTCAACGAACAAAAAGAAAAAGCCTCGGCAGCCATCAATGAGCGGAAAAAAGAAATAGACGAAAAAATAGAATCGTTGAAAAAAGACGGCTCAAAAAAAAGTGAGGAAGCAAGGAAAAAACTGGAGGAAACCCGTGCCGGGCTGGATAAAAAATTAGACGAAATTAAAAACAGTACGGCTGAAACCTGGGAAGCAACAAAGCAGGACGTGGATAAAGCGCTTGACAAAGCTGCTAAAGAATGGCAGGAGTTTAAGAGTGATTTTAAGGAGCTTTTTAAATAACAGGTAATACCCGATTTTTGAAGAAGCTGTCTCAAAAGGACCGGCTTAGAAGATATGCCACTAAGACACGAGGGCACAAAGTCCTGATCTTCCCGTTTTATTTTCTTCGTGGCTTAGTGACTTTGTGGCAAAATATTACTTTTCAGACAGCCTCTTTTTTGATCCGGCTACTCTTTAGGTTCACCATCATTTCCAGGCTTCGTTTCTTCCCGCTCCACTGTAATGGAACATTCGCCGATCAAAGCCGCCAATGCTCCGATAGCAGCAAACACGGGCGCCAGCAAAGCACCTACCACGCCTATGGTTAGTGGAAAACTAACTAATTCCTTTCCGGATTTATCGGCAATGGTGATCTTCCTGATATTACCCTCGGCAATCAGTTCCTTTATTTTTTTAAGCAGGTTTTCACCGTGCAGGGTGAACGTTTCTTTTATGGCCATATACAATTATATTTAGTTGTAAGTAAAGTTAAAAACTTCAGCTAAACTAATCCATATTGTGTTTGAAGTTTACAACAGTGCCGGTACTATTGTTTTTTGCTTCTTTCTCCTTTTTTGCAATAATTAAAGGTTGCATTAAAACGCCGATCCCGCCGTTCAGGTCTGTACCCTGAACAATGACCAGGTAGCTGCTATTGCTTTCCGATGTGTAAAATGAAAAACCGGCTTCTCCCAGCCCGTTTGTTATTACTTCCGGATTCCAATATACCGTAGAGCGCATATCAGGAAATACATTCTCCTGCTCCGGAGAAGCATACCCTGGGCTGTAAAATGCTTTCCCGGGCAATATATTGCTGAACTGCCGGATCATCAAAAATGGCCCCATTTAATACTGCGGCAGGTGTGGCGAACGGAGGATAGCTGTTTTCATTTAACTCCACGCCCACATTAAAAGCCTTATTTCATATAAGGAAACGGACATGGTGGAATGGTGGAATATTGCTTTTAGCAGGTAACCCTGCGTGGAAGCCTAAATTAGGCTGTTCTTAAAAAACTTTTTGGGGAGAAGCCAAAAATCCTATCTTTGCCGTCCTGAAAAATGCGGGTAGCAATAGCTGCATATAAGGATCGGTAGTTCAGCCGTAGAAAATCAAAACGACGTAAGAAGTTTTAGATTTTCAAGGTCCCGCAGAGCGCAGCGATTGCGGGATTGGTTGTAACGAAAGTTGGATCGGTAGTTCAGTTGGTTAGAATGCCGCCCTGTCACGGCGGAGGTCGCGGGTTCGAGTCCCGTCCGGTCCGCTTAAGAGGATCATCAGCAATGATGATCCTTTTTTCATTTTACTCAACTTTACTTTTAAGGTATTGATTTTCAATATTTAATAACAAGCTTCGCTTACAAACCTTACTATCTTTATATCAGCTTAACAATTTAAAAAAGTAAACCTGGAAGTAGACCCAAGTTTTGTCGAGTCCAGTTCACAAAAATTGTTAGCTATGCGCTTTCCAGTTAAGGTTATTTGCCGTACCAACAGAGTACATCCTGATGGCACTTCTTCTATCTTCATTCGTTATTGTTTCAGTCAAAAACAGAAACCAATTTTATTCACCGGCATAAAAATTCCAGCTCAATATTGGAATCAAAAGAAAGGAAGTATTTCCAATCTCCTGCCGCCGGCGATTGGAGATTACGAAGCGATGAACAATGAACTATTCAGGTTGAAAAGATTAGTGGAGGATATGATTCTCTATGCTTCAAAAAACAATTTAAAAGATATCGCAACATACATAAAGCAACATTTTTCAATTTCGCTTGACTCCACTTCATTTGAAAATATTGTGAAGGAGCAAAAAATTGAAACAACGAAGAAAGAGAAAGCCAAAGAGGATATTGACTACCAGTTTGATGACTATATACGCAGCAAATGCCGTAAAGTAAGTAAACGAACAATTGAATTATCGGTTAGCTTTTCTTTCCCACAGGCGCCAAATGTTCACAAATTTCCGCTGTTCATTATTCATGAACAAGCAATTTTTGTGAACAGGTTTTAACAAAATCGCTTCTTTTTATTGAAAATGAATCGGTTGTAACTTACCAAGTTGTTTAAAAATCTATTAAACTTTAATAATTGTCTGAGGAAAGTTAAGGTTAATAACATGAAAATTGATATATTTGTTCACAAAATAATAATGTTCACGTTTCGTGTACAATTAAATTATGTGAACAATGGAAAATAATACTGCCCATATTGCGCTGGAAAACCTGCAAAAGGATACAGGGATTAAAGCTAAATGGAAGCGAAATACCAACCTTGGGTTAGATGGCATAGTGGAAATAAAATATGACGGCAAGTTGCTACAGTTTAATGCAGCCATAAAAAAAGAATTACGCCAGCACCAGCTGCCCGTTCTTATTGAGCAGGCTAAACAGTATGGAGATTTGATGGTAGTTGCCGGCAGAATATTCCCAAAGATAAAACAGGAGTTAAGAGACAATCAAATAGCCTACCTTGAAACAAATGGTAATATATGGCTTAAGAAAAATGAAGTATTACTTTGGGTTGATGTCAACAAACCTACCCAGGAAACAAAAGAGAAAACCAACAGGGCTTTTACAAAAACCGGGTTAAAAGTAATATATCATTTTCTGTTGCATGAAGAAGACGTGAATCTTCCTTACAGAGATATTGCTGCTAAAACAGAAGTAGCTTTGGGTAATATAAATTATGTTATAAACGGACTTAAAGAAATGGGCTTTTTAAAAAAACTGAACAAAGCCCAATACAAACTGGTTGACAAAAAGGAATTATTGGAAAAATGGATAACCGCTTACGGAGAACGATTAAAACCTGCTTTGGAAATAGGGGCTTTTCATTTTCTGAAAGAAAATGATTTTGACAACTGGCAGCAGTTAGCGCTAACCACTGATCAAACCCGGTGGGGTGGGGAACCTGGGGGTGATTTACTGACCAATTACCTTCGCCCGGCTGAACTTACTTTATATACAATGGAGGCGCGAACAGAACTGATAAAAAATTACAGGCTTGTACCAGATGAAAAAGGAAATGTAAAAGCATATAAGCAATTCTGGAAACAGGATGATGCAACTACAAATGTTGTAAATCCGCTGCTTGTGTATGCTGATTTGATAATAACGGGAGATAGAAGATGCCTGGATACCGCTAAAAAGGTGTACGATGAATATCTACAAGATAAATTTTGAACAACTCCGGCAAAATCCTGATATCACTGAAATGCTGTCGGCTCTTGAAAGAGGGTTATTAAAGTTCGGCATAGATTTTTACCTGGTAGGTGCTGTGGCAAGAGATGTATGGATGCGGGGTATTTATAAGATTGCTCCAAGACGAACTACAGGTGATATCGATTTTGCTGTATTGATAAATAACAAGGGTGAATATGAGGCATTAAAAAAACACCTGATAGAGAATGAAGATTTTCACCCATCACATAATAATGCATTTGTATTGCTATGGAAAAGCAAAATGGAAGTGGATTTACTGCCATTTGGCTCAATTGAAGATGAAGAAGGTAGCGTGACTATTGAAGGTACTGGATATACGACCGTACATGTACCCGGGTTTCATGAAGTATATCAGGATGGCTTGCCTGTGGTTGAAGTTGAAGGTAAACATAGTTTTAAATTTTCTACACTTCCCGGTATTGTAATTCTAAAGCTAATTGCATGGGATGATCGGCCTGAATCAAGAAGAGATGATATAAAAGACATTAGTGATATCCTGAATAATTTTTTCACTATGCATGATGAAGAAATCTGGAATAATCATGCCGACCTGTTTTCTGATGAAAGTGTTGAACTTATTCATATTGCAGCAAGAGTTATGGGGCGGGAAATGCACAAAATTGCCAGTAGAAATGAAAAACTATTTACAAGACTTGAGGGAATATTAAAAGCTAATACAACCGATGCGGCAAATAGCAAAATGGCTGATATAATGATCGAATATTTTGATAATACAGCAGAAGATAACATCAGATTATTAAAGCAATTAAGAACCGGTTTTATTGAAAACCATGGCGGCAACTAATACCACAAGCCTGCCGCCGCCAATCAGCATTTATTTTCATTCTATGTTTACATATTGCAAAGTCAATTAGACAAAAGCTATGACAAAGGTTTCACGCTAAATCCTATTATCCGGCTCGCGGAGCATAACGCCGGGGAAATGAAATATACTTCCACAAAAATGCCCTGGCAACTGGTTGAGAGCAATTTGAAAACAAAAGGGATGCTCTGATAAAAGAAAGAAATTTTAAAAAGCCACAACAGACAGAATTGAACATATCCCTGCTTCTTCAAAAAATATTGTGAACTAATTTATTTAGTCCCAAAGGAACATTCTCTTTTCATTTGACAGGAATTGGGGAGCCTATTCTTTGATTATATTGTTTAATCAAAATAAAGTACATTTAGTACAGCTGCATGTTTCCGGCATAACCTAAAAATTTAACACTACCGCTTGTGATTGAGGAGGAAGCCGATCTGTTGCATTTACGATCCAGGGTTTTATGTTTTTCTTCCGGTCAATAATGCATAGCCATTCAATCAACTCCTTTAATAAATATAATATGAACCAGGCAGTACAGTACAAAGGGAACGACAAATTGCTTTTCGGGATCATCCTGGGCGTTTTAGCCTTTTGGTTATTTGCGCAGACCACGCTGAATATTAATGTTGATATGGCGAAAGATCTTCAAATGGAGACCTCCATCATGAACATTGCAGTATCAATCACTTCCTTGTTTTCGGGTATTTTCATCGTGGTAATGGGCGGACTGGCCGACCGTGTGGGCCGGTTAAAAATTATCAGGCTCGGATTTGTCTTTAGCATTGTTGGTTCACTGCTGGTAGGTTTAACGCCTGCAGGAGCGATGGCAACGCCGGTGCTTATCAGCGGAAGGATTTTTCAGGGATTATCCGGCGCCTGCATTATGCCTGCAAGCCTGGCATTGCTGAAATCTTACTGGGAGGGTGCCGGCCGCCAGAGAGCCATAAGCCTTTGGTCAATGGGTTCCTGGGGTGGCTCGGGGTTTTGTGCACTTTTTGGCGGACTAATGGCGGAAAATGTGGGATGGCGGTATATCTTCTTTGCCTCTGCGCTCATCTCGGTTATTGGATTGTGGATGATCAAAGATACCCCTGAAAGCAAAGCCAGTTCCTCAGGCGAAAAAAAGAAACTGGATACCGCCGGTATTTTTACGTTTATGATCGTTATGATCGCACTTCAGGTATTGGTGAGCAAAGGAAGCGAACTGGGCTGGACCAGCATGCTCTCGCTCATTTTAATTGCCGTGATCGTAGTTTTTGGTATCGCCTTTTTTCGCATCGAAAACGGCAAAGCAGCAGCATTCATCGATTTCAAACTTTTTAAAAATTCAACCTATACCGGGGCTACCATTTCCAACTTCCTGCTTAACGGCGTTGCCGGTATGCTCATCGTTTCCCTTATGCTGCTGCAAGTGGGAGGCGGTCTATCTGCACAAACGGCGGGCTTTCTTACCCTGGGCTATGCCATTGCGATTGTAGCCTTTATTCGCACGGGCGAAAAGCTGCTGCAACGTTTTGGACCGCGGAAACCCATGATCTGGGGCTGCATCATCGTAGGGATCTCCATCGCATTGCTGCTGCCTACCAACCTCATGACAGATACATACAAAATTCTGGCTATCGCTTCCTATACATTGTTTGGTGTGGGACTGGCATTTTATGCCACACCGTCTACCGATGCGGCCCTTTCCAATTTACCTGAAGCACAGGCGGGCGCCGGTTCCGGAATTTATAAAATGGCGTCTTCACTTGGCGCGGCTTTTGGTGTAGCTATCTCTGCCGGGATCTTTGTTGGACTAAGTTCGGTAGATACCCCCGGGAGCATACTCGATAATGTGATCAGCTTTACAGGAAGGCAGGATAATGTGGCCATTCGCCAGGCGGCCATAATAGCCCTTCTTTTTAACCTGCTCATGGTGATTGTGGCCATTGTTGCGATCATGAAAACGATACCGAAAAGTGAAGGGAAAACAAAGCCGGCGTAATCAAAAATTCAGCTGAAAAAATAAGAACCATCCGTTCAAACAATAAACAATACAGATTATGAAAACAACCATTGCACAAGGCACAAAATCCTTGCATAACGAAATGAAAGAGTGGATGAACCATATGCACCAATATCCCGAACTGGCATTACAGGAAACAGAAACAGCAAAATATATAGCAGAAAAAGTAAAGTCTTTTGGCTTTGATGTTGCTGAAGGTATCGGTAAAACAGGAATTGTGGCTTCCATGACGGTGGGATCTGGTAATAAATCAATCGGGCTGCGTGCCGATTTTGATGCGCTTCCCATACAGGAAGTAAATAACCTGGAATATAAAAGCAAGGTGGAAGGTAAAGCCCACCTGTGCGGTCATGACGGGCATACCACCATGCTGTTGGGTGCAGCAAAATATTTATCCCAAACTAAAAATTTCAACGGCACGGTTCGCCTCATTTTTCAACCAGCAGAAGAAACCATGGAAGGAGGCCCTGCAATGATACAGGATGGCTTATTTGAAAAATTTCCGGTAGACGCTGTTTACGGAATGCACAATATGCCCGGTTTGGAAACAGGAAAATTGTATTTCAGGGAGGGCGAAACCATGGCGGCTGTTGATAACTGGGAAATTGAATTAACGGGTAAGGGTAGTCATGGGTCTATGCCAGAGCTGGGCATAGATCCTATTGTATGCGGTTCGGGGCTGGTAATGGCTTTGCAAACCATCGTATCCCGCAACGTATCGCCCTGGCAAAATTCGGTGGTTTCTGTTGGCGCTTTCCTTTCCGGAAATGCCGGCAACGTGGTACCGCAAAACGCTGTATTGCGTTTAAGCATTCGAAATATGGATCCTGCACTGCGGGAAATGGTGCTGAATAAGATCCGTTCCATTACCAAAGCGCAAGCCGAAGCTTTCAATTGCCAATACGAAATAAGAGAAGGCATCCCGGGAGCTGTATTGGTGAACACACCCGCGAATACACACTGGGCAGCGGATGTGGCCCGTGATGTTTTTGGAGATGATAAAGTGGATGACATGCTTCATCCATTTATGGGCAGCGAAGATTTCGCCTTTATGCTTCAAAAAAAAGAAGGCGCCTATTGTATGATCGGCAACGGCGACACGCCCATGGTGCATCATCCGCAGTATATCTTCAACCAGGAAATTTTACCGCTCGGTGCGGCCTACTGGGCTGGCTTAACAGAGGCTTATCTAAAGTAAGAAAGCAATTCGGTTCATTCCAAAATTTTCATTGTTATTGCGATAAAATTTCGCGTTAAAAAACTTCTTTCTCGTATTAAAGTAGTTTTTTGTATAAAGATAATTTTTAAAATCGCTTTCTTGCGGTAAAGATCCGGATCAACGGTCCAGCGTAATAAACTTCATTCGCAGTATAAGGTTATCATGCTCATACCCGGGCAGGAGTTCCTGCATTGCGCTCCTGTGCCTGCGAAGCAATTGCAACTGCTACGGGTGCAGGAGCATTATCCTTTTTTATCTGTAAACTTTGCAATCAGCACTTTATTTGCCCAGCATATTTTTCAACGCCGCAAAATCAACAGCTTTTTGTATCGCTGCAATATTCTCTTCAAACACAGGATCACCGTGTGCTATTTTATAAATTACAGTGAAGAATTGCGGGGACGACTTTGGCAGATCTTTTCTATAGTACGCAAGATTGGGTTGCACCGCAATAAAAGAACCACGGATACCTTCATCAACAAATTTTTCAAATCTTTCTTCGTCGTTCCACATACAAATGGCCGGCTGGTTCAATTCGGTTTCCGGTTTTGCCAGGTAATCATTGATGTTTTTAAAATACTTATCGAGATATGCTTTTTCGCCCGGGCTTTCTTTAACCGCCTGTTCTAATCTTTTTCTTTGTATCAGTAAATATTCTTTCCGGCTGAGATAGGAGAAAGGGAGGGTATCATTATAGGTGATCAACCACCGGTACTCTTTCATTTTATTTTCCAGGTGGCTGTTGCCTACTACTTCTTCACCCAAATAATAATAGCCGTCTTTTTTTTGTGGCCGCTGCTTTAATTTTAAATAACCCCTGAAATCATCCGGCGGCAGGTTTGCAGCATATAAACTGCTTAATGAAAAAATTGCGTTTGCGGTAATATTAACCGTTGTTGGAGTAGAAATATCTACATAATATTTTGATTTATCCTTGCTGTTGCCATCGCATATGTACCGGAGGATATACATGGAATAGTAATAAGGGTCTGCTATCCATACAAGCCCCGGCGACAGGTGTTTGCCAAAAACAGTACCATAGGTTATCTGGCATCCTTTGGGGCTGTAATGGGTATTAACCATTTTGTGAATAGCCGTTAACACCAGTTTTTCTTTTGCCAGATCTGCTGTACTTACATGCTGAATAGAACCCTGCAGCCCTGCCTTCCATGTACCGGGTTTTTGAGCCAGTAATGCCTGTGTACAATCCTGTGTAAAAGCATTTAAGGAAAAGGATAATACAGCGGATAGTATTAAATATTTCATTTTCTGAATTTGATGGTTTTGATCCTTTATTTTATACCCTGCAATATTCCTTTGCCCGTAGTGCTTACGCCGCTGTTAACAGTTACCTTAACATCTGCTCCGGCTACTGTTATGCCTTTCGCATTGGCATCTATACCCGCAATGGCTCCTACGTCGGTAATGCCGGTGTTGTCCCATTCAACCAAAGCGGCAATGGAAGCTTCTAATTCTGCACCTGCCGGCCCGTCGAAGCCTTTGCTGGCCCCCACCATCGCTGAACCGGAAAACCGCCCCGTCTCTACATTATCCGCTACATTAATTTTTACTCCGCCGAAATCAAATTCGCCGGTTAAATTGCTGCAGCTCGATGTAATTTTATAAACACCCAGATCCATAGTGCTTACATAGTCGCAATGAACATCATCAAAATTTTGCAATTGGCCCGGTTTTTTTGTTTTAGGCACAGCATTGCACCAACTGCTCTTGTCTTTAAAAAATACCCGCTGATCTTTTATTTGTGTGAGCCAGGCAATCTGGGCATTTATTTTTGCCAGCTCAAACTGTTCGGGCCACATCGTATACTGGTAATAATATAAAAGCTCGCTGCTTCTGCGACGCACATAATTGAAATAGCTTCTGTATGCACTTTGCAGTCCGCCATTGGCAGCAGCTAAAAATTCGGTGCGGATGGCGTTCTCGTCTTTACAAATTGCTTCAAGGGGATTTGCCTTGCCTTCTCCAACCTGGTCTTCATATTTCTTATCCAGTCCTTTTTGTTTTTCACTCAATATCGCTTCATATTCTTCAACAGCAGTTAATGCCTTTGCCACCGGCTCCAGCTCTTTTGCAAATACAAAGGACATATTTCCATTAACATCTTTTATGCCGGGCCCAAGTTTTTTTATTGCCTTGGCTGCATATCCCGGCATTAGCCGGGCATACTGACCATTCTGGCCTGCCTGCAACACCTGTTGTGTGCGCAAACCGGCTTGTTTTGTATACTCCTGCTCAGCCTGTTGCTGTTTTGCCTGTAATGCGTTGATCTTTTGCTGGCATTCGGCTATAAAATCATTCCATTCTTTTTCGGATGGCTTATTCTGTTCAACATCCAAAGGATATTCGGGCCAGGTAAATTTTCCCAGGCCCAAAGCATCCTGCGGCATGGGCCTGTTCCAATCCATATCATCACTTTTTAAATCGTAGCCCAGTTTCTTTAATTTATTTTCTTTTTCGTTACTGTATGCTTTGCGGATGCTTTTTTTAGCGGCCTCAATTGCCTTGGGGATATTGCCTTTGCTTTCTTCAATTAAACATTTTGCCATATTTGCCTGTGGATGATACGCATAAATGCGGATGGTGCTGTCGGCATATTTTTCGGCCCTGGCAATATCACCAAGGCCCAGCCATGCCTGTGTAATGTTATTGAGTATGCTGCTGTTTTTAGGAAACCGTTTATTAAGATTATTTAAGATGGGCAAGGCAAGCTCTTCGGCGCCGCACATGGTTAAAAAAGCTGCATAGTTGTTCAGGATGAGGGCATTGGCAGGATCAGCCTTGCATGCCTCTCCAATAACATACAGCGCCAGCGTTGGTTTTCCATCCATCCATAACCCGACAGCCGTGTTTGCTGCAGATTTATTCAAGCTTCGGAGTTGCTGATAAATTTCCGCCCCTTTTGCTTTGGCTGCAGGTGATAATTGTACCAGCACCGCCTGCTGTGTTTTGCTGATGTAAGCACTCATTTCAGTATTAGAGAGTGTTACTGCTAATGCCGCGTTTATTCTTACAGGATCATTTAGCGGTACGATCCTGCTTTCATCTTCGTATGCTTTTTTTAGTTGGGCATCGCTTATGCCAGACATGTTTTTTTGAATGCTTTTGGTGTCCGGCATTTTAATGCCCATGCTGTCCATCGCCCTTTTATCTTCCGGGCTCATCTGGTCTATGGCTTCCTGCATTTCCTTCATCATATCCTGCATTTCTTTTTGCGTAGGGGGCTTGTCCTTTGCAGGGGGTTTTTGTTTGGATTGCCCAACAGTTATACCTGCCAGGAGGAGCAGGAAAAAAGTAAACAGTAATTGCTTGTTCATGGTTGATTTATTAAGTGAAGGTTTTGGAAAAGCTTTCTATTTGCTTCGGTTAATCGCTTTGCTGCCTGCTCATTCCACTGGCTAAAAACATTTTTCATAATACCTTTTTGGCAGGTAGCTTTTGCGGAGGATAATCCTACAAAAGTTACCATTTTTATTCGTTATATTGAAATGTACTTCAGATGATCATTTCCTTCCATTGTACCCATTTAAGCACCCGGTTTGCTCATGACCAAGGTTTTAAGCAATGAATTGATGCCGTAAAAATGAGGATTCATTCGGTGTGTGTCCATCCTGTAAAAACAGGATTTTTCGGTAAAAAGGAAAAATCATGGAAAAAGGGGAGAGAATAAGCGGCTGCATCAACCTTTATTTGCAAACTGGGCGTAATATTTATATTTTACGACATGGGAAAGTTTATTGTACTACTTAGCTTTTGGGGTCTGCCTGTTCTTGCCGTGGGCCAGCAAACCAATAGCCTCGACAGCCAGTTACAAGTGCTCGCTCATGCAAAAGAAGACACCCATAAGGTAAACCTGTTGTTCGATATTGGGAAAGCATATTTTTTGGCAAACGAGTTTGACTCGGCATTGTATTACAACAATGTGTGCGAAAGGCTCATTTCAAAAGTGGGCGCCCGGCAATATGAACACAGATGCTTTCACGAATTTGTGAAGATCTATCATGCCCAGGCCGCTTACAGGCCTGCACTTAATTATTGTTTGCGGGCTATTGAAACAGCGAAACAACAAAAAAACCCCTTCCAGGAAGCACTTTCCTATCGGGCCCTGTTCAATATTTACCATAATCTAAGGATGAACGACTCTGCGGTAAAATACGGGGTGTATTCGCTAAGGCTTACGGAAGAAATTAAAGACACTGTAAATATTGCAACCAATTATGCAAACCTGAGCTGGTTATATATGGACCTTAATCAAAATGATAAGGCAATAGCCTATGGCCAACAGGGAATTGCCGCCGGCGAACGATATAAAGACACCAGTGGTTTGCTTACGGCAATAAACAATACCGCCTTGTGCTACCATAGAAACGGGAACAACAAAAAAGCGATTGAATTGTTTTCCAAACAACTGGAAATTGCAAAAAAAATAAATAGAAAGCGATCCATTGTAAGAGCCCATATTAACCTTGCTACTTCCTATTATACAGTGGGCGATACCGCTGAATTGAGAAAAACAACAATGGAATTGAATGATTATTTTGAAAACAACCCCAAAACGGATATTAAGCTAAAATGCTTTCAATACATCGTTAACGGGTATAATAATATCCTTAGCAATAATTTTCAGCAGGCAGAACATCATCTTTTAGAAGGGCTAAGCATTGCCGAAAAGGATTCCATTGCGGATCCGCTTTTAATTATGTACAGCACGCTTTCAACCATAAAAGCTGCACAGCATGATTTTAAAGCTGTTAATTTCTACGATCAAAAATGGGATGCCTTGTCTCAAACGCTCCAGGAGCAGGAATTATCCGAATACGCGATAGAACTGGAAACAAAATATGAAACAGAAAAAAAAGACAATCAATTAAAATTACAGCAAGTCAAAATAAAGCAAAAGAATATCCTGAATTATATCCTGTTTGGCAGTGCAGGCGCCCTGCTGGTCATTTCGCTTCTGGCATACCGCAACCATAAGCATAAACAAAAACTACAGCAGCAACGAATTGCGGAATTAGAAACAGAAAAACAATTAACGGCAACAGAGGCCGTATTAAAAGGCGAAGAGCAGGAACGAACCCGCCTGGCAAAAGACCTGCACGATGGGTTGGGAGGTATGTTGTCGGGCATCAAATATTCATTTCAGACTATGAAAGGAAACCTTATCATGACGCCTGAAAACCACCAGGCTTTTGAACGCAGCATGGACATGCTGGACAGTTCCATTAAAGAAATGCGGCGTGTGGCACACAATATGATGCCCGAAGCGCTGGTTAAATTTGGGCTGGACACGGCATTGAAGGATTTTTGTACCGACATCAACCAATCCGGTGCATTGCGCGTAACTTACCAGTCTATTGGTTTGGAAAATGAAACGATAGAACAAACAACGGCCATCACCATTTTTAGAATAACGCAGGAGCTGGTCAATAATATCATGAAACATGCCGCTGCTGCAACAGCTATTGTACAGGTAACCAAAACAGATGGAAATATTTCTATAACTGTCGAAGACGATGGAAAAGGATTTGATCCGGTAATTTTAAAAAGTGGAAAAGGAATGGGCTGGAGTAATATCCGGAGCCGGGTTGAATATCTCAAAGGGAAATTAGATGTGCAGTCGGAACCGGGCAAAGGCACATCTGTATTAATTGAATTAAAAGCATAATGGCAACCAGTGTATTTATAGTTGATGATCACTATATGGTGATAGAAGGTATCCGGTCGTTATTACAGAACGAAAAAGATATTGAATGGGCGGGTCATGCCATGAATGCCGCTTCCTGCCTGGCTTTCCTGAAGAACCGGCAGCCCGATGTGATATTGATGGATATAAGCCTTCCCGATCAAAGCGGCATTGAGCTCTGTAAGGAAGTGAAAGAAAAATATCCTTCCGTTTTTATTGTTGGACTCAGCACATTTAACCAGCAAAGTTTTATCCGGAAAATGATGGACAACGGGGCTTCAGGGTATGTTTTAAAAAATGCAACGCAGCACGAATTAACCGATGCTATAGGTACGGTAGTAAAAGGGAAACACTACCTGAGTGAGGAAGCTTCACTCACTTTAAGAAAAGAAGACGCAACTGCCATTGCGTTAACCCGTCGTGAAAAAGAAGTGCTGGGATTAATTGCGGATGGAATGACCAATGCGGCAATTGCTCAGAAATTATTTATCAGCATTGCTACGGTGGAAACACACCGGAAAAACCTGCTGGCAAAGCTGGAAGCAAAGAATACCGCTTCGCTTATCCGGAAGGCTGCGCAAATGCAGTTTATTTAAGTTTTCCAATGTAACAGCAGCCCTTACATTCCGGAGATTCCGGATGCATAATTAATTGCTGTAGCCGGGCAATTCTATGGGCGCCGGCTTTGCTTGCGTCCATTTTTTATTTTCGCTATTCATTTTGTGGGACTATAGGGCTCACGTGGGACATTTTATAAGCCGCTAAAGCCACTTGCGTCCCAAAGTCACCGGCTGCAAGAAGTTATTGAAATTGCGGTTGACGAATCAAAGACCAAACGCAGGGAGTAAAAACTGCATGCCCTCAGACTAGCCGGACCTTTTGACGGATATTACTTTTCTTAAATTGTTAAATAAATAACGGTAACATGCAGGTCGGATAAACACGCATGGACAGCTATAATTAGTAACAGAATTCCAACGAATCCAAATTGGAATAAAAGATACCCTGCTTACCTCTCCTATTCACCCGTTACCGCCTTCTGCAATAGCATTTGACTATTTCCGTAAAAAGGGGTGTCGGTTTTTCCCAAAATGCCTTGGGGCAAGGTTGTTATCTCATTTAAATTTTCCATTGGTACCAATACCGTCTTCGCGCCGTTTTCTGAAAGAAGAGTAACCTTGTCAGAAAAATTTAAAACTTTTTCTACAGCGCCACCGATTGAAATGTTACCCAAAACAGCTAATCCAGGCTTAAGATTCTTTTTATAAATGGCTGAAATAATGCCGACATATACTGCGCTCCCAATTCCACCGCTTATATACGCACCCATCAAATTACTAATTTGAATATTTAAATCGTAACCTAAAAGAGAGTGTTGTTCATTCAATATGCTTTTTTCGTTTGCGCGCAGATAGTTGTAGGTATTTTTGATGCCCTCTCTTACCTCCTGACTGTTGGTACCTGTTACGTTTACCTTACCAGTACCACGAAGAGCAACCACTTCGATCTTTACCAGGGAATTACTTTCTCCATCGCTGGTGGCTGTGTAACATACTCCTGGTGGAAGCGGATTACTTTCTATTAAATGGGAACCTCTTTCTTCAGGCAATCCAACGAATATCTCCTCCTGTGTTTCCTTGTCGATGTATGAAAAATTAGTATCCCAAAACTCCATACCTCCAATACGTTTCAGTTGTTCTTTTACCCTCCTTCTCATTTCCATGGCGATAACGAGGTATTCTTTGATATCCTCCTTAGTAAAATTATTATCCGGATGAAGGAGCTTAATGAACCCGGAGACAATTCTGCGAACTGATTTAGAATCCCTTTGTTTTAAATGTGCTCCTAAAGTGAAGTATTTATCAATGGCATTGTAGTGAGTTGTCTTACGTTGCGACTTCAATATTTCGGAAAAGAAGTCAGTACTAAAGCCAAAATGATTCGTAAAGTTCTTGGGGCTGAATTTTGTTATTTCCCAACCTGGCAAGAAGAGGTTAATACGATCCAAAAAGGCGGTGTCGTAACTTACTTCATCCGAAAGTGGACTGAACAGGTGTGAAGTCTGTAAAACGGTTTCAACTGGCTGATTGATATTGCCATTTAAGATAATGGAAGCTGAACCAGAAATCTCACCTCCCTTGGCTCTTGAAAACGACCCTGATTCCATGTAGTCTTTCATCAATGGAATGGCATCCCTGTCTTTAAATAGCTTATCTGTACTTTCATCAAAACATATTGCATCCCATAAACCTACCGAACCAACCCTGCCCGTGGTATTGTTCACAAATAGCTGAGCCACCGAACCTTGCCCTCCTGAAATCAATATTGCATAGGGCGTAATCTCTTTGTATATGTACGACTTGCCTGATGAACGAGGGCCTAATTCAACCATGTTGAAATTAGCCTCAACTAACGGGATTAAACGACAAAGTAAAAGATTCAGCTTTCTATCATCAAGGCCTTCACTATATGGTTCGTAACCTGCACTTCGAAGCAGTAAGATTTTCCATTCGTCTTTACTAAATTCTTTTCTTTTATCGGATATTTTTGAGTTGTCGAAACTTGATAACTGGATAGGCTTAATATCACGAACAACAAAAGGAAAAACAGTTGAGCCAATAGTTATCATTGGATCGTACTCCATTTCAATGATAGCCCAGATGCCGCCCAACAATAACTTTTCATGTGTATTGACCAAATCATCACCAATGTTTGCTTTTCTAATATTGCTATTGGCAATGTTTGCCCAATAGCGATCTCTCTGCGGATCGAGATCAACAGATATTTTATCAATGATTTTATACCTCCCTCGTTCACGGAGCTTTGATTGTATAAGCGTACTTTCCTCAGGATTTATATAGTGGTCACGAAGGATTTTCTTTACGTTCTCCATTCCTTCTTTCAGCTTCTCTTCGTTTTCGGTACTACAAGTATTGGCTAATAAATATTCGAGTACAAATGCCGGAACGTTCGCTCCACCTTTGATGATGCCCACCAGGTCTTTCTTTACAACAAAACCCCTGAAGTGGTCTAAAGCTTTTTTATCTAAGTCGTCTAACACTATCATGTTGGTTCGTTTTATTATAAGCCTCCCAGATCCCGGAGGTTAGATTTTTTTATGATCGCTGTATCCAATTGTTCCTGTGTTATTGCATCCAGCAATACTGCCTGTACCTGGGTATTCCCACTAAATGAAAACTCCTTATCCACGATTGAGTTTGACTCAATTGAAAAAATATCACTGCCCTGGTATTCCTTATTGCCTGCATATAGCTTTATCTGCACTTTTCTTATACCGCTAAACAAGTCTTTTGGCGCCTTTGGTGCATCTAACCTGATTACAAACAATTCACTTGGCGTATCGGTCAGTTCCTGTTTGTTGGAAATGAAAACGTCCAATTGTGATGTCTGAGATTTTATTTTGGAAAACTTGAATTTTGGGATAATGATCTCCTGTGGTGTAAAGCCTCCATGTGAAAACCCATAAACACCTTTTGATTTGAATGGACGATGATTCTTTGCAGCGTACACATACTTGTATTCTGCATAAGCTTCCTCAAAAGCCAACCATTCGCTGTTGGCTTGTTTATCTACTGTTCGAATAAAGCGTTCATGTACTTCTTTCTTACCTGTTGCATTCGGTTCTATCTTATCTGCCTCATCCAATAAACCTGTAAGTACAAAACCATGATCGGTTACTAGGTATACTTCCTGATAGCCAATATTTAACAGCATGGCAATTTTATCTACCAACACTGCTTCAAACTCCGAGAATAACTTAATAGCAGCTTGTTGTAATTTTTCTCCGGCGCTGTCAATATCTTTGTAAGTTAATACGAGATAATCTGCTTCTATCCCATAGTTCAATTGTTCCAAAGGCATATAAACAATAGCTTTACCCGTTGTTCTCGTCAGACTTGCTTCACGGTCTTTATGCAACGAAACAACTTTTTTGTTCCCTACATATAAAGCACTCATGTTGTGTTCAGTTTCAGATGGCATATCGGCCATCATGATTTGCTTTTCCACCTTGGAGTGCTTTTGCAATTCGTTGGCTACAAAATCAGCAATCTCATAGCGCACACCATCGCCAACAATAACTGCTGTTTTAGGCTTTGCAGTGGAAAACAGTTTTGGCAAATAACTTTGCTGATCCGATTTGTATTCGGAATAAAAGCCAAACCAGGTTTGAAGTAACAAATGATTCAAGCCTTCATAGTATTCCTGCAAAGGACGAATAATAAATCCGTCATTTAAAAATACTTCATATAAATTCCGGATGGCTCTATCCACCTTTGAGAACGTGCCGGTGTAATACTCTATAAAAGCATTCAGGCTGTTGCAGACTGATAGAGGATTTGTATCTGCATGGAACAAGACCACGACATCGTGCCACCAGGCGGGCACAAAAAGTTGAGACCTGGATGAAAATATTCGTTTCTCTAGTTTTTGCAGTTTATCGCTTACAAATGACTTATCCCGGATGTTCTCCGCAATTTGCTTTAATGCAAGCAAATCCAGTTTTTCAAAACAATGATCGGGATGGACATTCCAGGGGTTTGCAGTTCCGTTCAATTTATAGTTGCGGATATATGTTTCTAACGAAGGACGGTAAGTGGCACTGTCGGCCCATTTATAGTACAAAGCCAACAGCGTTTCAGAAATTTCATTATTTACCAAACCATCCAACATTCTTTTTACCACTTCATCTGCCAATGTTTTTGGTGGCTTGCTTATATATTGCTGACTTAATAACTCATGCAGTTTTTCTTCAAACAATCTTTTGATGTCAGCGTCCCTGGTATTTAAATAAGCATCAGGGTTGTGTACAAATGGCAACAACTCATCATCCAGGTTGATTACTTCTTCTAAATCCTGCACTATTTTTTTCCACCAGGCAATGTCTTTGCCAATGCCCAATTTTGCTGCGGTAAGCAGCATGGGATTATCTAACTGCACCTGCAAACCGGTATGGGTAAATATTTTTTTCTTTAACCAATCCTGAGGATGGCTCAGATCGAGGCAGCCATGTGTAAAGCAATAATCGAAAAGAAAACTGAGTTTATCTTGCGGACGGGTGACATAAAATACAAGAGGCTTTTCTTTAAAGGTTGTTTCTGCTTCATGACGTAACATCAGTTCTTCTTTCTCTTGCTGCCATTGCTCAGTAATGTTGTTATCTGTTTGAATTGTATTAATATGGTTTTGTTGCAGAATAGGCAAAGCAAAACTACACTGGCCTGTTGGGTCCAGCAGTACAACACGGTTTCGATGTTGCAATAACTTCTTAATATCTTGTATGAGCCATTGTTCTGTCATAGTCAATTAGGATTTTTCAATTAGGAATTAGGAATAGGAAACTCAAGTTCAAATTGCCAATCCAATTCCTGAAGCAGGGTTCTTACAGCATTCAAATTATTAATCAGGTCTTCAAAAGAAGGCTTATTCTCTTCATAGATCATATCCTCCTTCATTTTGGTATAATCAGCTTTCCATTCAGCCATTTTTTCTTCAACTGGAATTGGATTAAGTGTTTTAGGATTATGCCTGTTGTAATCCACATCACCTATTCTTGAAAACTTGTATCGATGTGCTACAATGGTTTCATACAACTCTTTATCGCTTATTGCTTTTTCTGCAATACCTGCTTTAGTGAGATGGTATATATCATACAGATGGCGGCTTAATCTATCCACCCGCATTTTTTCTTCCGGACGATGAAACTCTTCGTGTAATAAGAACAACTTCTCTAAAAAGGTTCGTTCCGGATTTACGGTAGGCACTTCAAATAAGGGGTCGGCAAAGTCACTATCGGAATAACTTTCATCTACCAACGAACCAAAATTTTGAACAGTAAACGGTTCCCGTAACGATCTGCAACTGATTTCTATTTGTACCCTTGGTAAAACATATTCAGTGGGTTTGGGTATAATATTTTGGTAATGTATTTCAATGATCCTGGGATCCTGGTCACTTTCTCCGGTATCAATCACTTTAAAATCAAGGTGATTAAAGCCTTTTGCCTTGAACGCTTCCTGCAATTCTGCAAAGAAAGTTCCTGTAGTATATACTCCTGCTTCCTTTCTTAGCTTCGATACTTGTGTTCTTGTAATATCCCCTTTATAGCCTTCAAAAAACTCTTTATCAATAGCCAAATCAATATCTTCTGAAAAGCGGTTTATCAGCTTCCACGCCTTACTTAGTGATGTACCCCCTTTAAACACCAAATGTTTGGCTATGTCCATTTGAAAAATAATATCCAGGGTGCGGCTTACCCACCAGTCTTTTTCTACAGCAAAGGGCGTCATTCCCTTTGCGTTTGCTATAGCATTAAAAATGGCTTCTTTCTCTGTTTTCTCTATGCTGTAAAAATCAATTTTTGCCATCGTTCAATGCTTTTTTCATAATTTTTTGAATCCATACCGGTGCTAAGGCTATGTCGTGTTTAAAGTCCTTTTCATCTTCCTTTTTCAATAAGTCAATAATCTTTTTTTCCTCTTCTTCGCTTACTTTACCGTTGCCGATTTCTTTTAATGCCTGTATCACCAACCGGCTTATTTTACCTTTTGCCAGGAGGTTTTTAGGGGTGGTTTTTTTAAACTTTATTTTTCGTTTGCCCACTTTTATTTCACGGGGTGAACCATCTGTAAGCAACACAATATTCATGGGCACTTGTGTACTCAACCCCAAAGCGTTTAAAGCATAGCTTCCTGTAGGAACAGTTCTTATTCTATCCCGCTTGGCAATAGCTTCCGCCACTTCTTCGGCTGTGGGTACAAGCTTCCCTATTAAACTGCTCTCTTTGGGGCGAACATATATTCCCTGGGCTACTCTGCTTATCACGCCTTCTTTTTCTAACCTAAACAGTGATAGCCTCACCGCCTCTGATGATCCAAGTTCACTGAAATCGGCAGGAAGCAATAGCTCCCCCTTAGGAAGGGCCTCTATTTGCTTTAATATTTTGTCTTCTATACTTGCCATTTCTATTTTTGTAACAAATTTAGCAAATATTTGTTACAGACTGTATTCCTTTTGTAACAAAAAAAGAAAACATTTGTTACAAAACCATTCTTCATTTGTTACATATCTTGTCGAAATTTGTGACCATTCTCCTCGCTCAAAAATCATTTCCAAACTCCTAATTCGTAATTATATTTACCAATCAGCATTTAAGTATTTATTTAACTGAGACTTTTGCCCACCGGTTGTTTTCAATACTTCTGCTTTCAACATTCCCTTTGCTTGTAATGGTGCAATGTTTTTACCCACACCATCATCCAGCTTAGGATCGTAGCCTTCTGCTATTAGTTGATCAATTTTTTGGGCGAAGGCATCTATTTCCTGCAACTGCAGGCGAATGGTTTCTTTTTCTGTTTGTGCCTGGCCGGTGGTGCTATCTGCAATTTGCTGTAAGCGATACTGCAGGCTTTCAGTTCGTTTGCTGAGATAGTTACTTTTTAATTTGTATAAACTATCCCTGTTCCATTTGTAAATAATGATGTATGTTTCAAAGCCCTGATATTCCCCACTGCTGAGATGCCAGATGAACGGCGTTTTGGGCAGGTACATAAACAGGTTGAGGTGATCACTGAAATTCTTGAAGAAATAATGTTCTACATACTCATTGACAGGGCGGCCTATCAAGGCGTCTAATTGCATGATTTGGGCAGAAGTAAAACCTTTACTAAAACAATACTCCTCAAAGCGATCCATTAACCGTGGTTCGCCAGGCAAACCAACCAAAGGCACTATACCATCTTCATCTGCTATGAGGATGGTACGGAAAGCATCTGCCAAAAACTCTAAAGCTATTTCAGCAACACGGGCTTGTGGCAATACCTTGCTTACTTTAAACCAATACCAGACATTGATGGGATTTACCTGATGACGAATGCAAAATTCTTCAAGGTCATTGTTGCTTTGATACAAGGACCTCAATTCAGATTTTATTGCCTCAACTTGTTGCGCATCAAATTCAATTGCTTCAAGGTTGGCTATATGCTTTTTTACAATTTCCTGTTCCAGGGCATGTTCCAATTGATAGGCTTTTCGGGCAACATTTAAAACAGGTAATTTACCAACTGGTTTGCCCATTTTTGTTTCCACTTGAAGCCTATCTTCTTCGCTTAAATCATATACTTTGAAAATAAGCTGATTGATGACTGCTTCATTCAACAACACCTGAGTTATTTGAGCATTCTCAAAATTGAAGTATCTTATTAAGCGGTCTTTAAGCGAAGAATCTGAATAAGCCAATATTGGAGTATTTGTAAAATCGGTTTCAATTACCCGAAAAGAGTTAAGCCCTTTTTTGATAAAAACGTTTTCGCCCGCCAATGCAGAAATATTCTCCTCTATAAGCCGGGGTGGCTTTACAATCGGTAATCTTTTTATATCACTTACCTGAATATTTACAGTAGGATTTAAGCAATTCAATACGTACTGCCCAAGGAATGAATTTAAGAAAGCCAATAAGTAATTTAGATTGTAATGAATATCAGAAAGAAAGATAGAAGGGCTTCCACTATCAAAAATTAATTTTGATGGCAAGTATCTAAAAGAGGGCCCTTTAGATCCAGATTTAGTGTATGTAATTCCTTCCTTAAAATATAAATCCTTGCTGGTCAAACTTGCACCATTTGCCAATTGGTTGTCTCCATTATCTAACCATGTTATTGCTAACCAAATATTGCCGTACCACTTGTTATACTTACCCCCCTTGGTATAGAATACATAATTTTCAATTGCAGATATTTCCTTACAAACTTCCCAGATGTGTCTTAGTATTTTTTCATTGTTATTTGATTTAAAACCTTCTGTAACACTTGCGATTACGTTTACCGTCTTCTCTTTAAACTTCTCCCGAAATCCATCACTTATCCAGTAAATAAAAGGCCAGCCTTCAATAATTTTTAATTTTTCTTGGGGGAGGGTGTACACCCTATTGTTGGTGCGTTTATGAATTACATCATCATAAGCTTGTTCTAATGAGCCTTGCTTGGTTTTCTCCTGTTGATTGGCCGTGATGTTAAAGTAGATGCCAGTCTCATCCTTTTTATTTTTACTCAATACATACCATGTGGCATCTAAAAGAATGCCTGGACCAAATAGATTTACCCGGTCAAGACCGTAATCCACCAGCAAGTCAATATGTGTATGTTCAATGAGATATTTCCTTACATCTTCAAATGTTTTAATAAACATGAACGTGTGCGGATGTATCAACGCTACATAACCTGTTTCGTCTGTCAGTTCGCAACAACGCTTAATAAACGCAGCATACAGGTTGGAGTTGAATTTATAGGGTTGCTTGTAATTGGCATCCACAAACTTTTTCAGTTCCGTGCCAAAGTCTGCACTATCTGTATAAGGTGGGTTGGCAACTGCCACATCGTATTTCTGTGTAAGTAATTGCAAAAAGGTAATGGCATCCCGGGTTTTTGTATTCAGGAAGGTTTGCCCTTGTTTAGCCGTGTTTTGGGCTACTGCTTTTTGGAGGTTGGTAAAAAAATTATCTCTGAAGTTTTCATAACTGGCTAATGTTTGAGCCGAGAATAATTGCATCTGCGTTCTTTCAAACTGCTGCACCAAACCATGCAACCGCAAACTGAATTTTTCTTCCAGGCGTATCAATGCACCAAACTTGTAGGCTTGCTGCAGATCTGCCCAGAGGTCGGTTACAATTTTTTCCAGTTCAGGGCTTAGCGGTTCTTCACTTTCAAACAAATGTTTTACGGTAACGTATTCCGGTAAATAAAAATCGGAGCTTACAATGTTGAAGTGTTCAATTTTTGCAGAACGTTTTTTGCGTTTCGCTTTAATGTACAAACCCAATTGAGCCAACTGGATAACCCTATCGTCCAGGTCAACCCCGTGCAGGTTGTGAGCAATGATTAATTCCGCAATTTTGCGGTCGTCATAATCTGCACCATAGTTGTCAATCTGGTCGGTATACAAATCGTAAAACAGATCGAAGCCATACAACAGAAAGTTTCCGCTACCTGTGGCAGGATCAATCATTCTGATTTCTGTTAATGACTTCGGTTCTCTTGTTCTTGTTTTGGGTGCATTGGCAATTTTATAGCGATTTTTTATATCGCTATCCGGATACATCTCGAGGTATAGCTTCCCTAAACTATTATCTACCAAAAATTTCACCACCCATCGGGGAGTATATACCTGGCTTTGTATGCTTACTTTGTTGAACTCTGTTTTATCGCCACTTTCTTTGTGAGCTGCTTTTTTGTAATTGTTGTAGCTTTCGTAGAGCCACCCCAGCACATCATCGCTTTGCCAAATATTTTCTTCGACCTGTGCATCTGTTTCCACCTGGTTAAAGGCATTCATAATGCCACTCAATTCAATGGCAGTTGGTAATAAATGATAAGGGTGCTGTGGGCTGAATAAAGGAATATCGCCTGCCAATGCAGCCAATTGATCTTCCATAAAACGAACCAGTCCTTCCATTTCCTTATTTCGCCCGTTAGGGTTTTGCTCCAGCCAATGTTTGTGAGCAAAAGAGCGATCACCATGCTGGCTCCTCCGGGTAACAATCTCGGGATGCAAGGTATGGGCTTCCATCACCTTTAAAGCAGCCAGGCGATTGAATAAAGTGAATGTTAACTCTTCCACAAGTTTCTCATATGCATTTTCCGCACTACCTGTTTCAGCAGTCCAAATCTCTGTTAGGGAATCAATCCTGATTCTATCGCCCAGGTATTCATTCGGCACTGAACTACGAATCAGCACACTTGTTTCCATAATACCCATCCTGCCCAGGCGATTGCGAAAGGCAGTATCGATCAGTTTTCGTATGTGTTCAACGTGGTCGGCTAATTTCATTTCCGTTCTATTAATTAATTTCTATTTCATCATTATCGGATGCCCCCGCCAGCTTTTGTAACTCCTGCTGTAACCATACTTTGTATTCGGTCACCTTAAGTTTCTTACCGGGTATGGTAGCTGAATAGGTTTTAATACCCGGGGTTACCGGCGTACCAGGCTTCGGCGTAGGCAGAGGCGTTCGCATTAAACCCGGCTTAATTATTTCTAACTCTGTTTTATAAGTGTTGAACAATTGAATGAAGGACAACATTTCCGAATACGTGAACCTCGTTTGCTTATCTTTTACATCATAATCGATATCTACAACGGTGGAAGTCCGGTATGTGGCATATTGCAGAATGTTGTTTGCTTTACTGTTTGCATCATTATTCAAATCTATTGGCAGACTGCTAATTTCTTTAATTAAGGACTCAGCATCTTTTTTCAATTGTGTATACTTGGCCGACATATCCGAGGCGGCCGACTGCATAAGTTGAAAATAAGCATCCTTTATTTTTTGAACCGTCTCTTGTAACGACCTAAAGTTCTTTACGACTTCCCCCTTGTAAAGGCTGTTGAATGTAGCTACCAGTTGTGATATGTTTACATCGGACTTTGCCGCTTTGTTTAATTCATCTGTAACACCATCAGCAAACGTTTTCCATAGCCTGAGCTTTTCAAGGTTATTTCGGATAAATTTCTCCGCTTTATCAATCTCATTAATCGCATCGGCATAGACAACTGTTTGAGAGAGGTAGTTTTCAGCTTTATCGATATAATTCGCTTCACTCACTGCCCCAGTAAAGGAGCCTAATCTGTCTTTGCATAATTCCAAATTGCCGAACAAAGTTTCAAAATCTTTATTCTGGCGCTTCATGTCGTCCACCTTGTCGCAGAAACGTTTGGCTAATTCACGAACCGCATTGACCAGGTCAAAATCATTCGTGTTCCAATCTATCTTTTTGCCAATATGGGTTTCGCAATCCAACTCCTGCAAACCAGTTACGATACTATTCTTTTGGGTAGTATTTAAAGATTTGGCTATAGCCTTGAATGATGCCTTACGGAACTCACGGGCTGCACTAAAAATATTAGATACACCATCGTCCTTCCAGGAAAATTTCTCCAACCCATTGTACTTAGCCATTATTTTGCCGCCTCTCATTAAAGCGGCAACGGTGGCAATGACGGTACCAAAGCCAAAGCCTGTAGGCGGTTGCTCTAAATCTTTTTCGAGTGTGTGGCCATCCACAAACGTATTCCTAATCTTATATAAGATGTGCTCAGCGGGTTTTAATGATTCTCCAATAAAATTTCCATGAACATCATAAAACTGAAAATCAGCACCCTGGCTCGTAAAATATGTATGTAGCCTTTGATTGTTACCTTCTTTAATGATTCTGTCTGCAATTGCATCCGAAAGTTGTGTAGAAAGCCTTTGACTGTAAACATTATGAATTACCTGGCGCTGTAGGCCATTCAGCGTAGCTTGCCAATTATTCCTATCTAACTGCGCAGTGTTGTACAGGTATATAATGTCACCATGTAGCAGTGATTGTTCTACCAATTCTTTCAACCTGTTTTCTTTAGCAGAACGTTCAGCTTGAAATGCCCGTACAATTGGGCCTTCATCTGAATTAGGGTTGGTATATTTTTCTTCGAGGTACTTGATACGTTCTATTTCATCCAATAACTTATCAATCTCTTTGAATTGGCTGTTATCCGGTGTAAGCCAGATTACGTCTTTATCGTTTTGAAACTGTGTTTTAATCTGCTCGATATCTGCGTTCCGATCATCGCCAAAACTGTAAAGGCTTTTCACTTTCAGCTTGAGTTGTTTGAGAGCCGGATTTGTCAGCTCGTCATCATTGTCAGACGTGATGTAGAAGTCATAAGGTGTATTGTTATCATTGATTTTAGCCAGGGCCTTAATGCTTGCTGAATTTTTAAATGCTGTAATGATTTGCTGCTTTTTCTTAAAAGTCTGAACCGGATACTGATTCATTTCATCCAACAGCCTCTGTTCAATATCAGAAGTAATACGATAAGTACCATTAGATAATAAAAGGATTTTGTGCTCTACTAAAGCATTAAGTGCCTCGGTAATTAGGGTTTGGCTGGCATGGTAATCTTCCGGCAACTTGATATACGACTTTACAATATTGCTCAATGATGTAGGAGCAATTTCCGCTTCCGTTAAGAAATGAATAGTTTCCAGTAAATGACGGCCTGGCAAGTCAATATGTTCATTTCTCAGGATAGTATCCGCATTTGCATACCTGTTTACCAAACGAACCGGAGGCTGTGGCTGTGCCTCTTTTGCTATCTGCCAGCCCGTTGCAACATTGTATAATTTTTCGTTTTGGATTTCATATTTGAGAATATCATAAGTAGTAATAATCATACCTCTTGCAGCCACTTTAGTGGAAGCATACCCCTGGCGGCCAAAAAGAAAGTTTTGGAGCAACCCAAATTGATTTTGATAGAATGGGTAATAGGTTACAAAGGAATCTACGTTTTCAGTTTTCCCAGCACCGGTCAAACCACTATGATCAGCTATTTTTCCTGAATGACTTTGATAGTGGTCTTTCAACTTCTTAACCGCATCATTCTTCTTCTTCAGCAAACGACTACGGATAATTACATCCACCTCTGTAGCTTCAAGATGAATCTTGGTTTTGAAGCGGTCGGTCACCTTGGTCAGTTGAGCCTTGCTAACATTTGAGTTATTGATTACATCATCCAATTTTTCCTGAGCGATAGCTATGGTCCAAACCTTTCCTCCCAACGATGAGAGTGATTCACTCAAGCCCTCCAGATCAAGTAGCGTAAATTTTTTCTGATTAATTGCTTCACTTGCTTCATCAAAAAGAAAAACAACTTTCTCATCGTTTACTGCCTTAAAATAGTTATTTAGTTCATCCTTTAATTTAGATGCACTAAACTCATCGATTTCTCTCCGGATGGTGGTAAGAATATTTTGATAATCAGGTTCTGCATTACCCAAAGCAATGTATATCTCTTTAATTTTTCCGATATAAAGTGTACGGTTGCTTTTTATTTGGTTCCACGACTTACCCAGTTTGTCTTGTACAAAATCATTTATATCTCTGTAGGCCGCATCGCACATCAATGAGAATAATAAAAATCCATGTTCATTTTCTGGTACTTCGAGCGATTTTAGAAAGTTTCTAAACAAAGAATAGGCGAATCCTTTGGATGTATCTTGCTTGGCAATATCCATAAAAACCACACGAGCATTAATGCTATTCAGTTTGGCTATTGAGTTTTTAACCAGTGCTTCATCGTCTATTCCCGTAAATCTTTGGAGGATTCTGTCTCTGGCCGGCGTACCGTTGATTAGTCTATTGCTCATCATGTAGCCCAGTAGCTTTCCGAAATATGATTTGCCTGAACCATAGAAACCAGAAAGCCACACACCGGTTTCGATAATGTTTGATGTAAAAATGGAAACGAAGTCCGAATACTCTTTTGCAAGGCCATCTGTTATAATATAACTTTCAATTTCAGATTGAATAGCAGCTTCTGAAATATCTTCCAGGTCAATTACATTCTTAATATCCTCGCTAAGGTCTATAGTTAAAATATCTTTTATAAGCATGTTAGTTTTTTCTTTTTATTGAACAATCATGCAACGGTATTTTGATGCAGGATATTTGCCAAGAAACATGATCCGGTCAGGTTCAATGGTTGCCGGATATAATATAATCACGGGCAATGTCGCTTTCATAACAACATCGTTTTCCATAATGTGGATGTTGTGAATACCTGTTCCATACAGGGCGCCGGTGTTAATTAACACTGGCACTTTGCCATCTGACAATACCCTGGTTATTTGCTCTATGATTTCTTTAAATAAGTCTTTTGATTCCTCGCCGGCCGGTGCTTTAAATATTTCATGGGTTGCAGATTGTAACAAATTATACAATTCAATCAACTCCGCTTTGTGAGCTGATATAAAATTCATCAAACACTTATTCAGATCGATGATTGAGTAATTATCTTCTGGCAGCAATTTTTCTAAATGGGTGATGTATTCGAGTTCTTTTATCGGGTCGCAAACGATGAGAACAGAATTTCCCCCGTTGGCACTTAGCCTGATTTCCGAACGTCTGTCTGATTCAACAAGGCGTTTGACTTCATGAATAATATGTGCTGGGTTATTTAATGGCATCGTATATTATTTCGTATGGAACTGTTGTTTCAATTTTCAGCTTATCACCCGTATAAAGCAACTGAAAATATTTTGAAAATTTCTTTTGCATCGACCGTTCAAGAAATACATTTCTTTCGCAGAAAGAGTATTTCAACCAGCTGCTTTCTAAAATATTTGGGGTTGCCTCTATTGCTTTAAGCCAATAAATAAAAAGAACAAATGCCTTGTCGTTCAAATAAGGATGAACAATTACTTTTTTTAAAGACCCTTCCATTAAAGTAAGTTTCTTGAGGAAGGTCAGATACTTGCGCCCGACGGTTTCTATAGTATCTATTGTCCAGCCCTTTATTTGCAATTCCGTTTCTCTAAGTTCTTTAATACAGGCAATTACATCCTCTTTTTTTAAAGTCAACTTGCCCGAATAAAAAGCCGGAAAATATACGTGTTCGTTTAAATAACGCAATAACTCATTATTAGCAGAAGCGTTCCAAAAGAGCATGACTAACCCGTTAGAAGATAATCCCTCTATCGACAAAATGGATTTTATTAATAATTCTGCGTTCTTGTCTGAATGTTTTAAAAATGTCCTAACTATCGCGTTCTCAAACCGTTTAACGGATTTATCCGTCTTGATAGAAGTATACGTATAGTGAGGTTTATATTCAAATTTTGACGACTCCCTATTTAAATAGTGCAGTATCAAATCAAAATCTGGGAGCCCTCCTAAAATATTAATATCAGAATTTATTTCCACAATAATTCCTTGTCTTTTATAAGTTTACCCAAAGCCTCTTCAAAATAAGCTTCGTTAGCAAACTCGTCATTCATTTTTTGACTTAAGTATCGAATCTGTAGTTCTTTAAAATCAAGCCCAAACAATTCTGCAATAACCGGTATCATCTTCGCATTTGCAGGTCGTTCACCTTTTTCGATTTTACTAAGTGTAGAGGTATCAATATCTAATATAGCAGCAACTTTCCGCAAGGGCATTTTGTTTTGTTGGCGCTGGGTATTGATTAAAGCCCCAAATTCACGACTCCAGGTGTTTGGCATTTTATTTTGGACTTAAGTGTCAAATCTATGAAAAAGCAATGCAGTTTCAGCAGCATAGACGAAAAATTTATGGGCAATAAGACCAGAGGCGTTGAAGAAAGCCACCCTGCAACGGGTGGTTTACTTCGCTGAAGACGCCTCCGTTACATGTTTGATTTAGCAATTTGCCATTCTCCATTCCTGTGGCGTGGAGCCGAACTCCTGTTTAAATACTCTGGCAAAATAACCCGGGTCGTTGTAGCCGCAATCCAGTGCAACCGAGGCAATGCTGCTGGCGGGGTGCTGCAACAGTTCCTTGGCTTTTTTAAGCCGCAGCATCCGTATAAATTTGTTGGGAGAATAACCCGTAAGCGCGTCTAATTTACGATGCAGTTGCGAATGACTCATGAACACCAGCCTGCACAATTGCTCCACGGTAAAATCTGTATCGCTCAAATGCTGTTCCACTACTTCCCTCAGCTTTATGATAAAAGCATCTTCAGGTTTTTCCTTTATCTTTTCCGGAACAATATCCGACGGCACGGGTTGCGAACCGTTGGTGATGATGCCGGCTTTTTTAAGATAATACTGCTGTAATTTTTTGCGCATCTCCATTAGCTTCTCTATCCTTACCAGCAGCTCTTCTTTATTGAAGGGTTTTTCCAGGTACACATCAGCGCCTTTTTGCAAGCCTTCTATCTTACTGCGCATATCTGCTTTGGCAGTAAGCATAATAATGGGAATATGACTGGTATATTCATTGTCGCGCAATTGGGCCACCAGTTCAAAGCCATCCACAAATGGCATCATCACATCGGTAATGATCAGGTCGGGGATCATATCCGTGGCTATTTCAAATCCTTCCCTTCCGTCTTTACCAACAGCCAGCCGGTAACCGGGCAGGCAGGATGCCGTATACGCCACTACATCGGCGTTGTCTTCTACCAGCAATATTAAAGGCGCAGTGGTAGTTTGTTGGCCATTGTTTACCCGCTGTGTGCTGATAGTGGCCGGGGGTGGCGGAGTAATGGAAGCCTTTTTCAAACGATCTTCTGTGTTTTCATCAATGGCGGCTACCTTTTTTAAAGGCAGCGATACCGTAAACTCGCTGCCACGTGTTATACCGGCAGGCGGGCTTTTAACCCCGATCTCACCTTTCATTAATTTCACCAGCTCTTTGGTTAATGCAAGACCAATGCCGGTGCCTTCTGTTTTGCGGGTGTGACTGTTGTCTAACTGATAAAAGCGATCGAAAACATGCTGCAACTGGTCTTCGGGTATGCCTATACCGGTATCTTTTACTTTAATGATCAATGTAGCGCGATCACCCTCATCGGGCGACACATTTTCGATTACGGTGATGTAGATATTTCCCTTTTCGGGCGTGAACTTGATGGCGTTGGATAGCAGGTTGGAAATGATCTGCCTGATCTTTTCCCGGTCGTATTCCATGTACAGGGTATCTACATCAGTGAGAAAATGCAGTTGCTTTTGCTGACTGTTTGCCAGGGAGTGAAAAGATTCAACAACATAACGGAGAAAGGGTATCACATCGCCCCGCGTTAACTGCAGTTGCATATTGCCGGATTCGAGCTTGGAAAGATCCAGCATCTCGTTTACCAGGTTCAGCAAACTGCGTCCGTTGCGCACGATCATATCCATACGGCTGTCAAACTGTTCGCCCGGCTGATCAATTACCTGCTGCGCCATACCTAGTATAACCGTAAGGGGTGTACGAAATTCATGCGTAATATTGGTATATAATTGTGTTTTAATGGTATCCAGTTCTTTTACTCTTTTGGCTTCCAACTGTTCATAGTTCAATTGTGATTCAAGCCTGGCCTTATTTACATTAAACTTAAGATATGCTCTTATGGCCAATGCGATCAGTACACCGTATATAATATATGCCCACCAACTGAGCCACCAGGGCGGCAGTATTATGATCTCCAGCTCATGCATATGGTTGCTCCAGATGCCCTGGCTGTTGCTGCCCTGTACTTTGAAGGTATATTTTCCTGCAGGCAGGTGCAGGTAGGTAGCACCCCTGCGATTGCCGCTTTCTACCCAGCCTTTATCAATACCCGCCAACTGATAGCGGTATTTGTTTTGCTCCGGGGCCGTAAAGTCTAAGGAAGAAAATTCAAGCGTTAAAATATCCTGCTGGTAATTAAGGGTAATGGCTTTCGTTTGTTCAATATTTTGCTGCAGCACGTCCGTTTTATCACCCGGTAAAACAACGGTATTGTTCACCAGTAAATTGGTGATATACACATTGGGTGAAAACACGCCGGAAAGTATTTGTTCCGGATCAAAAATATTTAAACCATTCACACCGCCAAATGCCATTTTACCATTGGGCAGCTTTGCAAAAGCCGCCGTATTGAATTCATTGCCCTGTAGTCCGTAGGCTTTGGTAAAATTCCTGAAAGTCCAGCCGGTGCTGTCGTGCGTTGGATTGGCCAGCAAACAGAACAGGCCATTATTGGTGCTGCCCCAGATGTTTTTAGCATCATCGGGCAAAATGCCATACACCACGTCATCGGGCAAACCCTGTTTTGAAGTAAGATGAAAAAAATCACCTGTTGTCTTGTTCATCCGGTTCAATCCGCCCCCCTTGGTGCATATCCATAAATATTTATCCGGCGCTGCCGGATCATCCATAAAACAGGATACATGATTATAACTTAGCGAATTGCGTGTTTCAGCCTTATTGTAAAACCATTTTACATCGGGTACCGTATGCCGGCTGTCGAAAACGAGCTTTGCAAAACCTTCCTGCGTACCCACCCAGTATACGCCCTGCCCGTCTTGGTACAATGCCGTACAAACAGAGTTGGTATTGAGCGGCCTGGTATTGTTTACATTAATGCTGAAACTGTCTATCCTGCCACTCTCCTCATGTATTCTCCTGAACTTCCCGCCCCGCACAGGGAACCAGATGTATCCTTTGCTGTCTTCTATCAGCGGTTGCTTATCACCACTGGCTTCACTCAAAACCAAAGGATACTGTGTTAATTTACCGGAAACGGGGTTGTAATCGTAGTAGTTTTTATAGCCCTCTGTTTCCGATTTAAACCAAAACCTGCCGGTTTTACTGATCATAAAATTGTCAATCAGGGCAAGCTGGGGGAATTTTTTGAACGGATCCTTTTCTATTGATTGCCCGTTTATCTTTCTCCAGGCATACCCGTAATCCACAACATATATGTTATTTGCCCTGTCGGGTATGATCCCTCTTACGCTGAATGCCGGCAACAGGTGCTCATTGAATGTACTGCCGTCGGTACTGTATTTGCGCAGGCCATAGCCCACCGAGCCCGACCATACCATGCCCGAACGATCCGTGATAAAAGGAAACATTGCCATTACATTTCCGGGAAGTTGCAAGTCTCCTGTCAGGGGCTTTCCGGTTGCCCTGCTGGTTACATCATAACTGGACAACTCCCTGTAATAGTTCCTCCACAAAAAAGCCCGTGGCTTTAATAAAATATTGCCGGCAGGTATTTTTGCCGTATCAAAAATCGGGTAGGTTGCCCTGCCATCCCATAAAAAATAATTACCGCTCAGCAGCACGTCTCCACCTCCCGTAACAAAGCCATCATTGAGCAGGTGGCCTTTGTTCAATGCAATGAGATTGTTTTTAGCAGTGTCGAAGCGGTACACCGATCCGTCGAAACCGCCGATCCACATGTTACCGCCGGGATCTTTTCCCATAGCATATACATTATCGTTGTTGTGGGGAAGTTCGAATCTTGTTATAAGTGGTGCTGATGGTTTTTCAAAAAAATCGGCCGGCAATTCGATCATGTTGAAACCGGCGCCATAGGCAGAAACCAACATCTTGCCGTTCGCCAGTTCAGCTATACATCTTATGGCATCTCCTGAAAGGCTGGTGGCATCGGCAGCTTTGTGCTGAATGCGGTAAAAACTACCGCTTTTCTTATCGTATACATTGATTCCGGCATCTTCTGTACCCACCCAGATCCGTCCTTTTGAATCCTCAAAAATTTTCTGGATGGTATTGCTGCTTAAACTATGCGGATTGTAAGGATCGTTGGAAAAAACTTTAAAACTGTAGCCGTCATACCGGTTCAAACCATTTTTTGTAGCTACCCAAATAAATCCTTCTTTATCCTGTAAAAGATCGAAGATCATCCCCTGCGAAAGGCCCTGGGCAGTGGAAATGGTTTCATAGCCGGAACCTGTTTGAGCCGGAACGCGGTTCCAGTAAAAGGAAACAAAAAGCAATAGAATGAATGAAGTTTTACGAAACGGGATGGGCATCCCTATAAAGATAACTTTCCCTGCAGATATTTACCATACGGTAAAGGGTACTTTTTTGATCACGCGCCGTAAAAAAGACGAATTTTTACTGATGCTGCACAATTTGTCCTGCCGGAAGCTGAGCATATCCCCTGAAATGATGAAAACTTACTCACCACCCGCCCAAATACGCCGGAACTTTACCGCACCAATATTTACGGAACGCCTGCCGCTCACCCCAGATCACTCATAGCAATTTTACACTTAAACCATCACACTCGGGAGCTGCCCGCATTTAGATTAACCCATATCAGCACCTCTAACACAGTTTATCCAAAACATGTATTTATATCAATAAACTTCAAACCCAGGTACAATGAAAAAAGCATTATTCCTTTTCGCCCTCACCTTTACGGGCACTATCGCCGTTTTTGCACAGAAAAAAGCCAACGGAACGGTGTACATAGAACATCCGGCTATAAATGTCGTGGACGAGTTTATAAAAGCCACTGTGAGCGGTGATGAGGCCAGGATCAACAGCTTTTTAACAGACGATTTCAGATCCTTTAATGGTGTATCCAATGCATATGGTGATAGCGGAGCCACAAAAAAAGCATTTGTTGCCAATGCGCTCCGTTACCATAATGAGTTCGATTACTTTTCCATAGAACCCTACCCGGGCTCTTATCCTGATGCGGTTGAATACAAGAAGGATAACAAAAATGACGAGGTTTGGGTACAAACCTGGGATTTACTCAAAGGCATGCATAAAGCTACCGGTGTAAAATTAGACGCCGCAGCGCATCGTTTGTATAAGCTCACGAAAGAGAACAAAATCAAAGCGATCATCAATTACAGCAACGGAAGCATATTGGATGAGATCGGCGTTAGCTTTTCAAACAGAACCAATGGAAAGATCTACAACCATCACGAAAATATCAATACCGTACGCAAATCTATGTATGCTTACGAAAAAGGCGATTTTGATAAAGCCCTCAGTTTCTTTAGCGATGATGCCAGGTTTTACGATATCAATGACGAGTATAGAAAATACCTGAATAAGACAGAAGCAAAAGCAGACTGGCAAAAATTCTCCAATGATTTTGATATAAAGTTTATTGAAATGATCGGGTACCCCGATTACCTGGAATATGAAATGGACAATGGCCGTGAAGTATTGTCGTGGTGGAAGCTGCACCTGGTACGCAAGTCAGATAAAAAAGCCATCATTCTTCCCATGCACATCAGCGACGGCTTTGATGAAAACGGCAAAATTATTTCCGAAATCGTATACTACAGTCAGAGCCTGCTGGCTAAATAATCTTAACTGATCCCGGCAATATGGAGCAGCAAATGAAACACTGCTAAACAGGCCCTGAAATGCAACAACACTATACAAAACCGGTTTACATGTTTTTTCTCATAATGCCCATGGGGCTCAGCCAGGGTTTTGTAACGGTAGCGTTGCCTTTTCTGCTTACAAAGAATGGCTTTCCGGTGGCGCTCACCGCAGGCATTGTTGCCATAGGACTTTCGGCTAACTTATGGCGTTTTGTTTGGGGACCTATTGTAGATCTATCACTCAGTTTACACAAATGGTATTGGCTAAGTTTGTTAGCGTGTATTGCTTCATTATTGTTGCTTTGCTTTATTCCGTTTACCGTAAAAGGCGCCGCCTTACTTTCAATAATTGTATTTGTATCTCAGGTAGCAGCTACCATTACCTTATTGCCCATTAATGGCTTCATGGCCAAACGAGTCAGGGAAAATAAAAAAGGAGCGGCTTCCGGTTGGTACCAGGCAGGGAATCTTGCCGGAACTGGTTTGGGAGGCGGGGCCGGTTTGTGGCTTGCCGCACATTATAATATCACTTTGGCAGGTATTGTTTTGGGCGTTGCATCCATATTATTTGCCCTGACCATACTTTACATTAAAGATATTCCCTATCGGAAAGACAAAACCATAATGCATGAAATAAAGGGAATGGGTAAAGATATTCTAGCCATGATAAAACTGCCCGCGGCATTATTTGTTATGATCCTTATCGTTATGCCGATTGGTACGGGCGCTATGGCTAATTTATGGTCGGCAGTGGCAAAAGACTGGAAAACAGATGCAGATACTGTTGTGCTTGTTACGGGTTTATTATGTGGTGGTGTAAGTGCAGTGGGTTGTATAGCAGGAGGTTTTATTGCAGACCGCTGGGGTGTTTGGAATGCCTATTTAGGGAGTGGCGCTGTTTGCGCATTCGTTACTGTTTTAATAGCGGTATTGCCCTACCATCCTGCAACTTATGCTTCCGGTGTACTCATTTATGGATTTTGTACCGGATTAATGTATGCGGCCTATACTGCCCTGATCTTTTTTGTGATTGGCAAAAAGCATACGGCTACAAAATATTCTTTGATGTCGTCTCTGGGCAATTTACCGGTAGTATATATGACTACTTTCAATGGGTGGACACATGATAAATTTGGTAGCGGCTATATGCTTACTGCAGAAGCTACAGCGGGGATAATATTTGTAATTATTTTTCTCGTTGTGCTAAAACAGATGAGGCAGAAAGATATGATTCCGGCTATTGTTGAATAACAGGCTATTCAAACACTTTCTAAAGCTCCCTTTATTTTTTACCCTTAATAATGACAGACATCGCTACAACAGAGCATCTGAAACGGGAAATCGGCGTTCGCTCATTAGCATTGGCGGGTGTAAATATGGTGGTGGGTACCGGTATTTTTGTATTGCCCGCCCTTGTTGCCGAAGGGCTGGGATCTGCAGCAATACTGGCTTATATAGTGTGCGGGGCATTGATATTTTTACTGGCGCTTTGTTTTGCGGAAGCTGGCAGCAACACAAACAAAAGCGGCGGTGTGTATACTTATATTGAAACGGCTTTTGGCCCCTGGGCCGGTTTTTTGGCGGGCAATATATACCTGCTGGGCGGATGCATGGCCTCCGATGCAGCCCTTGCCAATGCCCTGGCAGATACCCTTCAACATTTTTTCCCGGCACTGGGTATAGATATGTACAGAATGACTTTTCTGTTGCTGCTGTTTGGCGGACTTGCATGGCTCAATATCAGCAGTGTGAAAAACGGGGTGGGCTTTGTTGTATTTGCAAGCATTGGAAAACTCATTGCGCTGGTACTTTTGATCATAGTAGCCATCCCGTATGTAGAAGCAGAAAACCTGAAATGGGTTTCCGAACCCACCGTTAGCAATATAGGCGCAGCATCCCTTTTATTGTTTTTTGCATTCCTGGGGTTAGAAGTGCCGTTGAGCAACGGCGGCGAAATAAAAAACCCGTCCCGTACCGTGCCATTGGGTATTTTCCTGGCCGTGTTTATTGTATTGCTGCTGTATATCTCTATTCAATGGGTTACACAGGGAACATTGGGCGATCAGTTATCTGCACACAAAGATACCCCGCTGGCTGCCGTAGCAGCTATTGCCCTTGGTAAGCCGGGGATGGCTTTCATTATTGCAGTTACCATATTATCCATTTTGGGTTCTTTAAGCGGCGAGATATTATCCCAGCCAAGGATCTTATTTGCCGCAGCAAGAGACGGACTGCTGCCCAAACGGTTAGCAAGGGTGCATCCACGCTTCGCTACGCCGCATGTAGCCATCAGGGTATATGTAGTCATTGGTTTTATCATGGCTGTATCGGGCGGATTTAAACAACTGGCCATCATTGCCAGCGCTTCCTCCCTGCTGCTGTATTTGGGTGTGGTACTCTCCACTATTAAACTGAGAAGAATGAAAGCGCACAACACCGAAAAAGGTTTTCGGGTACCCGGCGGCGTGATGATTCCTTTAATAGCAGCCGCGGCCATCATCTGGCTGCTTTCTCATTTAACCAAAGCGGAGCTTACCGGTATTGGCATTTTTATACTGGCTTTTTCGGTAATATATTTTATAATGAAACAACTAAAAAAGAAAAAAGGATGTTAATATGCTTCAACAGCAGGTTATTTCCGCTAACCCCATAACCGGCTGCTTAATTTTGTTTTCTCATGTTTGCGCCCAAAGCGCAATTGGCTTCCTTTCCAGGAGGCCTTTTTTGTGCGCAGGGGTTGTGGTGGTGCTTGTGAGAGGATATATGTGTAATGGCGTCACCACCCCGTACAACTGAGTCATCCTGGCGGGTAACCGGAGTGAGGGGTAAACCGTTAAGCCTTGAGTGTGCGATAAATTCAAAATCATCTATACAGGTTTACAAATGTCCGGGGATTTCTCACTGAGTTGCCAATGCCATGTTTTTCCGCTATTGGGCTCGTTAAAGGCCACATTAGTCGGATATTATGTGCATTAATGCATGATTGATATAGTACATTTCTTTTCCAATTTTTAATGAATTTAAAATGCCGCCTTTAGCCAGTTTCTGTAAATAGGTTGACGCTGTTTGCCGGTGACCGATATTATTTTGTTCCAGGGTTTTGATTTTTACATATGGATGGCAGAAAAGTAAATCAACCAGGTCTCTACTGTAAGAAGCTTTTAATATTTCTTTTGCCTTAATGATGGTTTCTTCTTTCAGTTGTTGGATTTCTTTAATTTTTTTAAGGCTTAATGCTGCTGTTTCAGCAATAGCCTTTAGCATATATAAAATCCATTCGTTCCAGGTTTCTTTTTCTGTTACCTCACGCAGTAAGCGATAATATTCATTCTTATGCTGAATGATAAATGAACTTAAATACAACACCGGCAGCGGTAATAAATCCAGGTGAACCAGGTACAATACATTCATAATTCTACCTGTTCTTCCATTACCATCTGCAAAGGGGTGTATGGCTTCGAACTGGTAATGCATTAATGCCAGTTTTATAAGCGGGTCAATGCCATCGGTTTCATTATGAATAAATTTTTCCAGCGCCGTTAATTTTTCCCTCAGCAATGCTTCCCCTTCTGGCGGGGTATAAATAATTTCTTTGGTTATTGGATTAGCTAAACGGGTGCCGATGCTCTGCCTGATGCCTGCAGTGGTGTTTTTTAATTTTTGCATGATGCTTACCAGGGTGTTTGTGGTAAGTCCCCGTTTTTTTAACAGGTTTAATCCTGCATACAGTGCTTCCTTATACATCAATACTTCTTTAGTAGAAGAATTAATATGTGCGCCATCTTCCGGCGACATCACGGCACGGTATAATTCATCTTGGGTAGTTACAATATTTTCGATAGCCGAGCTGTCTTTACTCTCTTGCAGGATGATGGTATTGATCAGGATCCGGGGATTGGGCAGGGTTTGGCAATAACCTTTCAATTCAGCCAATAACCTGCTGGCTTTTATGGACGATTTGAGCAAAATGGGTGAATCCAAATCTATATCTGGCGGTAAATCAGCAAGTTGGTTATATGGGTTTGATCTATCGTTCATGTTGAGCTATTCGACATATTGCTTTTATGTGTCGAAAATAATTATTATTTTCGACACACCTGGTAATTATTAACTTATTTTTTATGTTGAAGAAAACGACATGATGCTCTTTGGTGTCGAAAAAAGCAAAATAGTTCGACAGGAAGCCCGATTTTGCGGAATTATACCCATAGCTAAAAAGCTCCTGTTCAAATAGTTCGGTTGTTTTTGCTGTTTGTATTACACAATTCCTAAAATGTCATCCGGCGCATTGGCGACTCTCCTTTCTGCTGCAGGCACAGTAGCGCTTGATCAGGTATAGCCAGACCTGCTGCTGTATTATTACTTTTCTCAAATTGTTAAACAAATAAAGCAAATGCACAGGTAGCTAAATGTGCTGCACGGCTATAAACCGGCACCGGCGGGTTGTCTATTTTTTCTTCATTTTACAGCAGTTATATGTCAGTTTAACATTACTTAATATCATAAAGTAAATAGATTTTTTGCGTTTGATACCTTAAAATGGCACTTTTAGCATAAAAGCACTTTATTGAAAGATCATAAAAGCATACGGTTGGTGAATGGGTGGAAGGCTTATTGTCAAAAGGAAAAATCTCGTTTATTAATGTAACTACATGAGAACTTATAAACCCACAAAAAAAAGCTCTACCATTCTCTTTAATCAAGATAAGCATCATTCGAAATTATGCAGATGTTTCCTGGTGATGGTACGTGACACGTACCAAGGCGGTCGCCCCGGCACGTGTCTCCACGTGCCGGAAAGGTGGTAGCGCCTGATCAGGCATCGCAAGACCTGCTGCCGTGTTATTATTTTTCTCAAATTGCTAAACGAATAACGCCAAAGCACAGGCCGGCTAAATACACATACCACGGATGAGGATAGCCTTGGTGACATTCTTTTGTTTCTTCTCTGTAATACCTCACAGAATACAAATGATTGCGGGGGAAAGGATCAATGAAATAATTATATTTATACAAACTTAACCTCATGGGCATCTGGAATATTCTGGGCGTTATCGCTATTATAGCTCTGTTGTTGCATTTCTTTAAGGGAAGGGCCGGTTGTTACCTTGTACATCCCTTTCTCTATCTTCCATAAAGTGGTTTGGCTAATATTGGCCCGTTTGCAAACCTGTTCGGTGGTTAATTTTCTTTGCTACCGGGCCAGCTTTATGTTTCCTCCAAAGTCAATCAAAATCTTCTCTAATTTAGGAGTAAGCGTTATTGTTCTGTTTTCCATAACGTTCGTTACAATTAGTTTTGTTTGTAAGTAAAGAAGATGGTACAAAACATCGAAATATTCAAATCACTTTTTAAAGGCCGCGATAATGTCTTTGCGATTCGCTGGGAACGGGATGGCAAAAGCGGTTATATGCCTGCCTATATCCTGGACTGGGATCAATTTAAACTACACAAGGCAAAAGGCGGAACCTTAAAGGATTTTAAAGATAAAGCGTATGCGCCGCTTACGGATCAAAGAATATTGAACCACCTGGTAGGTAAGGAAATAGTGGGAATTTATCCTTTATTGCAGGACAATACGTCGTGGTTTATAGCGGCTGATTTTGACCAGTCCACTGCCAAAACCAAAAGCTGGATAGGCGAGTGCCGAACCTTCATACTGGAATGTAAAAAACATAACCTGCCTGTTTACCTGGAACGTTCGAGATCGGGCGCGGGCGGACATGTTTGGATGTTTTTTGAGGAACCCTATCCGGCATTTAAAATCAGGCAGCTATTTATTCATCTTCTCAAATCTTCGGGTATCATATCGGAAGTTGATAAAAATTCAAATTTTGACAGGCTATTTCCAAACCAGGATGCGCATGCCGGTAAAGGCTTAGGCAACCTTATTGCTTTACCTTTACAAAGGAAGGCAATGGAGAACGGTAATGCCTGTTTTATTCATCCGGAAAATTTAGAATCCTTTCCTGATCAATGGATGTTTTTAGAAGCCATTCAAAAGGTAAAAACCAAAATGCTGAATGAATTGTATGAGACTATTATTGTTAATAAACTTACCAGTCCAACTACTGGAGCAGTTACTACAAATGCTTTGAATGGTGAATTTCCAATCACCCTCAGTAACCAGGTCGTTTTGCCACGCCATGGTTTAAATCCGCTATTGTCAAAATACCTAAAAGATAATCTCGACTTTATGAACGTTGATTACCTTATAAAAAAACGGTCGGGGCGAAGTACTTATGGTACGCAAATGTATTTTGAAACAGTGGAGAAAAAAGAGAATACCATTGTTATGCCAAGAGGTATTATTGGCAGGCTACTCAGGTATTGCAACGAACAAAAAATACCCTACAAATTTGAAGATAAAAGAGTAAAACTTGAGCCGGTTAAGTTTACCTCTTCCATTTCATTGTATAATTATCAACAAGAGGCTGTTGAAGCCGCAAATAAAAAGGATTTTGGCGTTATCGTTGCACCTCCCGGCGCAGGAAAAACGGTAATGGGGTTAGAAATTGTTGCACGAAAGCAGCAACCTGCTTTAATCATTGTTCACAGAAGGCAATTGTTTGATCAGTGGGTAGATAGGATTCAGTCATTTCTTGGTATTCCGAAATTCCGGATAGGAAGAATTGAAGGCGGCAAGTATGAAATAGGCCAGGAGATTACCGTAGCGATGATACAAAGTCTGCAAACTCCAGGTCCGTCAGACAAAAACAAATTATACCATGCTTTTGGAACCATCATAGTAGATGAATGTCATCATATTCCGGCCAAAACATTCCGGGAAGTGATACAGCATTTTCATTCGTACTACCTCTATGGGTTTACGGCAACTCCGGTAAGAAAAAACAAGGATGAGAAGCTGATATTTATACATATTGGCGATATTATTCATGAAGTGACCATTCCTATAACCGCCAACCAGAATAAACAATTATCGGTAACCATTCAAAACACAGAACTGTTTACACCATTTAATGCTTCAACGGATAAGATTGAAACACTTATCAATATTCTTATTCATGATACTGCAAGAAATGAAATGATCGTGGAGAATATAAAAAGGGAGGCAAAGGCAGGCAGAAAGATACTGGTATTAACAGAACGCAAAGCCCACGTTGATATATTGCAACAATATTTGAAAGGCATTTGCGAAACAATTACGTTAACAGGAGAAGATAACGAGCAATCTCAGAAAGCAAAACTACAGCTAATTCACAGTGGCGATTTCCAGGTATTGATCGCCACCGGTCAGTTTATTGGGGAAGGAACAGATATCGGCGTTTTAGATTGCCTTACTTTGGCTTATCCATTTTCTTTTGAAGGTAAACTGATTCAATATATCGGGCGGGTTCAGAGAAGCCCGGTTGCCCCTGTTATATATGATTACAGGGATTACAGGATTGGATACTTCAACAATCTGTTTAAACAACGCAATAAATATTACCGGAAGTTGATGAAATCGGGACAACTGGCAAATCCGGATGAAATATTATTGGTTTTTCAAGGCCCTGAATTTTATATCAACACCGCCGGTATTTTATTGCCTGTTGATTGTATTGATTTGCCACTACCTGTTGAAACATTTAAAGATGGCGTGGCCTGGAAATTACGCGTCATCAGTTATAATGAAGAAGAGGGGGAGCTTTTTTCAGAAATTATTGATTATGATTTTCAGATAAGCAAGGTAACGGACGCCAGGCAAGGTTCATTTTATTTTTATGGAATTGAAAGAATAAAGTTCAGAAGCCTGGATACAAGTAGTTTCCTCAGATCCGTTATACTAAAACATCAGCCTGTTATTGGAACTAAAAGAATAGAGTATGACAGAAAAGAGCAGACTCCTACAGAATACGTTATTTTGAAAACAATGAAAGTACTTTTTGGAAAAATTAATTTCTTATTTGGAAGTGTTTCATTTCCCATCTTTATTGAGGAAGTCAATCAGGAAATCATATTTGAAATTGCTAATCCGGATATAAGGCCGGAGTTTGCAGCCGTACGTGACTATTTCATAAAAGCGTTGAAGAAGAAATTATTCTCCGTAAATATTACTGTAAACTATACCGCCAGCCAGATATTATCAGCAACGGCCATTTCAGAGGATATTGATAGCATAAACAATCAAATGATTGATAGTGTTCGGTTTGAGTTTGTAAAGCGGGAGATATTTAAAGGTAAAGGCCGGACTGCGGATGATCAATCTATCCATACTATGGATGATTTGTTGAGCTCATATGACGAAGGGAAGAAATTATTTTCATCTGAAGCTGCCCTGGTTGATGACATTTTAAGCATTAAGAACTCAAAGCATTATTTGCAGCTAAAATATCTTTCATCTAAGCATGAAGCATCTGTTTTGAAACTGAGGTTTGTCTTGCAGCCATTTTCATTTTTATTCTTACTGGCTGGTGAAAAGAAATATCACATTATATGGGAAACGTTGGATAGTGAAGAAGCCACCTATATATGGCATACGGATAAAACAAGGGAATCTCTACGAATTGCCCTTGAAGAGATTGAAGCAATCCTGAGGGATATAAAACAAAATGGCAGGCAAACTTTTTTGGAGAAGGAGAGTAGTAATTTTAGCAGGGTCGTTCATGATTATGTGGATGCGAAGAAAGGATTTGTCACCTGGAAGGGAGTGTTGGAGGAAAAATTGGTATAAAAGTAATACTAATCTTCCTCATTTCTTACATACCCAGTTGGTTAAAAATTGTTTATTTTCCCTGAGTAGGAAACCCCTTCGGCTCCGTCAGAATAGTTGCAGATCGGGATCTAAGTTTTGAGCCAGTCCTCTATCTATCCATGCTTTATTATAATCGAATGAAAAAATCTCCGTCCCCTGGTATGCGCAACCGATAGCATTCCCATCAGGGCGGGGCCTTCTAATCCTATCCAGTCTGCGTAAACTAAAATATCCATAGGTATTTATTTTTTCCTGGGACCTCTTTTTTTAATCCAGACCGGCATCCTGCAATCTCCGGCCGAGTTCATCATCGGTAGCCACCTGCAGCAGGTCTTTTTTCAAGGCCAAGGATAAATAACACTTGCGCATAGGCACCGATGGTTACGTTGTACATCCCTTTCTCTATCTGCCATAAAGTAGTTCAGCTAATATTGGCCCGTTCGCAAACCTGTCCGGTGGTTAATTTTCTTCGTAACCGGGCCAGCTTTATGTTTCCTCCCAGTTCAACCAGGATCTTCTCTAATTTAGACGTGAGGGTTATTGTTCTGTTTACCATAACGTTTGCTATAATAAACAATTATAGGGGAAAATGTTTCCTATAGCAAACATGGGCGCATTTTTCGCAGGTGGGTGGTGACACCCACCTGTAGAACCCGCTACCGGTCGGTGTCTCACCGACCGGAAAGTTGTACATGGAGCGAAAAATTGAAATACGCCCGCAAACATTAGAAACAAATTTATTGCGAAATAGTCCGGTTTTATCATTTTTATTGCAAGGGTATAAGCGTTGATGCGTTTAAGTCTGTGCGCATGAGTTATACCTTTGTTGTTTATTTTCAAGATTGTATTTTTACTTCCATTATGAAACATTTTATTTGCCTGCTGCTTTCAGCCCTCTGCTTTCATGCTGTACTGCCGGCACAGGTGGTGCTGGTTAAAAACGGGAAACCTTCAGGCAGGATCGTCCTCACATCCGGCGACAGCGTTGATACAGAAGCGGCACGCCTGCTGCAGGACTTTGCAGAAAGAATTACCGGGGCAAAACTGTTGATCCAAAAAACAGATCAAATCAAAAAGAATGATATTGTTATAAGCAATGACGGATATAATAAGAATGTGCAGAAAGATAAGCTTTCGGAAGATGGATTTCGGGTAGTGCACAATAATCATACACTACAGGTGGTTACAGGCGGCGGAAAAGGATCAATATATGCCATAGTGAGTTTGCTTGAACGATACTGCGGAGTTTCCTACTGGGGAGAAAATGAATATAGTTTAACCCAAACTTCCACGCTGCAAATTCCTGTAGTTGATTTCACGGAAATACCATCATTCCGTTACAGGCAAAGCCAGAACTATGCAATGGCAACAGACTCTGTATATCGCAACTGGATGCGGTTAAAAACACCCGGAGAATTATTTGCAGGTAACCTGTGGGTGCATACTTTCGATTTCCTTTTGCCATCGGCTGTATATGGCGATGCACATCCCGAATACTATTCTTATTTTAATGGCAGGCGTCATCCCGGCAAAGCCAGCCAATGGTGTCTGTCTAATCCGGAAGTGCTGGAAATTGTAACCCTAAGACTCGATTCTGTATTTAAAGCCCATCCTGATAAACACATTATTTCTGTAAGCCAAAATGACGGGAATTATACTTTTTGCCAGTGTGAAAAATGTAAAGCAGTTGATGACTATGAAGGCGCTCATTCGGGCAGCCTTATACATTTTATGAACAAGCTGGCCGAACGCTTTCCGGATAAAGAAATTTCAACGCTGGCCTACTTATATTCCATGAAGCCTCCCCGCCATGTAAAACCTGCCAAAAATGTAAATATAATGTTGTGCAGCATTGATTGCGACAGGGAAGTTACATTAAAGGAAAATGCATCAGGAAGAGCATTTGCGGAAGCCCTGGAAGGCTGGAGCGCCATAACAGAAAACATATTTGTGTGGGACTATGGCATCAACTTCGACAATTATCTTGTACCCTTCCCCAACTTCCACGTACTGGGGGAAAATATGCGGCTGTTTCACAAGAACAATACCTCCATGCATTTTTCTCAAATAGCAAGCAGCCGCGGTGGCGACTTTGCCGAATTAAGAACCTGGCTGGTATCTAAACTAATGTGGAATGTAAACCGGAATGAAGATTCTCTTATACAAATTTTTCTGAACGGATATTATGGCAACGCTGCACCTTATTTATACCAATATATTAAACTGATGGAAGGCGCCCTGCTGGGCAGTGGCAAACGGTTATGGATATACGATTCTCCGGTATCGCATAAAGCGGGTATGCTAAAGCCATCCCTCATGCGCAGGTACAATGCCCTGTTTAACCAGGCGGAAGCTGCCGTTGCGGCAGATCCGGTTTTGCTGAAAAGAGTATGGCGCACCCGTTTGCCGCTGCAATATTCCGGGCTGGATATTGCCCGTACGGAAAAAGACATGCGGGTGGATGATATCAACCGCAAGCTGGATCTCTTTGAAGAAAGGGTGAAATTGTTTTCTGTTCCTACGCTCAATGAAAGGAGAAATAGCCCTCTTGATTATTGTGCATTGTACAGAACAAGGTATATGCCATCGGGCAAACAAACTATACCGGTAGCCAATATCACTTTTTCAGTGGCCCCCAGTGAAAAATATGCTACGATGGGCGGTGAACTTACAGATGGATTGTATGGAGGCATGACATTTGCCGAGGGATGGGTTGGCTGGCTGGGTACAGATGCAGGATTGATACTCGATTTAGGCAGTGAAAAGGAATTTACCGGCATTCATGCAGATTTTTTACACCAGTTAGGTGCGTGGATCTTAGTACCGTCTAATGTTACTTATTCCATTTCATCTGATGGTAATGATTATAAAACACTGCAGTCCATTGATCATCCTGAAGACAGGAACCCCCAGGTAAAGTTTATTGACCTCAGCTATACGGGCAATAAACCCATTAAAGCACGCTACATTAAAGTAGATATAACAGGCATAAAAACCTGCCCGCACTGGCATTACGGCGTAGGGCATCCCTGCTGGTTTTTTATAGATGAAATATGGATTCAAAAATGAGGATCTGCATGTTATGGTAACTAATGAACCGCTTTACAGAACATCTACATCGGTAACAATTACTACGCTCCGGAATGTTTTATTTTGATGCAGATGAACAATCTGATCTTTTATAGCGGCTTTACATTTATTGATAAAAGCAATGTCTTTGGGAATTTTAAATAACAGTTCCATCAAATACTGATTACGCACCCGGTTAACAGGAGGCTCTGCCGGACCAACAATATATTTACCATATTCCTTTTGTAATGCCGCAGCAAAATATTGAGCCGCTTCGGCTACCCGTTCTTTTAATTTGTGGCGGAATGTAATCAGTATGATCCGGGAAAAAGGGGGGTAAAAAAAACGTTCGCGACCTTCGATCTCGTACCTGAAAAAAGCGGCATAATCATGTTGTTGCACAAAATGAAGCACCGGGTGCTTCGTATTAGCAACCTGTATCATTACCCTCCCTCTTTCCTCCTTTCTGCCTGCCCGTCCGCTTACCTGCTCCATTAACTGGAAAGCCCTTTCATTTACCCGGAAATCCGCAAAGCTTAATAAACTGTCGGCATCTAATATGCCAACAAGGCTCACATGCTCAAAGTCTAACCCCTTTACCACCATTTGGGTACCTACAAGCATATCAATACGCTTCTGTTCAAATAACTGTATAAGGCTATCATGTGCATGCTTGCCTCTTACACTATCTATATCCATTCGTGCAATTTTTGCTTTGGGAAAGATTTCTTCCAGGTATTCTTCAATTTTTTCCGTACCAAAATTGCGCTGTACAAAAGCATGGCTGCCGCATGCAGCACAAGTGGTAACATTTGGATAGGTTGTTCCGCAATAATGACAAACCAGTTTATTGCTGAGCTTATGATAGGTAAGACTAACATCGCAGTGCTTACATTGAGGAATCCATCCGCAAACAGCGCAAATCTGATAGGGCGAATATCCCCTGCGGTTTTGAAATAATATTATCTGCTTATTACGCTCCAAAGCATTTTCTATTGCTTCCTTTAATTGCGGAGAAAGGATGATCTTCGACTTATCTTTTCTTACAATTTGTTTTGTGTCTATGATTTCAATTGCGGGAAGCTTAACACCGCCGTATCTTTCATTTAATTCTACTAATCCGTATTTACCCTGCAACGCATTATAATAGCTTTCAAGAGAGGGTGTTGCGCTACCCAGTAAAACTTTCGATCCAAAAAGCGCGGCATAGTAAACAGCACTGTCCCTTGCATTATACCTGGGGGCGGGATCATACTGTTTAAATGAAGTATCATGCTCTTCATCTACTACAATTAAACCAAGACTGGTAAAGGGCAGAAAAAGAGCAGACCTGGCGCCAAGTATAATTTTCAGTTCCCCGGTTTTAATTTTATTCCATATTTCAATACGTTCGTTCTGGTTAAACTTGCTGTGGTAAATGCCAATATATCCGCCAAAATGCTTCTGCAGCCGGCGGATGATCTGTGATGTTAGCGCAATTTCAGGTAACAGATACAGCACCTGCTTTCCATGGCTAATGTATTGCTCTATCAGCTTAATATATATTTGTGTTTTGCCGCTTGAAGTGATGCCGTGCAAAAGGCAAACCGGCTTTTCTTTAAATAATTCATTTAGTTTTTCTAATGCTTCCTCCTGGGCGGGAGTTAAACTAAAATCCACATTAATATGAAGCGGCAGGTAGCGTAAACGATCAACCGTGCGTTTTTCAAGCCATAAGATATTTTTTTCCACCAGCCCTTTCAACTGTGCATCAGACGCGCCCGATTTTTTTAGCAATGCCGGCTTAGTCACCTCTCCTTCCGTTTTTATAAGATGCAGGTAACTAAGCAACAGTTCCAATTGTTTGGGCGCTCTCCCCCAGTTATTCATCAGATCGGCCAGGGCATCTTCATTTTCATATACAGGATTAATGATAATATAGGTCTCCTTTTTTGCACTGTAAGCATCTTTAAGCGCTTCCCACACAAAGCATACCTTTTTTTCAATTAATCTTTTAATAACAGGATACACATGCGATGCATCCAGCAACTGCTGCACTTCGGTAAGCCGTAGTTCCTTTTTTATATGGAGCGCCTCCGCAATAATATATTCATCATTATCAAGTGCAGAAAAGTCGTCGCCATATTCTTCATTGCATATTAATATGGTTTCACTGCTCAGCTTAAAATAAGATGGCAATGCTGCAGCCATCACTTCTCCTTCGCTGCACATATAATATTGCGCTATCCACTCCCATAATTTCATTTGCTGCTCAAACACAATAGGTTCAGCATCCAGCACATTCAAAATATCCTTCGGCTCAAATGCCGCAGGTTTATTATTATGCAACCGTTTAATAATACCCGCATATTTTTTATTTTTTCCCAGCACAACTTCTACCCGGCAGCCAGGCTTCACTCTACTTTGTAAATGATGCGGTATTTGCCAGGTATAGTTTTTAGGTAAGGCCAAAGGGATAATGATCTCTGCGAAAAGAGAAGATGATGAGATCAATTCATCTGTATCAGAGTAAAAGCCAGTCATGATGATAAAGATAAGACTCAAACGATCGTCCCCATAACGAGGGAATAAATACTAGCGAAAGTATATGATTACCCCGTGCTTCAAATACCTGTATAGCCTCCATATAGGCATATAGGCTATCATTTTGCATGTGAGCCAAACTTTCTTCTCAGCGACAGGAAAGGCCTTTCCACACCATAATACGATATAAGTGCAAGACCAAGGGAAAAGACAACAATAAGCAGATTAGCAAAAAGTCCCTTTTGGGGTACGTAGAATGCTATGATCTTAATTGCAATCCAATGAAAAAGATATAATGAATAACTGAGCTTACCAATAAATACGATAGCATTTCCTTCTAACCATTTTCTAACCCCTTTCTCTGAATTTCCAAACAAGAAAGAAGGTACAATTATAGAGAATGCTATTCCCTGCAGAGAATATTTAAAGGTATTTTGAAACAACTGTGATGGAACAATTTCAATTAAAACCAATAACAAAAAAGATAAAATAAACAGCCATTTTGAATTAAGATATCGTATATAAAACCTTGCATTGTACCTGTAGATAAGCAATGCGGATACACAGCCATATAAAATCGAATCCCCGCGGTTGTGCGTGGTGTAATAAATTATCTTGCGTACCTCTGATAAATTGGAACTCCGGAAAAACTCAACACACCGGGAAAACAAAAATAACATCAGCAACACCCCAAGAACAGAAAGCAGCTTATCATTGCTGTCGCTAAAAAGCATTAGAAATAAAACCGGGAAAAATAAATAAAAGTGCTCTTCAACAGAAAGCGACCACAATATTTCAGAAACTAAAGGATAGTCCGCAGATTGCAATACCGGCTTAAAATAGACCAGATAATAATTAGTGAAATAAAACAATCCGGACATAATATCCGGGAAAAGGATACTTTGGCCTGATAATAAAATGAATACACAGGTAACAAGAAGGAAAAATAACAAAGCAGGATAAAGCCGGAACACACGCCTGAGATAGAATTCTTTTAACAAAATTGTATTCCTTTTACGGTATTCAACAATCAATAGTTTAGTAATTAAAAAACCACTCACAAAGAAAAATAAGGTTACGCCCAAAAGGGAAACCCTGATAAGATCACGGTAAAGATGTCCTATAATAACCAGAAGAATTGCATATCCTCTGAAGCCATCCAGGAAAGGGACATAGCGGTTGTCGGGTTTCATAAAAATAAATAATTAAAAACAAAGAACAAGTCAACACCCACCCATCCAAACTTATAAATAAAAAAATCGAAAAAATGAAAAAGAATAATGAGTAAAACTGCAAGCCCCCTGATGCAATCTAACTCCGGTATATGTTTATTGGGGGAATATGCAATATTTAATAATTTCATTGAGTTCAGATTTAGAAAAGGGCTGCCTTACATTTGAGTAATCAGCCCTTTTCGTAACATACAGGACGTATATATATTTCTATTCACTTAGTAGCACGACAATCCAACTATTACGTTTCCTGGTTTTTGAATCTATACGCTGTTGCTGCTATTATTACTTTACTACCTTAATCATTTTAAATGTTCCATCTTTCCAGCCCGAAACCCGGATAAAATAAACCCCAGGTAAAAGACTGCGGGCGTTTACATTCAGCTTCCTTTCATTTTTTCCCTCGGTAAGTCCCCTCAATTCCTGCGAATATAAGGGGCGCCCATCAACATTCAAAAGTGTAACCTCCAGTCTTTCAACAGGCTTGCTCAGCAAAAGGCGAAGCATAATATCATCCACAACCGGAACCGGATATGCAGCGGCGAGTACTTCAGAAGCGGATGCCGTGATACGACCGTCTTCCACCATCAAGCCACTTTGTGCCGTGTTGTTCCCAGAAGATTTACGCGGAGACGATCCTCCTCCACTTTGCTGTGCACTTAGAGGTACGGACTGAATAGAAATGCTATTCATAATTGCGATTCCTCCCGGGGCAGGTGTTTTAAACGTTATGAACACTCTTCCCTGGGCATCCGGCTCCACATCATTTATCTGAACCGTATTTTGCGTATTATTCACCGCATTCAATGTCACTGTTTTTTCTCCTATGGTGTATTCACTAATTAAAGGAATTCCTAACCTGTTGTCACAGTTTCCATAGAAAACAAAGTTATACCTATTGCCAAAACTCAGCCCGTCTATCATTAACCGTGCACTTTCAGCGTATAGCGAATAATAAAACTCCCTCATCACATTGTCAGGAACAACTCCTGAATTATTCCCCGTAATCATTCCCCAGTTATTAAATCCGCTAAAATTTTCTAAAATAGTAAAGTTAATCCCTGTAGGCAGGTTATTGTCGTTGACCAAATTTGTAAGCGTATATCCATTGTAAACTAAATCTGTATTATTCCACGGGAGAGGCTGGGGGGCTATTCCGTCATTCAGATTAATATTAACCTCATACTTTATTGTAGTAGCGCTGATATAATCACTAAAGTCCGAATAAGCAGATCCTGAAACAGCCCTCACTTTATAATAATAAATCGCGCCTGCAGTTAACCCGCCGTTGGTATATGTAAATACATTACCCGGTATAGTACCCGGCAGTTTTTCATATGTGCCCGTTGGAGCATCTGACCGCCAAACTTCAAAAGCGGTAACATTCGTTGCGTTACTTTTCCATGAGAGGCTTATGGAACTTCTGGTGCTTTTGTCCATATTAAGATTAAAAGGAGGAAGGAATACTGTAGCATCATATTCCTGAATTACCATAGCATTAATAACAGCATATCTACCTGCTTCTCCAGTAATAGCTACATCAATAACACCCTGATTAGGAACTATGCTATTAATTTGCACGGTATTAGTACTGTTACCAGTTGTCTCAAGTGAAACGGTTTGACCGCCTGCTGTGAAATGGGTTAACTGAGTCTTTGAATAATTCCTGCTACCGAAAAAAACCAGGTTATATTTTTTACTGCTATTTAAACCCGCTACTCTTACGGTTTTCAAAGGAGAAGAACTTGTGGCAAAATAATACCCGCTCATCATTATACTATCTGGAAAAGCCCCCGAATTATTGCCGGTAACTACCCCCTCGTAATGTTGCGCCCATTTTTCAAGTAACTGAACACTCGTTGTGGTGCCCACCCCGGTTTCTTCTTTAAGATTTGAGATTTTAGTACCCGCGGTAACCGATGTGGTTCCCGTCTGTACAGCATTAAAACTATTCCATGGCATAAAACTAACCGGGTAATCCTGGTTATTAAAATTTACATATATAGAAGTTATATACTTATCCGTAACAACGATCTTTATTGGTTTAACAGCGGTTGCTCCATAATGATCGCTTGCTTTAACAGATATTTCATAGGTACCTATATGTGCGCCGGTTGGAGAAAGGTGAATTGTACCATTGCCGTTACCGTTATCTGTAAATGATATAAACGGGGGCATATTCGATATTGCAAGCGTTATTATATCTCCAGGATCATCTATAGCTGCAATACTTACATTATTTGTATTGCCGCCTCTAATGTAGATATCGTTAGCATTAATTATCGGGGCTGTGTTGGGTGTTATGATCTTAACAATTGCCGAATTGTTACCACCATTAGGGTTTATAGCCCGAACAACATAGAAGTATGTATTATTACCTGTTGCGGTATAATCGTGATATGTAGTTGAATCCTTATTCGCAGCTCCGGGATTTAGTATGGTATAATACCCGGTTAGTGATGTTGAACGGTAAATTTCAAATCCTGCCGCATTGTAAGCCATATTGGTCCATGAGACTTTAACTGCATTATCATTGCTGACAAACTGAGCAGTTACATTACCGGGTTTAATAGGTGCGGTTCCATCGTTGGGATTAGTGACATTCGCATGTGCTATGGTAATTTTAAAGAGTGCCGTATCCTTACCATTTCGGCCATCGTTAACAGTTGCCTTTATATTATAAACACCAGCATCCCCATATTTTGGTGCAATAGTTATAGAGGCGTTGCGGTTTGCAGGTAAAACTGTTGCAAATCCTGGCAACCCTGTAAATGTCCAGCTCAGATAATCACTGGCATCCTGGTCAGTGGCAGACAGACTTACCTGAGTTGTCTGCATTTCATTAATTGATATATTGGATATATTATTGAGAACCGGAACATAATTACCGTTAACCGTAACATTGAATTTGACCGTATTAATATCATTTTGAGGATTGCTGGCTGTTACAATAATATTATTATAAACGCGCTGATCACTTTCTGAAGGCGTAAAAGTGATGGTTCCCTTACCATTTCCTGTTTGTTGGAATTGGGCAAAGCCAGGAGGAAGATTACTTACCTGCAGTGTAATAGTAGTTGGGGACGCTGATACCGCTTCTATGGGTAACACTACGGTACTGTTAAATCGCATGTATACATTTCCTATTGGTAGTATAGAGGGAACAGCCCCCCGGGTTTGGGCACTTACTTCGTTACTATAATCTGAATTACCACCATCCCCAACCGCTCTTACTTTATAGTAAAACAGGGAAGCCGGATACAAAGCCGTATCATTATAAGATGTTGTGCTGGGAGGTAATGCCGCCAATAATACATAATCGGTATTTCCATTATAGGAACGGTATAATTCAACACCTGTGGCATTTGTTGCGTTATTTACCCAGCCGGTTTTAATGATAGAACTGCTGGCTGCAACAGCAATTAAGCTACCCGGAGCTACAGGTGCAGGCGGGGCAGCAAGCGTAGTTGCGTTTGCCAGTATATCTCCCAAAACATTGCCCGGTATTGTTTGCTTATTAATACCCGGTCCCTGATAACTTACGGTTAGGGCCTCACCCCCTGTTGCCTCAAAAAAGGTAACTCTTATCGGGTATGTGCCTGCATCTAACTGAACTGAGCCGCTTGCTTCGCCAGAAGCATCGTGTAGTCCGTCATTGTTTACCACCTGATTGTTATTGATGTATAACCTTGATCCGTCATCAGATTTGAGATAGAAAGTATAGCTTCCCGTAGTAGGTACTGTAATAAACCCTTCAAACTTTAACGCGAAATTATCTCCTCTTAATTGCATTCCCAATCCAAATGTATTTACCCTGCCCGTTTTAAGCGGATTCATTGAACTGAAATCAGGCACTACCGACATGCCCGTTCTTTCGTAATAAGCATAATCCACGCCCGGTCCTACTTTATCAAAAGGAGATTCTCCATACTGATTGATCGCCCTCACCTTATAATAATAAGTGGTAGAAGGTTCAACTAATGTATCTGCAAAGCTGGTGGTATTGGCAGGTAATACTCCAACAGTGATAAAGCCATCCAAAGGGTTTGCGGATCGGTATAGTTCAAAAGATGTCTCATTATTGCTGTTGTCGCTCCATGTAAGGTTAATTCTTTTAAAGGAAACCGCTGTAGCGGTAAGGTTTGATGCCTTTGCAGGAACCGTGCCTGAAGGAGGCGGAAGAGGATCTACAAAAGCAGAATCCGGAACTGCACCCGACCAAAAAGTGTTAGTGCCATTCTGATTAACTCTCCTCCAGGATATTCCCATATTTGCGCCTCCTCCTTTTTGAAAGAAAGTTATCGCTATCGGATATACCCCGGCCGAAAGTGAAATTCGCGAACTGTTTACAGTCTGAGAGCCATGGAGTCCGTCGTTATTCACCTGCGCCGTTGCCGTATGACTATAAGGAGAGGAAGTATGGCTGCTATTAAGATCGAGGTATACTTTACTGCCATCATCCGAAGTGCTGCTGAAAACATAGTATCCGTCTGTGGGGATACGGATAAAACCCTCCCACAGGAAAGCGTAATTCTCTGCCTGGCTGGCATTTTCAAGCGTTACATTAGGCACCACGCCGGTTGAAATGGGTGTAAGTAAGTTAAAGTCCGGCAAATTATCCCAGCTACCTGTATAATGTTTAAAAGTTAAACCTTTAGCCAGGGGCTGAGCAGTTACCTGGTTGCTGGGCGCAGATTTGTTACCGGCAATATCAACTGCTTTAATGGTAAAGTTATATGACTTACCATACTCCAAACCATATACCGTATACTCAGTCTCCGAAGTAACATAAGATTTGATGCCATTGACATAAATCTCATAATGATTCATACCCACATCATCCGTTGATTCTCCCCAGGCAAGCGATATATAATTCCTGGTTGAGCCTGTTATATGCAAATTACCAGGAGCTGTTGGGGGATTGGTATCTTTTTGCGTAGTAGCGGAAGCTTCATTTGAAACCGGTGCAGCCGCCGTATTATTGACAGCTCTAACAATATAGTAATATTTAACTCCCGGAATTAAGCCCTCCTTTACAAATGAAAACACATCCCCGTTAACAAGGCTTACAAATTGATAAGGCCCTCCGGATTGGGTTGCCTGGTATATCTCAAAACCGGTTTGAGGATACACTGGGTTGGGATTACTGCTCCAGTTCAATTTCAAAGAAGTATAGGAAAGAGGGATAGCGATCAGTCCGGTTGCCACATCCGGTTTATTAGGACCATTAGCATTAATGACCTTAAATAGATCTGTAAATGCGCTTGAACAACCAAATTGTTCCGTAACCTGTACTTTATAATCACCTGCAGTAGCCCCAATAAGCATACTAGTTGTACTAAGAGGGTTTGAGCTTCCTACTTTTTCCCACCTGTAAGCAGCATATCCCGATGGTACTTCAAGACTCACAGTTGTTTTTCCATCCGGGGCAGGCAATACTCTACTTGCCTGTCCGCTCACTTTTATAGTAGGTGGTATAGTGACTGTCTTGTATTTTATCTCAACCGGTATTGGCGACCATTCCGACCAGGTTGTCCCTTTCCGGATACGGCAGGAATAAACACCAATATCAGTCACTGTAAGCGTATTAGAGGAGGTTCCCACCCCCGTCAGCAATTCACCGTTTTTTCTCCATTGGTATTCATTGAAGCCGGCAGTAACACCAATAGTTGTATTAATAGCCCCAGGTCCTGTATTACAGAATTCCGTTCTGCCATATAAGGGCCACGGATTGGCTTTATTTGCCCTGCTTAAAAAAGGGAAATAGTCCGACTCACCCCAGGCAGCATACCAGGCGCCATGTCCTAAATTAGGGTATTCCGTATATGTAAAGTTTCCCCCGGCATTTTCTGCTACATTCCGCAGATATTGAGCAGAAACCGGAGAAGGGTTCACATCCAAGGCACCCTGGAATAACCATATTGGTGTAAATTTATTATCTATTACAATATTGCTAAAGGCTGAGGAGGCATTACTGATAGGCAGGCAACCGGCAACCAGCTTTGGATACGACTCAAAAAACTTCCAAGTAGCAAGCCCGCCTGCTGAAAGCCCGTCTACAGTGATCCTAAAAGGGTCAATATTAACCTGAGGGATAAGAAAATTTTCTACCAGTTCCATCACAAACTGTCTTTTTTCGGAAAGCCAGGTTTCAGTTGAATTGGTAGATTGCGGATATAAAAGAAAACCATCATATAGCTCATTATCAACAGCGTTTTTATGTAACTCTCCGCCATGATATAGCTGGTATTCATTATCATATAGGTTTCCCCATTCGCCCCTGCCATGGAAGAAGACAAATAAGGGATATTTGGTATTTCCCGAAGCATCATAATTTTTGGGCCATTTTAATCTGAACGGTACCCCTTTATATATATAAGCTTTAAATGACGAAGTATTCCAGTTAACCCGGTTCCTCTTCACCCATTTCCCTGGTTGTCCAAAAACGGGCTCCGTTGGCGGATTACTGGGGTTATATACTACAACAGGATCGCTGGGATTAAACACGGAAGACTGTGCCTGTAAGGAAGTTATTCCTGCTCCCACAATAAATAACAGCAAACAACCCTGGACTAAATTGCGTACGAATCGGTTCATATTAATTTTTTTTCTGTAACTGTATAGAGGTTCCAGGGAGGAGATTGGGCTTAGAAGAAAGGATTGGTGTTTATGAAAACAATACCTATAATATTACTTACATATTCATTATACGAAAAAAACGGGAAACAGGTTTGTCAAAAGACGATTGGAAAGAAACTTGATGCCGAAGCGTAAACTTTACAACATCAATAAGGGACTGCAAGGTATAAAAGTATTTTTGATTATACAATGTCTTAACATAAGAATTTTATCTAAAATAAGCCCATGCTGAGAACCAGCGTATTAAAAGCCCTTCCATTTATCATTTATCAAAAGTATACTACTTATTTCTTGCACGTGCCAGGTTAAAAAACAATTTGGATGATTTTTTATTACCAGTCATAAATTAAAACAGAAGGATTTAGTTTTGTTACCTGTAACGATAGCTGCATAATTGCTCAAAAAGTAGCTGATGCAGCGTTTCTTCATATTTATTACTCATCTCTTTATAAAATATTATCATTATTTTTCGATAATGCGTTGGAAAACGATTCCTCTTATTTTCGTCTGTACCATCCTGCTGAGCAGCGCTTACGCCCAACCCTGCATCAACTTAGGGCAAAACCCGGGTACCGCATTCCCGGTGTGCGGCACATCTACTTTTACCCAACAAACCGTTCCGGCCTGCGGAGGCCGCTTAATTCCTGTTCCCGGCTGCGAAAATGATAATGCCGCTTACGGAGACCTTAACCCGTTCTGGTATAAATTCACCTGCTTTACTTCCGGCACGCTTGGGTTTACTATTACCCCGCTTACCGAATCTGACGATTATGACTGGCAACTGTTTGACATAACCGGTCATGATGCCGCTGATGTATATACGAACCGTAGTTTATATGTAGCCAGCAACTGGTCTGCTCATCCGGGGGCAACCGGCACTGCTTCCGCTGCCGGTTCATTTACCAATTGCGCCGGTTTCGACTACCCTAATAAAAGTAAAATGCCAACCCTTATTGAAGGACACCAGTACCTTTTATTGGTAAGCCATTTTACCATAACCAACCAGAGCGGATACAAACTCAACTTTGCAGGGGGTACCGCTAACATTACAGACCCCAAAGAACCTCACCTGCAGGACGCAAGAGCATATTGCGATGGCACCAATGTTATTGTGAAACTGAACAAAAAAATGAGATGTAATTCCCTCGCGGCAGATGGAAGCGATTTTTCAGTTTCAAACCCCGCCTACTCCGTCATTGGAGCATCAGCAGCAGGTTGTTTTTCAGGCTTTGATATGGACTCTGTTATACTCACCCTGAACAGTCCGTTGCCTGCCGGTAATTATTCCATCATCATGAAAAAAGGCTCAGACAACAATACGCTTTTAGATAATTGCGACAGGGGTATTGAAGAAGGCGAAAGCATACCATTCAGCGTTTTGCCTGTGCAACCTACTCCTATGGACAGCTTAACCAAGCCAGGCTGTGCACCGGATATGCTGCAATTAGTGTTTAAAAAACCTATACGCTGTAATTCCATAGCTCCCAATGGAAGCGATTTTATTATAAACGGGTCTCCCGCTATGGCCATTGCTTCTGCTTCCGGCGAATGCAATGAAAACAATATGAGCAGTGTAGTTCATGTAAAACTTTCGGCTCCAATATTACACAACGGATCTTATGCCATAATGCTAAGGAAAGGAAGCGATGGCAATACGATCATTGATGAATGCGGGGAAGAAACACCTGCAGGAGCCGCTTTAAGCTTTATCACAAAAGATACTGTTTCTGCCGCATTTGACTACTCCATTTTATATGGCTGTAAAGTTGATACCGTTATTTATTCCCATAACGGCGCTAACGGGGTTAATAAATGGAACTGGCAGTTTGATGACCATACTTCCGGGAACAGCAATCAGCTTCAGAAAGTGTACCCGGTTTTCGGTCACAAGAATACAACACTTGTTGTTTCAAACGGCGTTTGCAGCGATACCGCGTCTGCTGATATTTTTTTGGATAACGAACTGAAGGCAGATTTCGAAGCGCCGGAGTTTATATGTCCAAGGGATACCACCCTATACAAAGATGCCAGTACCGGCAGTATCACAAGCTGGAACTGGAGCTTTGGAAACGGCACAGGCAGCTTTTTGAAATCTCCACCGGCTCAGTCATACCAGGCACCCTTAACAGACCAGGAACATGCTATTCAGCTCATTGTTACCAATAACCTGGGCTGCATGGATACTATAGTTAAAAAAGTAAAATTAGTAAGCAGTTGTTACATTGATATCCCTTCTGCGTTTACGCCTAATGGCGACAACCTCAATGATTATCTCTATCCCTTAAATGCTTATAAAGCTGCCAATCTTATTTTCAGGGTGTATAACTTATATGGTCAAAAAGTATTTGAAACTACCGGTCGTTTAAAAAAATGGGATGGAACCATCAACGGAAAAGTGCAGGGAAGCGGCACTTATGTTTGGACCCTGGAATACACACACACAGATACGGGCCGCAGGTTCCATCTGAAAGGTACAACCACCCTCATCAGGTAACCCCTTTTTATTTATCCCGAAAACAGGAAACCAGGGGATATTTTATCTCTGGCATGAAATATGAATCATTCTGAATGATCAATGTAAAATTTTACTCCCGGGAGGTAAAAAATTGCAGGAATTGTGCAACATCCGGATAAGCACACCGTTTACATTACTTAATATTAATTCTTAATAACATGAAAAACGCGGATAAATTTTTCTTCGCCCTTGTAGCCATAAGTTATTTCATACTTTATGGGGTTATGGCTATGCTGAGCTGATATTACAGTCTTATCTTTACGCTTTATACACGCCTGATCAGGCATATACGTTATAGCTTTTGCTAATTATTATAAAACCTTTTTATGAAAAATTGTCTTTTGTTCGGAAAATATGCGCTGCTGCTGCTTTTCATTTCCGTTTTTGCACTTACTTCCTGTAAAAAAGATAAGACCGATAAAGAAGAAGAACCAACTAAAAAAGAGCTGTTATCTAATAAATGGAAGGTATCTGATGTGACAAATGAAGGCGGAACCAGCGTTATAGGGCTTCCTGTTCCACAGATAATATGCCTGAAAGATAATATTTTTACGCTCAAGGCTAATGACACTTATACCATTGATGAAGGCGCCGTAGTATGTGATCCTTCCACTGCTCAATCGGGCACATGGAAGCTGACCGATAATGATACCAAAATTGAGTTTACACAAGCAGCCGGCGATCCATTGGTTGTAACCCTTGTTGAGGTAAATACCACTACGTTGAAGATTTCTTATGAGCTTACAGATATTCCGCTTCCCGGCACTTATACTGTAACCCTGCAAAAACAATAACAATAATCGAAAATTTACGGGTGTGATACAGGAGTTACCTCATATACCGGGCTGAATAAATATATTTTGCCCGTTTTTATTTCTAAACACCTGATCCGTTTGCGCAACTGGTCGCCCCGTTTAAATATCCTGCCATCATCTGTTCGGAACAACCCGTTAACGTCAATTTCTTCCACCAGTTTTTTAACATCGCCTTTCCGGTCGTATTTCCTCAGCACTCTTATTAAACCATCTTCCGCGCAACTGCCAGCCGCCGGGCTACGCATCGTTGTTTTTATTTCGTTCGCAATATCCGGCGGGAAAAGATCAAGCAACAGGAATTGTTGCAAAATTTCCCCATACACCAGCTTCCACTCTTTGCCATGAGATGCGATCCGGTTCCCATATTTTTCAAAAGCTATAAGGTGTGCCAGTTCATGCAATAAAGTGATCAAAAATGCAAATGCATTCAGATTTCCGTTTACACTAATGCGGTGGTTTTTGCCATGAACAGCGAACCGGTAATCTCCCAGAACACTTCTCCGCTCTTTGGTAATTGTAAGATGCACTTTATAATGCCCGAGATACTGCATTACGGTATGGTAAGCGCCGACGGGTAAATAGGAATTTAAAGTATCAAGTGGAGCTTCGTGTTTTTTACGCATTTTTTTGCTTACCGGCTTTAAGCAGCACGCTAATTTCAAGAAAAGTATACACTAAGTAAAAGAGCATGCAGGCAATGATTGACACCTTATTTACCTTAGCGGCCGTTTGGGCATATACCAAAGCCATCACAGCCACCAATACCAGCTTTACCAGGAAAGAAATATAAAAATAACGGATAAAAAGCTGCGCTGAAGCAGATTTGGCGGCTTTTTGCTGAAACAATATTGAAATAATAGTTAACCCGAATAAAAACACATTTCCATACAGCAGCACACTTATACTGAATCCATAGCGTACAAGTAAACTTTGAAAAAGCACGAACAGCCCGTTCAGTATCAGGAAAAGAAAAACAGAAGGCAGGAAAATCTTTAAACCATTCATACCATGTATTCAGAGCGCAAATCTACAACAACCGGCAGGGAAGGCCAATTTGCAGAAAATATTACCTCTTTTCCCAACTGCCCCGTTTCTTTCATCCATTAAACCAAATAATCTATATAATCAACTGCATTTCAAAAGCTTTTAATT
>CALMQS010000087.1 GCA_937871285.1 uncultured Sphingobacteriales bacterium | reverse complement strand
TGCCTCATCATAAGTGACTGTTTTTTGTCAACCTATTTTAGGCATGCACACCCTGAAACCTGAGACTTGAAACCTGTAACCCGACACCTCTAAAATTAATATATGCAATACAACACCGATAGCATCAACCATCTTATCCGTAACCGGCGTTCGGTTTTCCCCGATCAGTTTGATGCGGGCAGGCCTATTCCTGACGAAATTATTGAAGCAATACTGACCAATGCCACGTGGGCGCCAACGCACGGGCAAAATGAGCCCTGGCACTTTTCGGTATTTACGGGCAACGGCTTAAAGCAACTGGCTTCCTTTCAAAGTGAATTATACAGGCAGGAATCCGGGAGCGGTTTTGCCGAAAAAAAATATCACAAGCTGCAGCAACAGCCTTTAAAAGCTTCACATATTATCTCCATAGGGATGAAACGGGCTGTTAATACCAGGATACCGGAAATAGAAGACATAGAAGCGGTGGCCTGCGCCGTACAAAATATCTATCTTTCTGTTACCGCATACGATTTAGGCGGATACTGGACCACAGGGGGAATAACGTATTACGAAAATGCCAAAAGCTTTTTCGGACTGGGTGAAGCGGATAAACTGCTTGGCTTTTTCTATATTGGCTATGTAGCTATACCTTCTGCAAAAGGAAGGCGCGCTGATGTGCATACTAAAGCAAACTGGATACGCGAATAATAGAAACCCGTAAAGAAATTCGTGTTACGCCAGGAATAGCAGTTTGTAAATGATGAGTGTTAAAAAAATGCAAAACCCGTAAAAAAGCAATGCTTTCGTTTTTGATTTTGGAGCATTCTTTAAAAAGAAGAAGGGAGCACGACTGCTCCCCTCGATCCCTAATCCCTAAACCCTGGAAAAACTTAGTGCTTTTATATATAGATCCCTATATGTTTTTGTGTGCAATTAAATAAACACAAAGATTAAAACGCTTTATGCTTATATAAGTCCCTAATTTTCAGAAACTGTGCCAAAGTTCCGGGATGTGGATAAGTGAATGTTTTTTCTCCTTTTAAGTAACCGGTTTGTGGTATAACAGGTAGCCGGTTTATGATGCAACTACATTTCATTTCTTTTTTGCCCGTTTTAATTTTGTGTAATTGCACACACACCGGGTTCAACATGGGGAAATTTTTCCCTGTATATCACCATATCCGCATGCTACTATCGTTTATGCATACCTGATAAATATTCTTTTATTTCATTTGTAGCGCCAGACTTTGCTTTTTTAAAATAAACTAAGCGTCCGGTAAATGCATAATTCGGGTAGGCACACTGCCCTGGGGAAGACCAGAGGAAGAACAATAAGCCGGAAAATACCTTATGTTTCTGTAACTTTGCCAACATTTTTTGGCTATTTATGGCAATACGGTACAAGGAATTTAGAGGATTGAACCTGCCGGCTACGGAGCAGGAAGTGTTAACAAAATGGGCTGAAGACCAGTCTTTTGAAAAAAGCATAAGGCTGCGTGACGGTGCGCCCTCTTTTGTATTTTATGAAGGACCTCCCAGCGCTAACGGCATGCCGGGCATCCACCATGTTATTGGCCGCACGCTCAAAGACCTGGTTTGCCGTTACAAAACCATGAAGGGATACCAGGTAAAACGGAAAGCGGGGTGGGATACCCACGGGCTTCCTGTAGAGCTGGGCGTTGAAAAAATGCTGGGCATTACAAAAGAGGATATCGGGAAGAAAATTTCGGTTGAGGAATACAACGCTACCTGCCGCAGAGAAGTATTAAAATACAAAGACAAATGGGATGAATTAACCAACAAAATGGGTTACTGGGTAGACCTGTCTGATCCTTATGTTACTTTTGAAAACAGCTATATTGAAACCCTGTGGTGGGCCCTGAAAGCGTTATATGAAAAGGGATTGCTTTATCAAAGCGTGAGCATTCAGCCGTATTCCCCTGCCGCCGGCACCGGTTTAAGCTCGCACGAATTGAACCAGCCCGGCACCTATAAGATGGTGAAGGATACATCGGCTGTGGTGATGTTTAAGGCGGTGAAAGATGAAAAAAGCAATTTTTTGTTTGATGCGGCTCAAAGCGATGAGGTTTTTTTTCTTGCCTGGACCACTACTCCCTGGACGCTCCCCTCCAACCTCGGGCTTACCGTTGGGGCTAATATTGATTATGTGCTGGTAAAAACGTTTAATCCTTATACGCACTTACCTGTAAACGTTGTGCTTGCCAATACCCTGGTAAATACCTATTTTAAAGCAGAGGATGAAAACGGCGATTTTGAGCATTATACTTCCGGGACCAAAACATTACCCTGGAAAATATTAAAAGCCTTTAAAGGCAAAGACCTGGAAAATATAAGGTACGAGCAGCTTTTGCCATTTGAAGCCAATTCACCCGAAGCCATCGAAACCATTACGCCCGGCGCCCGCCCTTTTAGAGTGGTGCCCGGAGATTTTGTTACCACTGAAGATGGTACAGGCATTGTGCATACCGCCCCCGCATTTGGTGCAGACGACTATAAAGTTGGGCAAAAATACGGGCTTGGTATTTTAACATTGGTTGACAGGGAAGGAAAATTCATTGATGGTACGGGAGAATTCAGCAACCGGTATGTAAAAAATTATAAAGACGAAAAGGATTATATAGATGTAAACGTTGACATCTGCGTGAAGCTGAAAAAAGAGAACCGCGCTTTTAAAATTGAAAAATACGAGCACAATTACCCGCATTGCTGGCGCACGGATAAGCCGGTTTTATATTACCCTTTAGACGCCTGGTTCATTAAAACCACCGCATTAAAGGACAGGATGGTGGAACTTAACAAAACCATTAACTGGAAACCCAAATCAACCGGTGAAGGCCGGTTTGGCAACTGGTTGGAAAATATGGTAGACTGGAACCTGAGCAGGAGCCGGTTCTGGGGAACACCATTGCCTGTTTGGAGAACCGAAGACGCGACCGAAGAAAAATGTATTGGCTCCATACATGAGCTGAACACGGAAATTAAAAAGGCCAATGAAGTGCTGGGGGGCGGTGTAAATGAAAATTATTTACATAATGGTATACTTGACCTTCACAAACCTTATGTAGATGAAGTGATCCTGGTTAGCCCCACCGGAAAACCCATGAAACGCATTCCCGACCTGGTGGATGTATGGTTCGATAGCGGCGCCATGCCATATGCCCAGTGGCACTTTCCTTTTGAAAATATTGAAGTTTTCGCCAAAAACTATCCGGCCGATTTTATAGCCGAAGGCGTAGACCAGACACGCGGCTGGTTTTATACCCTGCATGCTTTGGGCAGCCTGCTGAAAGAATCCGTGCAGGAAGAACTCCAAAAAGCAGGTATAGCAGTTACTGATCAGCAATACCCCGGCCTGGCTTTCAGAACCTGCGTTTCAAACGGGCTGGTGCTGGATAAGAACGGGAATAAAATGAGCAAGCGGCTGGGTAACGTGGTAGACCCCTTTGCTACTATTGAGCAGTTCGGAGCAGATGCTACCAGGTGGTATCTTATTACCAACGCTTCCCCCTGGGATAGCCTGAAGTTCGACCTCCAGGGTATAAAGGAAGTGCAGCGCAAATTCTTCGGTACCTTATATAATACGTACCAGTTCTTTGCCCTGTATGCCAATGTAGATGGCTTTGCTTTTAAGGAAGCCTGTATTCCTTTGGACCAGCGCCCGGAAATAGACCGGTGGATCCTTTCTTCTTTAAACAGCCTGAAGAAGCGGGTAAACGAATATATGGATGATTATGAGCCAACACATGCAGGCAGGGCTATTGAGGATTTTGTTGATGAACACCTGAGCAACTGGTATGTAAGATTATGCCGCCGCAGGTTTTGGAAAGGCGAATATGAGCACGATAAAATATGCGCCTATCAAACCCTGTACGAATGCCTCGAAACAGTGCTGCAGCTTATGGCCCCCGTTTCTCCTTTCTTTTGTGATGCAATATTCCATAACCTGAATGTAGTATCTGAAAGGAATAATGCTGCATCTATACATCATACACTGTACCCTGAAGCAGCTACGGCGGTAATAGATGAAGCCCTGGAAGAAAGAATGCAAATGGCGCAGGATATTTCATCTTTAATACTTTCACTCCGTAAAAAAGTAAATATAAAAGTTCGGCAACCCCTTCAAAAGGTGCTTATCCCCGTGCAAAACAAGCGCATGATGGAACAAATAAGTAAAGTAGAAGAACTAATCAAAAACGAAGTGAACATTAAGGAAATAGAATATATTACAGAAGGAAATGGATTTATCAGCAAAAAAATAAAGCCCAACTACATCGCTTTAGGCAAAAAACTGGGCGCTAAAATGAAGCCGGTAAGCACAGCCATTGCAGCATTTACCCAGGAGGATATTGCTACAATAGAAACAGAAGGCGTTTACACGCTTAATATAAACGGGGAACAAATTGACCTTACCTTGCCGGAAGTGGAAATTCAAAGTGAAGATGTGCCGGGCTGGATAGTAGCCAATAAGGGGATACTGACAGTAGCCCTTGATGTAACGCTTACGCCTGAATTAGAACATGAAGGGAATGCTAGGGAAATAGTGAACAGGATCCAGAAAATCCGGAAAGACAATGGTTATGAGCTAACTGACAGAATTCTGGTAAAACTATCTGAAAATACCGCGCTCAAACCGTCTATCACTGAATTTAATACATATATTTGCGCGGAAATTTTGGCAGACAATATAGAATGGTTACCGGATATTACGAATGGTATTGATATAGAAATAAATGACATACCTTTAAAGATTTTAGTGACCAAAAAAGTATAAACGAATGGCACCCAATAAAAAAGCAGCAAAAAAAGCAACGGCTCACAAGGCAAAACCCGCCAAGGCGGCACCCAAAAAAGCGGTGAAAGCTGCTAAGCCCGCCCCCAAGAAGGCGGCAAAGCCTGTTAAACAGGCCAAGTCTGCCAAAGCGGTAGCACACAAGCCTGTTGCAAAAAAAGCAGTTAAAAAAGCATCTGCTAAAAAGCCGGTATCTCCAAAAGCACCCGTAAAACCCGTTACCCCGGTAAAAAAGGCAACACATGCCACAAAGCATGAACCTGCTAAAAAAGCAGTTAAAGAAGTTCCGGCTGCCCCCACAAAACAATTATCTCCAAAATTTGAACAAATAAAAAAAGTGGCGAAAGCGCAAGTGGAAAAAACAAAACCTGGTAAGCCTGTAGTTATTCCTAAATTAAGCACCAACCAGGCAAGAAAATATGAACCTGAATTTACCCAGTCTGTACTTGACCGGCCGGCAGTGCAGCAAAGCGGACCAACTATGAAATATAGCGATGCTGAATTAATTGAATTTAAAGAATTGATATTACGTAAGTTAGAAGCGGCAAAAAAGGAGCTTAATTATCTCCAGGGCCTTATTACCCGTAAAGACGATATGGGAGGAGATGAAAGTGAAAACCGGTATATGACCATGGAAGACGGCAGCATTAGCATGGAAAGGGAACAACTGAGCCAGATGGCCAGCCGCCAGATTCAATACATTGATCATCTGGAGAAAGCCATGATGCGTATTGAAAACAAAACCTACGGTATTTGCCGCGTTACCGGCAAGCTCATTGATAAAGCGAGATTACGGGCAGTACCTCATGCTACTTTAAGCATAGAAGCCAAAATGGGATTTGCCAAAAATCCCAATATTCAATAATTGTTTTGCTCAAATGTATAAAAGCCGGATGTTCCTCAACGGATATCCGGCTTTTATAATGACTATCCGTTACCTGGAATTATACGCCACGAATTCCAGCGGCCCGCAAACGGGCTGATTTACCCAATACCCCTTAAAGTAGCCACGAATGCACAAATATTTAATGTATATTGATATTAAATAAACACACTATGCAATCGAGGTTATTTATCCTGATGCTCATTACAGCCATTACAGGCGCTATATTGCCTATCCAGGCAGGCATCAATGCCAAATTAGGCAAGGTATCGGGCGGGGCCGTAATGGCCGCCTTTATATCTTTTTTAGTGGGCACGGTGTTCCTGGCTGCTTACCTGTTACTCACCCGTAAACATACTATCCAATGGAATGGCATACAATCTGCCCCGCTATGGCTATTTGCCGGCGGTATAATCGGGGCGTTTTATGTGGCAATCATTACTTTCATTATACCCACCCTTGGCACTGCGCTAACCTTTGCGCTTATTATAGCCGGGCAGTTGCTGGCCGCAATGGTTATTGACCATTATGGATGGCTGGGCATGAGCGTGCAGGAAATAAGTGCGGGGAGGATAATAGGGGCTATTTTGTTAATTGCAGGGGTGATACTGATCAGGAAATATTAAGCAGGCTTATCAGCCTTCTCCTATACTTTTTGCTTGCCTATTTTACTTTTTAACAATACCCTTGCCTCATGCACGCCGTCACTGTCGCCAAATGCATCTTTAGGCAGTAAAAAAAAACTACGCGGGTTAAAATAAAGATGAAAGAAATGGGGTGTTTCTATCATTTCGCTGAATTCCCTCCATGCCCAGCTTTTGCTCCCTTTTGTATTTTCAATAAAAAAATGATTCTCTTCCAGGGAAATCTTGAAGCTGTCTTTAAATGTAGCAGATTTTTTATAAATGGCAGAAGGCAACCATCGCCAGAACGCAAGCATCAGCACTACCCATAAAACAAAACTGATGAGAAAAGCGAGGGGCGTTACTTTTTTGTAATAGAATAAAATAGCAGCTACTGAAGTAAAAACATTTACCAGTATGATCATGAATTTGATTTCCCGCTTGCTGATAAAATGATAGCGTAATGCTTGTAGCACTAAGGATTTTTGATATGTTACGGTTACCTGCACAGCCATGAAGTTAAAAAAAGAAAAGTTTAAATTCCTGCAATATAAATGAAGGAATTTAAACTTCTGTAGCGGTGTCTGGATTTAGCAACGTACCGTTATACTTTACATACAGTGCTATACAACACCTATATCCCTTGAAAACATACAGCTTAGTCCGCATGTTTTCCCTTCACATCACCTGATATCACGGCATTTTTTGTACCCTCCATTGGCCGCCTGGTAGGGCGTTATAGACTGGGCACAGGAAGAAAGAAAAAGAACAAAAAGCAATGCAGCGATTAATCTTATCATTTTAAAAAATTTAGACTGTAAAGAAAACACCATGAACGCGTAAAAAGAATTATATGACCGCTAATTCTACGAGATTACACTTACTGCCTGTCCAAACGCAAAAAACGATAAAAAATGTTCATTTAACGTAAACAACTATTTAGCAGCTTGCTATAAAAACTGTAGCCGGAGGCTAAAAACCTCTCGTTTCAATTATATAATATTGATTTTCAAGGTAAATATGAGTAAAAAAATCCATCCCGGAGAACCGGAACGGATTTGTGTAGGTTTATGTTCCTAACCGTCCTAAAATGATTTTTTAGCTGCAACCCATGCTGTTGCCACAGTTCAAACATTATATACCCCATGCAGAAAATGCAGCAGATGCGCAGATTAAATCTGTGTATCTGCTGCTAAAAAAGCAATGGTATATCCCGTGTTTTGCTGGTGTGTTAGCCCGGTTAATTTGGAATGCACCCGCGTCAGGGACTTTCGATGGCTTTATTTATTTGTTCCTAACTTTGATAGATGGCAATTTTCAAAAAATACCGGATGGATAAAACAGCTTTCAGCATCCAGACATTTGAGCAAGCGGATGATGCCATGCGGGATTACAGGAATCATACATTCCGGGAACGGTTACACATCTATTGGTATCTTACCAGTATTGCCTACAAATTTGATTTGAACAACCCGCCCAAAATGGATAAGACTGTTTTTGGCATGAGAAAACACCAAAGCTGATGCCTGATATTTTCCAGGAAGATTTCAGAGACTTTTTACAAGCACTTAATGACCATGAAGTAAGATATATTATGGTCGGTGGTCTAGCTGTGGTGCTTCATGGACATGCACGAGTCACAGGCGATATGGATATTTGGGTAGACTGCACAGAAGATAATTATAAGAAACTGGCAAAAGCTTTTGAACAGTTTCATATGCCGGTATTTGATATGACAATGGAACGGTTTTTAAATGTAAATGTGAATGATGTTTTTTCATTTGGCCGCAACCCTGTGGGTATTGATATAATGACAGCGGTAAAGGGACTGGATTTTGAAGATGCCCATAAGCTTTCAGTAGTATTTGATGATGATGGGCTATTCATCAGGGTGCTGCATATCAATCACCTTATGGAAGCCAAGAAAGCTGCGGGCCGTTTAAAAGACCTCGATGACATCCAACAGCTCCGGAAAAGAAAGGGCAAATAAAATAGAGGCTTATGCCGCATTGAGTAAGGTTTCAGTATCTGGCAACGTCTGTTTCTCTCCCGCTGTGCTAAGCGTCTCCGCTTAGCACAGCCCTCTTATCGCCTCCGGCGATTTTCGAACACCGGCAGGTGCAAAGGGAAATAATTAAGCCATAAAAATTTCAATTCCTGTTTATAATGCCGGCGTGACAGGGAATCGAGGGAAAGCATGGCCAATATTTAATTTACAATAACCATAAAGCAGCAGCCTGCTATGCACAGGGTAATGCTACCAAACCTATTTAAAGAAAATAAGCTTCAGCAACTTATTTTCTTGATTCCAAAACATATTCAAATCCATATTTTTTTCCAAGTTCCCGACTGACATAATTAACACTATCGCTTAATTTGTGAGTTAAAGATTGGTCCTCTTTTAATTCATTAATGAATTCAACAAAAGCATTTTGTTCTTCAGTACTAAGATTATACCAGCCTGTGCTATACATCTTCAGGTATGGAGAACCCATTTTGTCCCAAAGTTTCCTTTGATGTTGCAAAAAAGCCATGTTTGCAGCCACAACCTTGAAAGTTGTATCAACCTCTTGGAATGTTTCCAGTTTGTGTATTCCCCGGTCAATAGACTTTATATAATTTCTGTACAATATGTTGAGGGAATCAATTTGTTGCCTCTGCAAAGGAATGCGATCATTGTCAGTAAACGCCTTTGTTAGTTTTTGATTATAGTTATCGAATGGGGCACCATATTTATCAATGTCTATATTAATGCCGTCAATCCGTGATAATATATCTCGCCTTTTGACTTGTATCTTTTCTAACCTGGCATGAGTTGAGAATAGTGATGTTGATAAACACAAAAAGGATAAATATAAGTCGTAACATTTCAGAACTTTTACCTGCAAATAAAAACAAAATCAACCATCTACACTCAACTGCCGCATATCTTCTACCCATTTTTTGTACGGCTGTTCCCCGCTGTCCTAAGTTCCCCGCTGCGCTAAGCGTCTTTGCTTAGCGCATTCCTCTTATCCCCCCCTGGCCAGTAATTTTCACCTCCCTGATATATAATTGTAACCATTGTCTAAACGATAAATGACTTAGGCTGAAATAAACATTATCCCCCTCAAACAAAAAAAAATCCATCCCGGAGAACCGGAACGGATTTGTGTAGGTTTATATATTCCTAACCGTCCTAAAATGATTTTTTAGCTGCAACCCATGCTGTTGCCACAGTTCAAACATTTGTAGCAGGTGCCGCTGCGCACGGTAATGTGTCCGCAGGTATTGCAGGCAGGGGCGTCGCTCTGCATACTTTTTAGATGTTCGCTCATCACATTGGCATTTACAGCCGCTCTTTGCGCCTTGGAAGGCTGCACTGCGGAGCCGCTATTAGGCGAAGCTCCAACTACTCTTACATCACTCAGCGCCGGTGGCTTGGCATACTCCAGTCCTGTTGGCACATCATCCCAGTCGTCATTGCCCGCATTGCCTATTTCCGGTTTATCTAATACATGCACCAGATCTGTTCTTCCCAGGTATTCATAAGCCAAACACCTGAAAACAAAATCTACAATAGAAGTAGTAGACTTGATATTAGGATGATCTACCATGCCGGCGGGCTCAAACTTGGTGAAAACAAACTTCTCTACAAATTCCTCCAGCGGCACTCCGTACTGAAGACCAACTGAAACCGATATGGCAAAACAGTTCATCAGGCTGCGCAGCGTAGAACCTTCTTTCGCCAGGTCAATGAAAATCTCGCCCAGGGTACCATCTCCGTATTCTCCCGTACGGAGGAAAAGCGCCTGTCCGTTTATTTTAGCTTTTTGTGTAAAGCCACGGCGTTTGGCAGGCAGGGTCTTTCTTTCAACAATCCGGGATAGCTGGCGCTTTAGCTTGGTATCGGTTGATTCCTGCATACGCTTGTGCAGCTCATCTAACAATTCATCCACGGTAAGCTTACCCATATCAATAAAATGACTGTCCTGGCTTGCGGTTGTTTCTGCACTATCTTCTTTGGTTTTCTTTGTATCACTTTTATTGCTTAGCGGCTGGCTCAGTTTTGATCCGTCGCGGTACAGCGCGCAGGCTTTCAAACCCAGCTCCCAGCTCAGCATATACGAGTCGGCTATTTCTTCCACCTTTGCTTCATGAGGCAGGTTGATGGTTTTAGAGATCGCCCCGCTAATGAAAGGCTGTGCTGCAGCCATCATACGGATATGCCCGTGGGCATGAATAAAGCGTTCTCCTTTTTTGCCGCACTTATTGGCGCAGTCAAATACAGCGTAATGCTCCTTTTTCAGATGTGGCGCACCTTCAATGGTCATTGTGCCGCATATATAATCATTAGCTGCTTCAATTTGCAGGGCGGTAAAGCCCAGCGCCTCAAGCAGGTTGAAATTCCAGTCGTTATACTGTTCAGGTGTAAACCCAAGCCGTTCTAAGCAGGCTTCCCCCAGCGTAAACCTGTTGAATACAAAGCCGATCTCAAAAGCAGAGGCGAGGGCGCCATCCAGCTTTTTGATCTCTTCCGCTATAAAGCCTTTTTCGCTTAAGGTTTGAGGGTTAATGAAAGGAGCACCTGCGAATGTGGCAGAACCTACAGCATATTTAATAATGGCGTCAATTTCTTTTTGATTATACTTCAGGTTCTTCAATGCCTGTGGTACCGACTGGTTAATGATCTTGAAATACCCGCCGCCACTCAGCTTTTTAAACTTCACCAGGGCAAAATCGGGTTCCACGCCCGTAGTATCGCAATCCATCACCAGCCCTATTGTTCCGGTAGGAGCAATAACGGTGGTTTGCGCATTGCGGTACCCGTACTTTTCGCCCATTTCCACGGCTTCATCCCATGCATTACAGGCCGCTTTCAATAGGTAATCGGGGCAGTATTTGGCATGTATCCCCTGGGGTTTAATGCTCAGTTGCTCATACTCATCGGCATCATAGGCTGCCAGGCGGTGGTTACGCATTACCCGCAGCATATCTTCCCTGTTTTCTTCATACCGGGCAAAAGCACCCAGGTGCTGTGCAATTTCAGCAGAGGTTTTATAAGCAACGCCCGTCATAATTGCCGTAATAGCGCCGGCAACAGCACGGGCCTCCTGACTGTCGTAAGGAATGCCGCTCACCATCAGCATAGAACCCAGGTTGGCGTATCCCAATCCTAATGTTCTGTAGTCATAAGAAAGCTGCGCTACTTCTTTAGACGGGAACTGCGCCATGAGCACGGATATTTCCAGCACCGTTGTCCAGAGCCGCACCGTGTATTCGAAGCCTTTGACATCGAAAATGTTATTGTCTTCGTTAAAAAACTTACGCAGGTTCACAGAGGCCAGGTTGCAGGCGGTATTGTCCAAGAACATATACTCGCTACAAGGGTTGGAGGCCCGGATACGTCCACCTTTGGGGCTGGTGTGCCATTCATTGATGGTGGTATCGTATTGGGTACCCGGGTCTGCACAACGCCAGGCTGCATACGCAATCTGGTTCCATACTTCTTTGGAAGGTATTTTTTTCATTACCCTTCCGTCAGAACGCGCTTTCAGCTCCCAATCCTCGTTATTTTTCAGTTTTTCAAAAAAGTCATTTGATATGCGGATGGAATTATTGGAGTTTTGCCCGCTTACGGTTTTGTAAGCTTCCCCTTCATAGTCTGATGCGTAGCCAGCCGCAATCAAAGCAGCTACCTTATTCTCTTCCTCTACTTTCCAGTTAATAAACTCCATTATTTCCGGGTGATCGAGGTCAAGACATACCATTTTAGCGGCACGGCGGGTGGTACCCCCGCTTTTAATGGCGCCGGCAGCCCTGTCGCCAATCTTTAAAAAGCTCATCAATCCGGATGAAGTGCCGCCTCCGCTCAATTTTTCGCCTTCGCCGCGTATATTGGAATAATTAGTGCCTACGCCGCTGCCATATTTGAATATACGGGCTTCCCTTACCCACAGATCCATAATACCCCCATCGTTTACCAGGTCGTCTTCCACACTTAATATAAAGCAGGCATGAGGCTGGGGTCTTTCATATGCCGAAGTTGATTTTTTTAATTTACCGTCTGTGGGGTCTACATAGTAATGACCCTGGGGCTTTCCTTTAATGCCATAGGTTTCATACAGCCCGGTATTAAACCACTGGGGACTGTTGGGCACGCAGGCCTGGTTCAAAATACAATATACCAGCTCTTCATAAAATACCTGTGCGTCCTCCGGTGAAGCAAAGTAATGATGCCGCTCTCCCCATACTTTCCAGCAATTGGCCATGCGATGCGCTACCTGCTTTGCAGAAGTTTCACGGCCCAACGACCCATCCGGCTGTGGTACCCCGGCTTTACGAAAATATTTTTGCGCTAATATATCAGTAGCGATCTGGCTCCATTGTTTGGGAACTTCCACATTTTTCATTTCAAATACGATTTCCCCGTTGGGATTACGTATTACGGAACTGCGGTAATCATATTCAAACAGGTTAAAAACATCTGCACCCTCTTTGGTAAAGAGACGGTGATACCTCAAGCCTCCGCTTTGTTTTTCATTTGTCATAATTTATGTTTGGGTTTGGTAAGTTTTCTAATAAGTTAAGTTACTATTATCAAATGATAAGAAGACGAAAATATCAGCCTAAATCCTTTTGTCAAACTGTTAAATATTAACAGCGTGTGGATAAGTATTTTATATGTACAACAGGATTTGCTTTCGTGTTTTCTTCACATATTATTGAAAAGAAAATTTGGTTGTTTGCCCAAAGTTTTTTAACTGTAGAGCGGCGAATGCCCCCTGTGCTGTGAAGCGCGCAGGGCAAGGAGCGGAGCATTTATCTATCTGTTATTTTTTGCGGGATGTACAACAGGCAGGAAAAGGATACATCATAAAAAAGCTTCCCTTTTTATTAACGCACAGGCATATTAAACTTTTGAGACGCCAGCCCGGCTGGTAATAGTATTATGCGTACTTTCACTCTATAACACCCGAAATTTACGCTCCCGGCAATTTTATGCCTTAAAACCGGCTAACCCAAAAACTTTTTGCATTTTTGCATTTAAGGAACCTATAGCATGACTGATCTTATTTATCAATCCATAACAGGCAAAAAGAAGGCGGGTAAAAAATCATTTGCCGTGCTTATTGATCCCGACAAGGTAGATGACCGGAAAATAACGGAGCTGGCGCAGCTTACCAGCGAAGCTAAAGTGGATTATTTACTGGTGGGAGGAAGCCTGGTGATCAGTAACCACCTGGATGAAGTAGTGAAACAGATCAAAAAGCAGTGCAGCACCCCGGTCATACTTTTTCCCGGCACTCCTTCGCAGGTGAGCCGTTATGCAGATGGTTTGCTGTATCTCTCGCTCATTTCGGGCAGAAACGCCGAACTCCTGATTGGGCAACATGTTATTTCGGCCCCTTTTGTTAAGCAAAGCGGGCTGGAAATTATTTCAACCGGTTATATGGTCATTGATGGCGGCGCACCCACAACGGTTTCTTATATCAGCAATGCCAGTCCTATACCCTCCAATAAAAATGAAATTGCCATGTGCACAGCCATGGCAGGTGAAATGCTGGGTATGAAACTCATTTATATGGACGCAGGCAGCGGGGCAGAGCGACCCATTACTGAGGCTATGATTGCCGCTGTAGCCGGCGTAATTGATATTCCCCTTGTTATTGGCGGCGGCATCAGCGACCCGGAGAAAGCTTATCTTAATTGCAAAGCCGGCGCAGACGTAATTGTGGTAGGTAATGCAATTGAAAAAGACCCCTCCCTGATAATGGAAATAAGCGCTGCGGTGCATAGCGTACCCGTGCGTTTATAAGTTTTATCCTTCATTTTTAAAATTTCACATAAAAAATACCCCTGCAAGTAAAAAAAGTATTTTCTTTGCATCGTCAAAAACAATATATCAAAGCATAGTTTACTCTACTACTACGATGCACAAAAATCTCACCACAGTAACCGCTGATGCGTCTGTTCAGGCAGACACTATATTGCGTGGGGTTTTTCCTGTTCTCCCAGGAGCAGTTTTTTTCTGTTCCCCAACTCCCTTTAGGGTACGACGTTGATACTTTTTACCATAGCACACCCACCGTTATGGAAAAGCGCCGCATCAGCATGGCTGATAGCGGAAAGGTGGCAGTTATCTCCTTCTATTATTCGCTATTAAGGAACAAAAAAATGAAGACGCAGGAACAATTTCAGATAAGCATAGCCAATGAAACGCACCTTGGTTTTGCACAGATCATTTGCGATGAAATGGCCTCCTCAGCCCAGGCCCGTGGAACTGGCATAGCCAAAAGAAGCCCCGAATACATACAACAAAAAATGCGCGAAGGCAAAGCCGTGATCGCCTTTGATAAAGAAGGCATTTGGGCCGGATTCTGCTATATAGAAACCTGGAGCCATGGCGAATACGTAGCTAACTCCGGGCTTATTGTAGCGCCCGCTTTCAGGAAGGGCGGACTGGCACGCGCTATTAAAAGAAAAATATTTGAGCTGAGCCGTAAACTATACCCCAATGCAAAGATATTTGGACTTACTACAGGGTTAGCTGTAATGAAAATCAACTCCGAATTGGGGTATGAGCCGGTTACCTATTCCGAATTAACACAGGATGAAGCCTTTTGGGCGGGTTGTAAAAGTTGTGTAAACTATGATATCCTGATGAGCAAAGGGCGCAAGAACTGCTTCTGCACCGCTATGCTCTACGATCCGAAAGATCATCCCGAGCCGGAAGCAACCCAACAGGCCTTTCAGCAACATTCAAAACTATATGAACGCTTTATGCGTATCAAAAAATGGAAGCTGCTGCAACCCTTTCTGAAAAAAGAAAAAGAAGAACCGAATACCGGTGCGAAGATGAAATTCAGGAAATCTATTCTTCATTTCCTTTTCAATCTGTAGCTGTTCCGGTTATATAAAAAGATCTGCAAATGAAAAAAATTGTTTTAGGCTTTAGCGGTGGATTAGACACTTCTTATTGTGTAAAGTACCTGAGTGAAGATAAGGGATATGAAGTGCACTCCGTGATTGTTAATACGGGCGGCTTTACAGATGAAGAGCTGCAGAAAATTGAAGATCATGCTTATTCCCTCGGCGTAAAAACGCACACTGCTGTTAACGCTGTACACTCCTATTACGACAGTATTATCAGGTACCTGGTTTACGGAAATGTATTAAAGAATAATACCTATCCGTTAAGCGTAAGCGCAGAAAGGCTGAGCCAGGCCCTGCATATCGCGGAGCACGCAAAAAAGCTGCACGCCGATGCCGTAGCGCATGGCAGTACGGGCGCCGGCAACGACCAGGTGCGTTTTGATATGATCTTTCATATTATGATACCCGGCGTGGAGATCATTACACCCATACGCGATCTGAAGCTAAGCCGCGAAGCGGAAATTGCGTATCTTAAGGAAAAGGGCGTACAGATGAACTTCGAAAAAGCGGTTTATTCTATCAATAAGGGGCTGTGGGGTACAAGCGTAGGCGGTAAGGAAACCTTATCATCAAAAGGCGTATTGCCCGAAGCAGCCTGGCCTACACAGGTTACCGCTTCCGAAGCAAGAGAAGTTAAATTGAGCTTTACCAAAGGGGAGTTAACCGGGGTGGACGACAAGACCTTCACGCATCCCGTTGAAGCCATTCAGTACCTGCAAAGCATTGCCGGACCTTATGGAATAGGCCGCGATATTCATGTGGGCGATACCATTATTGGCATTAAAGGACGCGTAGGATTTGAAGCGGCGGCACCGATGGTTATACTAAAGGCACACCATGCGCTGGAAAAGCATGTGCTTACCAAATGGCAGCAGAACTGGAAAGACCAGTTGGCGCAGTTTTACGGCAACTGGCTGCACGAAGGGCAGATACTGGATCCTGTAATGCGGAATATTGAAGCTTTTTTAGAAAATTCTCAGCAAAATGTTACCGGTGAAGCTTTTGTTCAGTTGTTGCCTTACCGTTTCCAGATCATTGGTATTGAATCGCCTTATGATTTAATGAACAGCAGGTTTGGAAAATATGGCGAGATGAATACTGGTTTCACCGGTGAAGATGTAAGAGGGTTCAGTAAAATATTTGGTAACCAGGTGGCTATACATCATTTGGTAAATAAACAGGTATAAACGATGAAAATAAAAGCTGGAATAATAGGCGGAGCGGGATATACCGGCGGAGAACTGATCAGGTTATTGCTCAATCACCCCGATGTGGATTTTTCTTTCATTCACAGCCGCAGCAATGCCAGCAAACCATTGTATGCCGTTCACCAGGATTTGATCGGTGAAACAGACCTTGCTTTTACTCAGGATCTTACGCCGGTGCAAAGCGGAGCGCTGGATGTTTTGTTTTTATGTTTGGGACACGGCGAGTCAAGAAAATTTCTTTCAGAGAATACGGTGGCGGAACATACCAGAATCATAGATCTGGCAAATGATTTCAGGCTTGCTGCACAATCTTCTGCCGGCAACCGGAACTTTGTATACGGCCTCCCCGAGATCAATAAGGCGGCTATACAATCGGCACATGATGTAGCGAATCCCGGATGCTTTGCAACTGCCATCCAACTGGGCTTGCTGCCCCTGGCAAGCGCCGGCCTGCTGGAAGAAGTATATACTACCGGCATTACCGGAAGCACGGGCGCCGGGCAGGGTCTTTCCTCCACTTCACATTTCAGTTGGCGGGCAAACAATATACAGGCCTATAAAACATTAACGCATCAGCACCTGGGAGAAATTGCGCAATCGCTTATGCAGGTATCACCCCCCGGTGCGCCGGCTAAACAGGAGCTTAGTTTTGTACCCTGGCGCGGAGATTTTACGAGGGGTATATTTGTTAGCTCTACCATTCACTGCGAGCGGACTTACGAAGAGCTGACCGGGCTGTATAAAACATTTTATAAAGAGCATCTGTTCACTATAGTAAGCGATGCGCCCATTTTTTTAAAACAGGTAGTGAATACCAATAAATGCATTGTCCAGTTAGAAAAAGTAGGTACAAAATTAGTGGTGCATTCCATTACCGATAATTTATTAAAAGGCGCATGCGGACAGGCGGTTCAAAATATGAACCTGATGTTTGGACTGGAAGAAGCGGCCGGATTGAGGCTGAAGTCAACAGGATTCTGAAAAAGATAGAGGGTGAAAGGTGTAGGGAGTAGGGAGAAATATGCTTCTCAATAAAGTTTGCTAACTAAAACACCAGCTATGAGAGACTATAAAAAGCTTGAAGTATGGAGGAAATCACATGAATTATATATGCATATTAAAAAATATATTGTAGTGAAATTTCCTAAGGAAGAAAAATACGAACTGACTTCTCAATTACAAAGAGCGGCACTGTCTATACCACTGAATATTGTAGAAGGATGCGGAAGGCATACAGAGAAAGACTTTGCTCACTTTCTTAATAATTCATTAGGATCGGTAAACGAAACTGACTATTGTTGCTTTGCCGCATCTGAGCTGAGCTATATTAACCATGAGGAATACACAATAGTAAACAAAATGATAAATGAGATCAGGGGAATGCTGATTGCATTCTTAAAATTTTTGCGATAGCATCATGCCAGCATTACACTTCTATGCCATACACCTTATTACCTTATACCCTATACCCTACACCTTATACCTTATACCTTAATCACTAACTAAATAATTTAAACATACCATGAACTTATTCGACGTTTATCCCATCAACAACATCAATATTGTAAAAGCCAAAGGCTCTTATGTGTGGGATGATAAAGGAGAGCAATATCTCGACCTGTACGGTGGGCACGCTGTTATTTCCATAGGGCACACGCATCCCCACTGGGTACAGCGTATAGAGGAACAGCTTAAAAGAATAGCATTCTATTCCAATTCCGTTAAAATTCCTTTGCAGCAGGAACTGGCTACTAAGCTGGGCAAATTATCAGGTAAAGAAGATTACCAGCTTTTTTTGTGCAACAGCGGCGCCGAAGCTAATGAGAACGCGTTAAAGCTGGCTTCCTTTCATAACGGGAGAAAAAAAGTAGTGGCTTTCAGTAAGTCATTTCACGGGCGTACCTCGTTGGCCGTATCCGTTACCGATAATAAGAACTATATCGCTCCCGTAAATGAAACCGGCAATGTGATCTTCCTTCCTTTTAATGATGAACAGGCTTTAGAAGATTGCTTCGCAAAAAATGGAAAAGCTATTTCTTCGGTTATCATAGAAGGCATACAGGGTGTTGGCGGCATTAATGTGGCCGAAGACAGTTTTTTGAAAAAGATCCGCAGTTTATGTGATGAATATGGTGCAGTATACATTGCCGACAGCGTACAATGCGGATATGGAAGAACGGGAAAATTTTTCAGCCATGATTTTGCCGGTGTAAAAGCCGACATTTATACCATGGCCAAAGGCATGGGCAATGGCTTCCCGGTAGCGGGCATCATTATCGCACCACACATTAAACCCAAACATTTTCAGTTGGGAACCACTTTCGGCGGCAATCATTTGGCCTGTGCGGCAGCACTGGCTGTACTGGAAGTATTGGAGTCAGAAAAGCTGTTGGGTAATGCGGTAATGGTAGGCAAATATTTAAAAGAAGAATTAAAAAACATTCCTGAGCTTAAAAATGTGCGGGGCAGGGGCTTAATGATCGGCTTTGATGTGCCCGAAGCGCTGAAAGACCTGAAGAAGAATTTACTATTAAACCAGAAAATATTCACTGGTGAGGCCAAACCGAATGTTATTCGCTTATTACCTTCTCTGGCTTTGAAGAAAAGAGATGCGGAAGATTTTATTGATGCGATTAAGGAAGAGATAGCCGCTATGGCAGTTCAGGAAGTGTAGCCGGAACGGGTTTGTAAAATATTGTATGCTTTTATAATCATAAAGAAATGGGTTTCGAATTAAAAGAGCTGCTTCAGGCGCCATCATCCGGCATTCCCCGGTTTGTTTCAGCAAACGATGTAAAGGATATTAACGCTTTGGCAAAGCTGGCTTTAACCTACAAGGCAGATCCGTTCATGCATAAAACATTGGGGCTTAATAAACGCATAGGCCTGTTATTTCTTAATCCCAGTATGCGTACCCGTTTAAGCACGCAAATTGCCGCGCAGAACCTGGGCATGGAAGCCATCGTGTTTAATGTAGGCAGTGAAGGCTGGGCTTTGGAGTTTGAAGATGAAGCCATCATGAGCGGAAATAAAGTGGAGCATGTAAAAGACGCGGCTCCCATTATGGGCAAATATTTTGATATCCTTTGCATCCGTACTTTCCCTTCTTTACAAAACCGGGAAGACGATTACAGCGAGTTATACATCAATCAATTTATTAAATACGCCGGCATTCCTGTAGTGAGCCTCGAAAGTGCCACATTACATCCTTTACAAAGCTTAACGGATATTATAACCATTACCGAAATTCTGCAGAATCAAAAACAACAAACCACAAATCGCAAACCCAAAATTGTACTTACCTGGGCGCCGCATGTAAAGGCCTTGCCACAATGTGTAGCCAACAGCTTTTCGCAATGGATAAACGCATGGGGGGAAGCCGATTTTACGATCACCCATCCTGAAGATTATGAATTAGACGAGCGGTTTACAAAGGGTGCTACGATAATACATAACCAGGAAGAAGCGCTGAAAGCTGCCGATTTTGTATATGTAAAAAACTGGAGCACCTATAACGATTATGGAAAAATATACTGCAACGATCCGGAGTGGATGCTTACAAATGAAAAACTAACGTTAACCAACAGCGCAAAAGTAATGCACTGCCTTCCGGTAAGACGCAACGTAGAGCTAAGTGACGAGATATTAGACGGCCCCAATAGTATTGTTACACAGCAGGCTTCCAACCGCGTGTGGGCAGCGCAGGCTGTTTTGTCGGAAATATTAACCCCCATCCCCTAAAGGGGTGCTGGCAAGAGCAAAATAATTTGCATAACTACAAAATGAAGAAATAATTAATAATTTGACTCTTACATTAGCAGCAATATCGCAAACTATACAGAAGCTTACAAGCCCCCCTTTAGGGGATGGGGGCAAACCATCGCTTTACGTAATTAAAATAGGAGGGAATATCATTGATGATGAAGAAAAGCTTTCTTCCTTTCTTGAATCATTCGCTGCGCTCCAAACAGGCGCTGCATTTATACTGGTGCACGGTGGTGGAAAGTTAGCAACCCGGCTGGCGGAAAAGACGGGCATTCCACAGCAACTGATAGACGGCAGAAGAATTACCGATGAAGAAACCCTTAAGATAGTAACTATGGTGTATGCCGGTTACATCAATAAAAACATTGTGGCCCGCTTGCAGGCCAATGGCTGCAATGCCATAGGACTGAGCGGCGCGGATGGCAATGCTGTTCTGGCGCACAAAAGAATAGTATCCGGAAATACGGACTACGGTTTTGCAGGAGATGTGGATGAGGTGAATGCCAGGTTGCTTAGCACCCTGCTGGAACAAAATTTCGCCATAGTGCTGGCCCCCATTACACACGATAAAAAAGGACAACTGCTTAATACCAATGCCGATACCATTGCGCAGGAAACGGCCAAAGCGCTCTCCGATATTTATGATGTAACCCTTATCTATTCGTTCGAGAAGAGCGGCGTGCTGCTGGATGCCGGTGATGATACCACGGTTATTACAACCATTAACCCTGCTTCCTACCGGCAATTAAAGCTGGAACAAAAAATATTTGCCGGCATGATACCCAAATTAGATAATGCTTTTGCAGCCCTCAGCAGTGGTGTAAAAAAAGTGGTGATCGGGAAAGCGGAAGCATTAACACAACTGCTTGCCGGTAACGCAGGCACAACCATTACCAATGAGTGAAACCATTTCCATATTAGCCGGTGAAGCCGTCCTTTTATTAAAGCAACTGATCGCCGTTCCTTCATTCAGCAAAGAAGAAGATCAGACGGCCGGGCTGATCGGTTTGTTTTTTGCTAAAAAAGGAATACCCCATTTCCGCATTGGCAATAACATATACGCAACCAACAAATACTTCGATGAAAGTAAACCTGCTATCCTGCTCAATTCCCATCACGATACGGTAAAGCCCAATAAGGCCTATACGCTGGATCCTTTCAGTCCTGTTGAAAAAGACGGTAAATTGTATGGACTGGGAAGTAATGATGCCGGCGGTCCGCTGGTATCGTTGCTGGCCGCTTTTTTGTTTTTTTACGACCGGCCGGGATTGAAATATAACCTCGTATATGCAGCCAGCGCAGAAGAAGAGATTTCGGGGAAGAACGGTATTGAGCTGTTGCTTCGTACTCCATCTTTCAATCCGCCTCAAAGACAGTGGGCCTTTGCGTTAGTAGGCGAGCCTACGCAAATGCAAATGGCGGTAGCCGAAAAGGGACTGCTGGTAATAGATTGTACTGCCACCGGCATTGCCGGCCATGCCGCGCGGGAAGAAGGAGACAATGCCATTTACAAGGCCGTAAAAGATATAGAATGGTTCAGGTCTTTCCGCTTTCCGCGGGTATCTGACTTTCTCGGCCCGGTAAAGATGAGCGTAACCGTTATTGAAACCGAAAATAAGGCGCATAATGTGGTGCCATCACAGTGCAGCTTTGTAGCCGATATAAGGGTAAATGAATTGTATACCTTTGAAGAAATACTGGATATCATCAAAAGCAATGTAACCTGTGATATACAACCCAGAAGCCTGCGCCTGAGATCGTCTTCCATTGTCCTGGATCACCCTATTGTTAAAGCAGGATTAGAAGCGGGCAGAACCTGTTATGGCTCTCCCACAACTTCAGATAAGGCATTGATACCTTTCCCGGCGTTAAAAATAGGGCCGGGCGATTCGGCCAGAAGTCATACGGCAGATGAATATATATATGTTGATGAAATAAAAGAAGGGATCGCACTATATGTGAGATTGCTGGAAAAGGTGTTGTAGAATAAGTTACAGGGTGCAGGGAAATATGTAATGTGCCAAACATTTGTTTTGTATTTTTATTGAAATAATTATAGAAGAATCAGGAAAGAATATGAATCACTTAGTAAAAAAATTAAAGTATATATTGAGTGAGTTTCGGAAAACCTTAACAAATTTCCTGTATCCAAAACCCGAGACACCTGTATTCCCACCCTGTAACCTGAAACCTGAAACCTGTAACCTGTAACCTGCAACTTGTAACTTACACACATGAAACTCTGGCAAAAAGATAACGCGTCTACCAACGAGCTGATTGAAAAGTTTACCGTAGGCCGCGATAAGGAATTTGATCTGCTGCTTGCCCGCTACGATGTGCAGGGCTCTGTTGCCCATGTAAAAATGCTGCAGCAGGTGGGATTGATGACCAAAGAGGAAGGAGCATTGGCTGTAAAAGAATTGGAAAATATCCTGGAAGAAATTGACCAGCAAAAATTTACTATAACGGAAGGCATTGAAGATGTGCACTCACAGGTAGAATACCTGTTAACCCAACGCATAGGCGAAGCAGGGAAGAAAATACATAGCGGCAGAAGCCGCAACGACCAGGTAGCTGTTGATTTAAAATTGTACCTCAGGGCAGAAATCCTGAACATAAAAGACCAGGCAAAAAAACTGTTCGATTTGTTGCTTGCCCAAAGCGAAAAATATAAGGACAAATTATTACCCGGCTATACCCATTTGCAAATTGCGATGCCCTCTTCATTCGGTCTATGGTTTGGCGCTTACGCCGAAAGCTTAACGGATGACCTGGAAATGCTGGCAGCCGCTTATCATGTGGCCAATAAAAATCCATTGGGCAGCGGTGCGGGTTATGGATCTTCCTTTCCATTGAACAGAACACTCACTACACAGCTCCTGCAGTTTGCCGCTCCCAACTATAACGCCGTATATGCACAAATGAGCCGTGGCAAAACGGAAAAGATAGTGGCCATGGGCCTGAGTACGGTGGCAGCAACCTTAAGCAAGCTCGCAATGGACGCCTGTTTGTATATTAACCAGAACTTCGGCTTTATTTCTTTTCCCAATGAACTTACTACCGGCAGCAGCATCATGCCGCACAAAAAAAACCCTGACGTATTTGAGCTGATCAGGGCAAAATGCAACCGCATACAGGCAACACCCAATGAACTTACCCTGCTTATCAATAATTTACCATCGGGTTACCACCGCGATCTGCAGCTTACCAAGGAAATATTATTTCCTGCCATAGAAGAATTAAAAGCGTGTATCCAGATGACGGTGCTGATGTTGTCCCATATCAGTGTGAAGGATCATATACTGGATGATGAAAAATATAAATACCTGTTCAGTGTGGAAGCAGTAAATGAGCTGGTCAATAAAGGCGTTTCTTTCCGGGATGCTTATCGCCAGATAGGAAATGATATAGAAAATGGCGTATTCAACTTTGATTATAAAAAGCAACTCCATCACACACATGAGGGAAGCATAGGAAATTTATGCAATGATAAAATTGCGGAGGCAATGGATAAGGTATTAGGTAAGTTTATGTAAACAATTTGTTCCGCATGCGTATATTCATTCAAAGCAGGAACAGCGTTGTTTTTTAATTCCTGACAAGCATCATTCGATTATCTGCCGGGAATCATTCTTTTATTTCATCAACATGCTTATGTTTGAGGTTTGATAACAATTAAAATTTACGTGTCATTTAAAAACATTGGATCATGAAATTTCGTATTGAAACGCCGGGGCATCGCGCCAGTCCTTCTTTAAAAGCCTTTGTAACGCAGAAACTGAGTTCGCTCGACAGATACTATAAAGACATCCAGGAAATAGAAGTAACCCTGCTGAACGAAGTAAAAGGCAGTAAGGAAGTGGTGAACTGCACGCTGAATATCCGCATTCCGGGAAAGGATGAATATATTAAAACCCGGTCCGGTATTTTTGAAGACGCTGTTTTAAAAGCGGCGGAAGCGGCTAAAAGAAGACTCCGCATCCGCAAAACACAATTGCAACTGGCTAAGAAAAGCAAATCGCCGAACAGGAAAGTTTCGGCAAAGTCTGCCAGCAAAAAGGCATAAGGAAAGTCACTACCTCCATAATATTAAAAAGCCGGCATTCCCTATACCGGCTTTTTAATTGCCTTCGCTATTGTTGCCGGCCACCGGCATTTCTCTCCACGCGAGTTTATCAGGATAGCTATGAATCCCCTATCTTCGCAGCGAAAATTCTACCCGCATGCAACAAAAGTTCAAACGTATTCTGCTTAAACTATCCGGAGAATCACTAATAGGCAACAGCAGTTTTGGATTGGACCCTGACATTCTAACGAATTTTGCTACGGCAATAAAGTCGGTGCATGAGGCAGGCGTGGAGGTGGCTATTGTAATTGGCGGCGGTAATATTTACCGCGGTATGAACGAATCGGAAACAGGGATAGAAAGAGCGCACGGCGATTATATGGGTATGCTGGCTACAGTTATTAATGGTATGGCTTTACAGGCATCGCTTGAAAAAGCAGGCTTATTTACCCGCCTGCTGAGCGCTATTAAAATGGAACAGATTGCCGAGCCCTATATCCGCAGAAGGGCTATCCGCCATCTTGAAAAAAAGCGGATCGTTATTTTTGGGGCCGGCACCGGTAATCCCTACTTTACTACAGATACAGCAGGCTCATTAAGGGCAATAGAAATAAAAGCAGACGTAATTTTAAAGGGAACAAGAGTGGATGGCATTTATACAGCCGATCCCGAAAAAGATCCATCGGCCACCAAATACGAAACCATCAGCTTTAAGGAATGCATTGATAAAAACCTGAAGGTGATGGACATGACCGCCTTCACGCTCTGTATGGAAAACAAATTACCTATCATTGTTTTTGATATGAATAAACCAGGCAACTTACTCCGCGTGGTAAATGGCGAAAAAGTAGGCACGCTTGTAAATTAACTAAACAGGTACTGCACATCTTCTTCCGTAAGCAACTTGGCAAAACCCTCTTCTGCCGAAACCAGGTCTTCGGAAAGTTTCTTTTTCTTTTGCTGCAGATGGATGATCTTTTCTTCAATCGTATCTTTACAGATCATTTTATAGGCAAACACGTTTTTCGTTTGACCAATACGATGTGTACGGTCTATTGCCTGCGACTCCACGGCAGTGTTCCACCAGGGATCAAATAAAAAAACATAATCGGCGGAAGTAAGCGTAAGCCCTGTATTACCGGCTTTAAGACTAATCAGAAATAGATTTACCTTATTATTGGTTTCCTGGAAAGCATTTACCATTTCCGTTCTTTTGGCAGGAGGCGTTTGTCCGTCGAAATGATAAAAAGCCAGTCCTTCCTTTTTACATTCGGCCGCCAGCAGGTGCAGCATAGAGCTGAACTGTGAAAAAACCAGCGCTTTATGATTACCCAGAATATTATGCAGCTCATCCATTAATACTTCCGTCTTCACAGATTCAGTACAGGGTTGCAGTTCACTATCCGGCAAAAGCAACGGGGAACTGCATACCTGCCGTAGCTTGGTCATGGCTTGCAAAATAGAAAGCTTACTCTTTGCCAGCCCGCTTTTTTTAATCTCCAGGAAAATGCTGCTGCGCGTTTGCGCTAAAATCTCCTCATACACGTTTCTTTGCGCCCCATTCATTTCACACCATAAAACAGACTCGGTTTTCTCCGGCAGATCCTTTGCTACCTGCTCTTTGGTACGGCGCAATATGAATGGCGCGGTAAGCTTTTTTAACGTGGCTATTTTATCTTCATCCTGGTTGTTATCTATAGGGTCCGCGTATTCTCTTTTGAAGAACTCGCGGCTTCCGAATAAACCGGGCACAGCAAAATTAAGCTGCATATACAGGTCAAACGTGTTGTTCACTACCGGGGTACCGCTTAAGGCCAAACGAAAAACGGCCCGCAGTTTCATTACCGCCTGTGCTATCTGGGTAGCCGGGTTTTTTATATTATGGCTTTCATCAATTACGGCAACTCCGTAAGCCTGCTCACTGATCAGATCAATATCGCTGCGCATGGTATGGTAAGTAGTAATAATAACCTGCGCCTGCGGATCCGTAAGCTGTTCCTTTTGCCGTAAGGCGCCGTGATACACAACAGCCCGTATGCCCGGGGCAAAGCGTTCCAGCTCCTGCTGCCAGTTGTACACCAGCGAAGCCGGGCAAATAATAATATGCCTTGACGCGGGATGCCTGTTCATGATATAAACGATTGCACAAATGGCCTGCAGCGTTTTCCCCAACCCCATGTCATCGGCCAAACATGCGCCGGCGCCTATTTCATTTAATAACAGCATCCATTCATATCCTTTTTGCTGATAAGGCCGGAGCGTAGCATTTATGTTTGCCGGAGGTGCATACAATTGTTCCCCGTTTGATTGCCACTGCTTCCAGTTCTGCCACCAGCTATTTTGAATAGCCAGCTTCAGCTCAGGTGTTGCCATTGCAGCGTCCTGCTTTGCTACCGCCATCCAGCGCAGCACTTCAATGGTATTGCCTTTTACCTTACCATGTTTAACAATGGGTGCGTATTCACCCAACCATTCTTCGCCGAGTACACCCAATGCTCCGTCTTTTAATAATATCGCTTTTTGCCCGGCTAATAACATGCGCTGCAATTCATTCAGTGGCACCTTTTCCTTCCCGAACAGCAATTCCATTTCAAATAACAGGAGGTGCTCATCTTCACTTATCCGCTTTAAGGTAGTTTGGGCCATATGCGAAGAATAGCGGAAATGCCGCAGCATATCCATACCCGTTATTTCAATATCCATACGAAGCAACTGGTGATATGCTTTTAAAAACCATTGCTTTTTTTGCGCTTCAGCAAAAGACAGGTAAAAATAACCGTTGCGCTGGTTGATAAAATTAGGATGAAGGTCAACCAGCGTTTGGATAAAATGCCTTTCCGATTCCTTATTTCTCTTCATCACCCGGATAGCGCCTTCTGCTTTCACTTCAAAGCTATCCTTCCATTCACCATCAATCAAATGTCCGTCATACAGCCATTGCGGGGTAAGCATTAAAAATGCATTATTCAGTTCGCTTAACATAAGGCGGTGGGCGGGAGTCACCGCAAGCTCCTGTTTAAGGAAATGATTGTTCCGGTTTACGGTATAGCGTTCCTCCAGCGGAGCCAATACGTGCATGGCAAACAGATCCGGCGCGTTTTCGTACTGCATCCAATTTACAGACTGCAGCTTTTCGAGGGTAAGATAATCGGTGAAAGACAGTATAAAATATTCGTTTTTGCTTTCCAATAAAAAATGGGTGCGATTAAATATTGATACCGGGTAAACGCTGTTATGAACAAGCACATTGATTTTCAGGCGAATTCTTTCCTGCTCCTTTGTTACTTCAAAGGATAGCCCTGGTTTAAAGCTGCTGAAGCTGCAGGGGGCAGTAAGCAATGTTTTTTTACCCGGCTGCTGCTTTTGATGATACCATTTTATCAATGGAAAATAGGGATGCAATGCATCAAGCATTCTATGCCAGTATTTGATATAGCATTGAGAGGAGAACCCGTCAAATGTTTCCTCTTTGTGCTTTAACGCAAACGTTTTTTTTATAGCCGTATGGGTTTCGGCCAAAGCCTCCGCGCAGCAATTCATCAGTATATCTTTGGCCGGTTTGGGGTAATCCCTGAAAGCTTTTCTTACCACCGTCCATTCCAGGATTTCCGTGCTGTAACTTATCGCTTTATTTTTTTTATCAATTTTCAGTACACTCAACGCCGGCTTCCCTTCCGGTATAATCCATGGAGAGAGCAGCAATACGGCACGCACATTTTTTTCCATTTAAAAATAGTATTACAGCCAGATACAATGCTGCAAAAATAAAATGAATGATGCGGTAAAAGCAGGTATGTGTTAAATAAAAACAATCCTGTTTGCCATTACCTTTGTTGCTCCGATCATCAAACCGTTTATACATTATGAAGAGTGAAATAGCCGGAATCCGCCATCATTACTCAAAGCAGGTTTTACTTGAAACCAATGCAGACTATAATCCCATCAAACAATTTAGTAAATGGTGGCAGGAAGCCGTGCATGCCGAAATTGATGAAGTAAATGCCATGACCCTTGCCACCGCTTCCCCCGATGGCATTCCTTCGGCACGGATCGTTCTGCTAAAGGATTATTCTGAAAAAGGATTCATGTTCTTTACCAACTATGAAAGTTTTAAAGCGCAGCAGTTAGAAAGCAACCCCAAAGCCTGCCTGGTTTTTTTCTGGAAGGAGCTGGAAAGACAGGTAAGAATTACCGGCCTGGTAAACCGTGCATCCCCGGTGGAAAGCAACACGTATTTTAACTCCCGCCCGGAAGACAGCCGCATCGGAGCTTTTACATCGCCGCAAAGCAGGGTCATAGAAAGCAGGAACTGGATAGATGAACAATTTGAAAAAAATAAAAAATTGCTATCCGGCAAACCTATCCCAAGACCCGACTATTGGGGAGGCTATATTGTTCGCCCGATCATTATAGAATTCTGGCAGGGAAGACCCGGCCGGCTACACGATCGCTTGCAGTATACTTTACAAAACAATAACGAATGGAATATAGAACGCCTTGCACCGTAGGAGGTTTGAGGTGTAAGGTATAAGGTATGAGGTATCACATACCTGCACCCTGCAACCTGTAACAAGCCGCAAACTTCCAAACCATAAACGCTAAACATCCAAACTAATAGGGGTCCTATTCCGGTTTTTTCTTTTCAACCTTAGCCTTCGCAGGCTTAGCCGGACGGCTTTTGCCAAATGATCCCTGTGCTATTTTTCCTTTCTTTGTTTTTTTATCACCTCTTCCCATAATATTGATATTTATTGTTTTTAAACAGATTGTTAATTACCCGGCACAAAAATAAAAAAAGCAAGATACAACCGGTGCATCCTGCTTATAATGTTCTAAAGGCTGGAATTACAACTTTGCAGATAATTCTTTACCAGCTTTAAAGCGGGCAACTTTTTTAGCTTTGATCTTAATAACAGCGCCAGTTTGCGGGTTGCGGCCATTACGTGCAGCACGTTTGGAAACAGAGAAAGTACCGAAGCCAACAAGGGTTACTTTACCACCGCCTTTCAGGGTTTTGGTAACCGCTTCAATAAAAGAATCCAATGATTCGTTAGCCTGTGTTTTTGTGATGCCTGCATCATCTGCAATCTTTGCGATTAATTCAGCTTTGTTCATGATAGAGCGTTTTAGAATTTATTTAGGAAAAACAAATATAGATGCTTTTTGCATCCAACAAAATTTTTTTGAATTTTTATTACGCACGCCGTTTCCTTTCCGAACCCGCATGGGATAAGGATTATACGGGAAAAGCCAATGCCTGCAAAATGGGAATAAAACCATAAAATAAACGCAAAGCCCTGCTGGAACTGTGTTTCACGCCAAAATGGCTGAAATGCTTGTGCATTAAGGGTTTTAGGGGAATTTACAATAAATTTCAATGCTTCAAATTCTTTTTAATTCTTTTCCACAATTAGTTCACAAGCTGCATAACCGTTCGGAAGGCGATACATTGATCACCCCATTTTGCTATCGCTTTTTTTTGCAGGGAAGCAGCAAACCTGTCCATATACTGCTCGTACCGCTGCCGGGAGGAAGTGAAATACTGAATAGTAAAGGTTATACCTTCTGTATCGTCCTGGTCAAGTAAGCGGTACTTCTTAAAGGAATCAAACAAGCCTGTGGCCATTATTTCGGGAATATGCTCATGCGTTTGCCATTGCAACCATTGCTTTTCAATATGGGGAATAATTTTTGTAGTAATGTTATATACGATCATCTTAAATCTTTATTTCTAAGTATACCGGGCAGTGATCGCTGTGTTTTACATCCGGGTATATTTCAGCAGCAACTAACTGATCTTTCATGCCTTCTGTTACATTTATATAATCAATGCGCCAGCCTTTATTGTTTAAACGAACAGCGGGAAAACGCTGGCTCCACCAGCTATAGCGATGGGGCTCCGGATGAAAGACGCGGAAAGTGTCTATCCATTGCCGGTCAAAAAAACCATCCATCCATGCCCGCTCTTCAGGCAAAAATCCGGATGATTTTTTATTGCCTTTCGGATCATGAATGTCTATCTCTTTGTGAGCGATATTATAGTCGCCGCACAAAATCAATTTCGGGTATTGTACGCGCAGCCTGCCGAGATAAACAAAAAACTCCTCTAACCACGCATACTTAAAATGTTGCCTTTCCTCTCCGCTCGTTCCGGAAGGAAAATAGGCGTTGATGATCCGGATATCACCAAAATCGAGCTGCAAAACTCTTCCCTCATCATCACTTACTTTATGCTGCGTACCATATTCCACATAATCGGGCTTTATTTTGGTGAAGACGGCCACGCCACTGTACCCTTTCTTTTGCGCACTGAACCAGTAGTCGTAATAGCCCAGCTCATTAAATTGGGCATGATCTATATTTTCCCTCAAGGCCTTGGTTTCCTGCACACAAATAATATCGGCAGGATCGGTTTTCAGCCAGTCTAAAAACCCCTTTTTAATTGCCGCCCTGATGCCATTAACGTTATAGGAGATAATACGCATACTGTTTAATTACAACCGCAAACACCTGATAAAACGAATGGGCAGATTATAAAGCGGCGCGCTTACCCACAGGTAAATTCACCCCAACGCTCAGTATCATTTCGTATGTACCAAAAGCATGCTTTGCGGTTCCTTTATAAATTTTGAGATTGGAATAACGGGCATAATCCAACTTGTTAGCATACTCTATGAAAGCATATGTAAAGAAAGTGGCTTTAACCGTTGCTTCCAGGCCCACATTCCATCCGCCTAACTGGAAGTTAGGTTTATTTGCCTCGCCAAAAAAACTGTTCTCTACGTGCGGGATCACAGGGCCTATACCCGCTTTACCCAAAAAATCTAATTTCAGCTTACCGTCTTTAGTAGAAATGAGCTCAGATCTTTTTACCAGGTTGAACAACAAAAAATTAGCCCCGTTGTTCAGGTAATAATAAAAGCCATCGTCTTTTGAAAACCGCACCGTAGTATCTATAGCTTTTCCATTGCGTTTTCCTGTAATGGAGGCATCCTGGCCATCTTCAAAAATAAATTTGGTATGATCAAAATTAATCTCCACGCCCCAGCCTTTTTGAGGATTAAAAAAATAGCCCAGCCTGTAGTTGTATTGTGGTATGGAAATAGCTTTGCGCAGCAGCCCGTGATCCCAGCCTTTCTTATCATGTCCTTTAATACGGTTAAAGGTATAATCGTTGCCTAATTCGGGCTGATTAATATGCACATTACTGCGGGTATACCATTCGGTGTTGTATCCCCACGAAAGATACCATTCGCTTTTAGGATATGTTTTTCCGTTTTGTGCGCCAGCAACGGAGGAGAAAAAGATCATTCCAAGAGCGATCAGAAAGGATCCGGGTTTTTGTATGCTCATAATTCCAGTAGCTTAAACTATTTTACCTCGCACGCTTCATTACTCAATTGTGGCTGCGAAATTAGGTAAATACAATTAAAACTAGCTGTTAACGGTATGTGCTATCTTTTATTTTCTGTTTTCTGTTTGTATCAAATACAGCCCGCAATAAAGCTTTGCACAAGCGGGCTATTGCCTGCCTGCAGGAATGATTGCTGTGGAATGCTTTTTAAAAAATGTGGCAAGCTGTTCAATATGATCGGTATTGATATAATCCACCTGCATCTGCATAAATACCTGCCAGGTATGCGGATTATCCGGGCAACCCCAGAAACGGATCCGTTTATGTAAGCCATGTGCTTTTTCAATAACGGTAGTCAGTTCCTTTTTTTCCCTCACCGGAATATCTCCTTTGCCATTCCACTTGGAATACTTCCTGAAATTATCACTGAATATGGCTATACGGCTAATGTGTTGAATATGCTCCGGGTTATTGATATTACCATCAAAATAAATATACGCGGGGTATTGATCAAAAGCAGATGGCGAAGGCTGGTTGCCTGTAATGACGAACTGTACAGCAGTAGTTTCTGTTAGTAAGGGATATTTTTCTATAATAGCCATTACTTTTTTGAGTGTAACTAACGCTTCGGTTTTAAGATCTATCAGTAAAATCACTTTCCGGGTAGTATCTTTTTGCACCTGTAAAGCTTTGTACAGCGGTTCTATATAATCCCGCTCAAAAAAGAGGGGTTTTGAAAAAATATCACTGTGGTTATGCCCTACATACAGGCTGTCATTTTCCAGTATCACGTCTGCTTCAATAGAGCCAAAACCAAGATGATAAGCCTGTATAAAAGGAATATTGTGCTCGTAGTCGTTATGTGCATGGCCATTAGCTGCAGTATATGCTATGGTTTGACCATATCCCGTATAAAAGGCAAAAATGATTACTACAAAAAAGAGCGGATGTTTCAGGGAGAACCGTTTCATGATCGTTTATTTGTTAAATAGCAATGCGCTATGCCTGTTAAAGCTTAAAAGTATAAAAGATTATGCAGGCCAACCTTCAAAACCGTACCGCCTGTCATCAAAAAAAACCATTTATCTTTTAAGCGATAAAAACTTTCTTAGCTGAAAAGTCTTTCAAATCCTTATCTGTATTGAGTTTGAATCTATTCAAGCAATCTATCCACTACCAACTACTAAAAATAAAATGGTACTATGTATTGCATAGTATTAAATAAGTATTTATCTTTGTTCCGGAAGATAGCAAAATCGCCATAAATAGCTGATCAGGCATAAAAGGATAGAAGTACTTATAGATGAATAAAAGCATGTGGCGGTAAAGATTGGTACAACAAATTTGTTAACGTTCTGCTTTGCCCGGCCGGAAAAGCAGGAAAAATCCCTGAGATTATGAATATCGAGAACACGCAGAGCCAGATGAGGAAAGGGGTACTGGAATTTTGTATCCTGTCTATAATTAAGCGTGGAGAGGTATATCCGAGTGATATTATAGAGGAAATGAAAAGGGCCAACCTTAATATTCTGGAAGGAACACTTTACCCCTTATTAACGCGATTGAAAAATGCAGACCTGCTTACCTATCGCTGGGTAGAGAGCACGGGAGGACCTCCCAGGAAATATTTTTCACTAACTGATAAAGGGGCGGGGTTTTACGCTGAGCTACAGGCAACATGGAATGAACTGGCAAATGCGGTACATGCGTTAACACAAAATGAACAGGCTATTGCTACAAACCCCAACAACTTCAACCAATAAAAATTGAACTGATCATGAAAAAGGTAATAAATATAAACTTTCAGGGAAGGGTGATACCCATTGAAGAAACGGCTTATGAAACGTTGAAGCAGTATGTAGAAAGCCTGCGCCGCTATTTCGCCAATGAAGAGGGTAAAGATGAGATCATCAATGATATTGAGAACCGTATTGCGGAGTTGTTTGATGAAAAACTAAAGAAGGGTTCGGTTTGTATTACCGATGAAGATGTGAACGTGGTAATGGCAAGTATGGGCAGACCCGAAGATTTTGAGCAGGAAGAAGCTGCATATGCTTCGGGCACAGCAACAAATGCGGGTACGGGCAATTATACGCAATCGGCTATACCTGAACCTGCCCCTGCACCACGCCGGCTTTACCGTGCAGAGAACGACAGGGTACTGGGTGGCGTATGTGCCGGGGTAGCCAATTACCTGAGAATTGATCCGGCAGTGGTACGTATTATTTTTGCGCTCATTGCTTTCGGCGGGTTTGGTTTTGGTTTTTTATTGTATATCATTTTATGGATCATATTACCTTCAAAGCCATTGCAAACCAATGTGCGCAAACGGCTTTACCGCGACCCGGATAACAAAATGGTAGGCGGTGTGGCAGGAGGGCTGGCTGCTTATTTTAATATAGATTCATGGATCCCACGGTTGCTATTTCTTTTGCCTTTTATGCTGAGCTTACTTCCTAATTTGTTCAGCGGTTTCTGGTGGCACTGGAAGGCCCCCTGGGTGGCATTTAGCGGGCTAGGCGGTACCTTCTTCATTACGTATATTATCCTTTGGATCGTTTTACCCCGTGCAGTTACCGCCAGTGAGAAATTAGAAATGCGTGGTGAAAAGATTGACCTGGAAAGTATTAAGAATACGGTACAGGAAGAACTGCAGAATGTAAAAGGCCGTGGTGAAAAAATGGGCGCTGAATTTAAAGAAAAGGCTAAAGATGTGGGACAGGAGATGAGCAGCACCATACAGCAGAAAACACAGGCGTTTGCATCGGAGGTAGGACCCCTTGCTCAAAAAGCGGGAACGGGAATAGGGAACGCGATAGGCGTGTTGTTTAAAGCCTTCTTTCTGTTCATTGCCGGTATAGTAGCTTTTGCATTGCTCATCGCTTTAATTGCCCTGCTGTACAGCGGTATCGGAATATTTCCCCTGAAGAACTTCTTATTAGAAGGGTTTTGGGAAAACTTTTTGGTATGGAGTGTGTTAACGATGTTCATTGGTGTTCCTATCATTGCTTTTATAGTATGGATCGCCAGGCGCATGATGCGGGTAAAATCAGGAAATCCTTACCTGGGTTATGCTTTTGGAAGCCTTTGGATAATTGGACTGGTTAGTGTGTTTGTGCTTATAGGAATGATCAGCCGGAACTTCAGAACAAAAACAAGCGCCACGGAGCAGGTTAGCATTACGCAGCCATCAACCGGAAATATGATTGTAAAAGTATCTGACGGAAAGATAAGATACTATAGCAGCGAATGGTTTGACGGAGAGCTTCCTTTTCTATCTATGAATGAAGACAGCATGCTGCTGAATACCGTTAGGGTAAAAGTGGTAAAAAGCGGCGACTCTTCCTATCATATTCAACTGGTAAAACTTGCAAGAGGCAACACCCCGGCAATAGCCGAAAAAAATGCAGGCAATGTACATTTCCCTTTAACACAAAATGACAGCGTGATCGTTTTGCCAAAAGGATTTCCCATATCTAAGGAAGATAAATTCCGCAATCAGCAGGTGATGCTGGTAGTTGAAGTACCGGTTGGTAAAAAAATAATGATAGACAGGAGTGTAGACTGGTTCGACTGGTTTGATATTAATATTGACCGCAGAAGAAGATGGAACATTGACTGGGATGAAAGATGGGACAACGCTTATTCATGGAGAAATAATGTGCAGTATATTATGACTGCGGAGGGACTGGAAAGAATGGATAGGAATGAAGAAGATAAAGGGAAGCTGAAAAGCGGAAAATTCAGGTTCAAAGCAGATGACAATAGTGTAGAAATAGAGGCAGAAGGCGAAATGGATAGTGGCAGGGGCACTTACCGCTACAAAAAGGAAGGCGATTCCATCCTCATTGAAAAAGGGAAAAAGCCCGCTCCCCCCAGGTCGCCTGCACCACCTCCTGCAGCGGTTCCGGAAAGAAAAACTTCGGTTTCCATAGATAACGGTAAAACAGAAAAAGTAGTAAAAGCCGGGGCCCGGGAAGATCTGCACAGCCCTTTTCATTTTCTTTCCGGCCGTTAATAAATCACATACCCGAAAGATCGTTTCAATAGGAAAGGTTGAAGTTGAAACAAACCTGCCCTGCAAGATAATATTGCGGGGCAGTTGTTTGTGGTGAGTGGTAAAAGTGGTAAGTGGTAAGTTGTGAACACCCTGAAAGAAGTCCCCATGCCTCACACCTTCATACCTCATACCTCATACCTCATACCTCATACCTTATACCTTATACCTTATACCTCACGCCTCACGCCAGATACGCATATACCAGTAAATGGGAAATCCTATCATATTTGCGAATATGAAAACAAAGATCCAGATCAGCCTTTCATTACTATCTATCGTTTTATTATTAACTACATGCACTATATAATAAATGAGCAGTCCAAAAGAAAATATCCCCATCAGTGCAGCCAGAATGATTATCCGGATCATGTTACCTAAAAAATAATCAGGCATTTCACCGGGATTTGCATTACCAAAACCTGCAGTTCCTATCATATGTACAAAGAGACCAATGAACCATACAAAATAGCCGAGCAGAAAAACGAAAGGTAAAAAACTCAGTACGCCCAGTACTATTTTTCCTGATTTTGACATGACTGTAAATTTACAGGTAAGTTACAAAAAGAAAATAGCAGTGCAGCATCAGCAATGCTGACATATTTTTCGTACATTTTGCTAAAATTGTCATTATGAATTTTATTATCCGGCTATTAGTAACCGCGGCGGTAGCCTATGGGCTGGCCTACCTGCTGAAAGGCATTCACATTGATTCGTACTGGACCGCATTGATTTTTGCACTGGTGCTGGCCATTGTTAATCTCATTATCCGGCCGCTGCTGGTTATCCTTACCATTCCCCTGACTATTATAACGCTCGGACTTTTTTTATTCGTTATCAATGCCCTCATGGTGCTGCTTGCAGCCAAAGTGGTGGACGGCATTACGATTGACGGGTTCTGGTGGGCATTATTGTTCGGCTTGCTGCTTTCTGTTGTTTCTTCATTGCTGCTCAGCAGCAAAAGCGAGTAAAGCAATAAAATACATATGCAGGTAATATCATAATGCCCATGCAAATTACGTTTACCACTAAACGTAAAGCCATTAAAAAGCAGAAACAACATTTTGATAAACCGGCATATTTCAAAAAACCAATAGGTTTGTATATGCGTTTTGCTCAAAAGAACTTTACGGCAACTCAGTTAGAACAGTTCTACAGGTCTTTATTGCTTCCCCGCATGATAGAGGAAAAAATGCTGCTGTTATTACGGCAGGGCAAAATCAGCAAATGGTTCAGCGGTATAGGGCAGGAAGCCATTGCCGTGGGCGCTGCCCTGGCTATGGAAAAGGATGAATGGATCATGCCCTTGCACCGTAACCTGGGTGTGTTTACTACGCGTAATATGCCACTGAGCAAACTTTTGATGCAATGGCAGGGTGCAAAAAACGGCTATAGCAAAGGCAGGGAAAGAAGTTTTCATTTCGGCAGCAGGGAACACCACATCTGCGGAATGATCTCCCACCTTGGGCCGCAGATGGCTGTAGCAGATGGAGTAGCACTGGCATATCAATTAAGAAAAGAAAATAAAGCAGTGCTTGCTTTTTGTGGCGAAGGCGCTACCAGCGAAGGCGATTTTCATGAAGCATTGAATATTGCAGCCGTATGGGACCTCCCTGTTATTTTTTTAGTCGAAAACAACGGGTACGCACTAAGCACACCGGTGCAGGAACAATTCAGGTGCGAAAGCATTGCCGGCAAAGCGAAAGGCTATGGCATGGAAGGGATCCAGATTGACGGTAACAATATTCTTACCGTATACGATACGATAAAGGGAGTAAGGGAATACTGCATTGAGCGTCAGAAACCTTACCTGGTGGAATGCATGACCTTTCGTATGCGTGGCCATGAAGAAGCAAGCGGTACAAAATATATACCGGAAGCATTATTTGCAACGTGGGAACCTAAAGATCCCGTGCATAATTTTGAACAATGGCTGCTGCAGGAAAACATATTAACCACCACCGATATTGAAAGCATCAAAACGGAATTCAAAACCTACATTGATGCCGAAACAGAAAAAGGATTTGCCCATACCGCTATTGTTCCGTCAACGCAGGAAGAGGTGGATGATGTGTATGCAGAACGGATAACATTCGGAGGTTTTACCACAGCCATTATAGACAACGATGCAGCGCTTGAAAACGCCCGCTTTAATGTACGGGAAAAGCGGTTCGTAGATGCCATTTCCGAGGGCATATACCAGAGCATGCTCACCCATGATAACCTTATCCTGATGGGGCAGGACATTGCAGCATACGGAGGCGCCTTTAAAGTAACAGAAGGCTTACTGAATAAATTTGGTAAAGACCGGGTGCGCAACACACCCTTATGTGAAAGCGGGGTTATAGGCGCCGCATTAGGATTGAGCATTGAAGGATTCAAAAGCATTGTGGAAATGCAGTTCGCCGATTTTGTAACGGCAGGGTTTAACCAGATCGTAAATAACCTGGCTAAAATACATTACCGCTGGGGGCAGAATGCCGACGTGGTGATCCGGATGCCTACGGGTGCGGGTGTGGGCGCAGGGCCCTTTCATTCGCAAAGCAATGAAGCCTGGTTTGTGCATACACCCGGTTTAAAAGTAGTGTATCCTTCCAATGCCATGGATGCAAAAGGATTATTGATAGCGGCGGTGAATGATCTTAACCCCGTGATGTTCTTTGAGCACAAAGCACTATACCGCAGCATAAGCGGACCGGTGCCGGAAGAAAACTATGAAATACCGATCGGTAAAGCGCGGTGGGTGGAAGAAGGCGAAGACATTTCCATCATAACCTACGGGGCAGGCGTACACTGGGCGCTGGAATATGCCGCCCAACATATGGATACATCGTTCGACATCCTTGATCTGCGCACCCTGCTGCCCTTGGATTACGATGCCATCCGCGATTCCGTTTCACGCACCGGCAGGATACTCATCTTGCATGAAGATACTTTAATGGGTGGCATAGGGGCGGAGATCAGCGCCTGGATTCAGGAAAATTGCTTTTCCCTGCTGGATGCCCCCGTTATGCGCTGCGCTTCTTTGGATACACCCGTACCTTTTAATGCTGAGCTTGAAAAGAACTTTCTTGCCAAATCCCGTCTGCACCAGTATGTTCAGCAGTTGATGCATTATTAAACGTTAATGCGCTTCCAGCCAGTTCTCTCCTTCGCCTATTTCCGCCACAACGGGCACATCGTTGGGCAGGATCATAGCGGTTTGCATGGAGTCAATGATCATTGCCTTTAATTCAGCGGCTTCTTCCCTCAGCGCGTCAAAGATCAGTTCATCATGTACCTGCAGGATCATCCTGCTCTGCATCTTTTCTTTTTTAATTGCGGCATACACTTTTTGCATGGCGAGCTTGATCATATCCGCCGCGCTGCCCTGTATAGGCGAATTAATGGCGTTTCGCTCGGCAAAGCTGCGCACGGTAAAATTAGCCGAATTGATATCCCGCAGCCAGCGCTTACGTCCCATCAGCGTTTGTACGTAACCGTTTTCGCGGGCAAAATTGATGGTATCATCCATATACCTGGTAATGCCTGCAAACTCTCTTTTATAATTGTCAATGATCTCCTTTGCTTCGGTACGGCTGATACCCAGGTTATCTGCCAGCCCAAATGCACCCTGCCCGTAAATGATACCAAAGTTTACACTTTTGGCTTTATACCGCTGCTCCTTGGTTACCGCAAGCTCTTCAACGCTATATACTTTTGCCGCTGTAGCCGCATGAATATCTTTACCATGCCGGAATGCATCACACATGGCAGGATCGCCGCTAATAGCCGCCACAATGCGCAGCTCAATCTGCGAGTAATCGGCAGAAAGCAATATATGCCGGTCATCCCGCGGCACAAAGGCCTTCCTGATCTCCCTGCCCCTGGCTGTTCTTACGGGTATGTTCTGCAAATTGGGATTATTGCTCGCCAGCCTCCCGGTAACGGCCACTGCCTGGGCGTAGGTAGTGTGCACCCTGCCTGTTTTGCGGTTAACCAATTGCGGCAAAGCGTCTACGTAGGTGGATTTCAGTTTGGTCAGCTCGCGGTAAGCTAAAATATCTTCTACAATCTTACTGCTTTGCGCCAGCTTCAGTAACACATCTTCACCCGTGGCATATTGTCCTGTTTTTGTTTTTTTGGCTTTGGGATCTAACCGCAGCTTTTCAAAAAGCACTTCTCCCAATTGTTTTGGGGAAGCCAGGTTAAACCGAACGCCGGACTGCTGGTATACATTTTCTTCTGCCTGCTTCGCTTCTTTTTCCAGTTGGGCAGCATATTGGTTTAAAAAATCCGCATCAATCCTTACGCCTTCAAACTCCATAGCGGCAAGCACTTTTACCAGCGGATTTTCTACTTCATAAAAAACCTTATCTACTTCTTTCGCTTTCAGTTCGGGCTCCAGCGCCAGTTTCAACTGCAGGGTGATGTCTGCGTCTTCAGCGGCATACTCCGTTATCTTTTCCAACTCAACATCCCGCATATTGCCCTGCTGCTTACCTTTTTTCCCGATCAGCTCTTCAATGTGCACCGGTTCATAACCCAGATACTGCGCGCTCAGTAAATCCATGCCCCGCTTTCCATCGGGCTCAATTACATAATGCGCCAGCATGGTATCAAACAGCCCGCCCTCTATTTCTATCCCATACCATTTTAAGACCAGCATATCGAACTTAATGTTCTGCCCTATCCATGTGATATCCTTTTTGGAAAACAAAGGCTGGAAATGATTAAGTACAGCCAGTGTTTTTTCCCTTTCGGGCGGGCAGGGAATATACCAGGCCTCACCGGGTATCCACGAAAAGCTCAATCCAACAAGTTCCGTATCATTTGCATCCAGTCCCGTTGTTTCCGTATCGAAACATATTTCGCGCTGCACTAATAACTTTTGTACAAAGGCTTCCAACTCCTGCTCCTCTTTTATGGCAGTATAGGAATGCGGCGTGTTATGAATATTCTTTCCTTCGGGCAAAGCGTCCGTAGAAACCGCTTCGTCATCTGTTGATTTTTTTTCAGGAGGCGTACTTGCTGCAACAGCCTGCACCTCTGTATTTCGGAACAGGTCGGTTTGTACAACCCCTGTTGTATTTTTCTCACGCCCGTTCCTGGCGGCAACAGGCAATGCTTCTCCCAAAATCCTTTGCGCTATGCTGCGGAACTCCAGGCTCGTAAATACGTCCATTAGCAGTTCCCGGTTCCAGTCTTTTAATTTAAAATCGGCTTCGTGAAAAGTGACCGGCACACTCGTTATAATAGTAGCCAGCTTTTTACTCAGTATGGCCGCATCTTTTCCGTTTCTTATCTTTTCCCCCAGCGCACCTTTTATGCCACCGGCATTCTCAAGGATATTTTCTAAGGTTCCGTATTCAGCCAGTAATTTAGCCGCTGTTTTTTCACCCACACCTGCAATACCCGGAATGTTGTCTACCGCATCCCCCATCAACCCCAATACATCTATTACCTGATCCACCGTTTTGATATTCCATTTGGTACATATTTCCTCCGGTCCCATTATTTCCACATCACCGCCCTGGTAACCGGGCTTATAAATTTTTATTTTATCGCTAACCAACTGTCCGTAATCTTTATCGGGCGTTACCATAAATACTTCGTACCCCGTATTGGCCGCCTGTATGCTTAACGTGCCGATAATATCATCCGCTTCATACCCATCGAGCTCAATTACGGGAATATTGAACCCCTGTATAATACGTTTAATGTCGGGTAAAGCGCTTAGCAGATCTTCAGGCGCTTCCTGGCGGTTGGCTTTATAGTCCGCAAAATCAGTATGGCGTTCCGTGGGGGCGTGCGTATCAAAACACACGGCCATGTGAGATGGCTTTTGGTTGTTGATCAGCTCCACCAGTGTATTGGTAAACCCAAACTGGGCATTGGTATTACGCCCCTTCGACGTAATGCGCGGATTACGGATCAATGCATAATAAGCGCGGAAAACCAGCGCCATAGCATCTAAAAGAAATAACCTTTTACTCATGCCGCTAAGGTAATTGTTTTGGATTTGAGATTTGAGATTTATGCAGGTTACATGTTTCAGGTTGCAGGGTTCATGGGAAATTCGTTGCAACCCGGGCTTATCGTTTATTATTTATGGTTTGTAGTTTATGGTTGTATTTCGCTTCGGATTTAGGATTTCCGGCTTCGGATTTGAAATTTATCCGCCCCGGCGGACAGGCCTGCCTGCCGGCAAGTTTGGTTCTTGTGATTTGGTTATTTAAACGCTCAGCGCTTCCTCCTAAAACCTTGTTCCCAAAAAATGCGGGAGCATCTTACGCCAGGTGGGCCAATCGTGTGAAATGTCTTCACCCCATATATCCAGCTCATGCGGTATTCCCTTATCGTGCAGCACACCCGAAAACCGCCGGTTGGCCTGCGGGTCTTCATAGGCGCCGCTGCCCGTAGCGATAATAATTTTACCTTCCCTTATACGGCTGAGATACCAGTCGTCTGTAAGATTGGGTATATAATGTATGGGGGAATTGTAGTATACCTGTTCATCATAATACCCGTTGCTGTATTCCGTAAGATCATATACACCGCTCATGGCGATGGTTCCGTTAAAAAGATCAGGACGTTTCAGGAAGAGGTTCATGGAATGCAGGGCGCCGAAAGATGCGCCGCTTATGATTACCGGTGTTTCCCATGAAGTATGATTTTTAATAAATGGAATCACTTCATTAAAAACATACTCGTTGAACTGGTTGTGCCGTATGCCTTTATGCGCTCCTTCCATATCCCTGTTCAGCCAGCTCTCATTATTCATGCTGTTAATGGAAAACACTTTTACTTTTCCTTCATTTATAAAAGGGGCAATAGCATCAATCAACTGAAAACGCTCATACTCTAAGTAATCGGCTGCCGCGGTGGGCACCAGCAATAAGACAAATCCGTAATGACCGTATGTAACAACAGGCATTTCTTTTCCCAGCGCGTGGCTGTACCATGAAGTGAGTTCTCTCTTCATACGATTATTATTGTGTTAGCGCAAGCTAATCCTTTAAACATTCCAATCACTGCTCCTGCGCTCATTCCAGCACGCCTTCTTTGATTTCCGTCCACAGATCCCTGTAACATTGCGCCGCATAACCCGACCGGGCGTATGTTTCAATAGGCGCTTTGTGTATGCCCATTTTTTCTACGTCCGAAAGGTAAGGGATATAGTTCTCAAAAAACTTTTTGTCCTTATACAGGGTCTCCATGATCTCATTATGCATATTCTTTCTCAGGTCGGCCATTGTAAAAAAGCACATCATTTTCGACAATTCAATATTCTTTTCTTTAAAATAATCCTTTACCATATTGTAGGTACGGATAGAAAGCGTAGTGGGTATTACCGGCATCAATACAATATCCGCGGCATTAAAAATATTTTCCGATAACACAGAAAACCCGGGCGGACAATCTATAAAAACAAAATCATATACTTTATTCAATGGCTGGAGAATGCTTTTCAGCCTCTTTTTAGAAGACTTCATTTCTTCCAGGATCACATCAAAACTTTTAGCGGAAAGATCGGCCGGGATAATATCTAAGTTTTCATAATCCGTAGCCATGATCGCTTCTTCGAGATCAGCATCTTTTTCAATCAGCTTTTTGATGCCGCCCTTGTGTTTGGGTTTAGACTGGTAGTAAAAGCTGGCGGAACCCTGCGGATCAATATCCCAAAGGAGGGTTTTATAACCGTCCTGCGCGGCCAAATAAGCAAAATTTACACAGGAAGCTGTTTTGCCTACGCCTCCTTTCAAATTGTAGAGTGCAATGGTAACCATACAATAAATATATCATTTTTCCGCTATTGATGGAAAGCGGGAAGGGAATTATTGCCTGTACTGCTCTGTTTCGCAATTTTTTTTTGCGGATAAAATGCTCTGTATCATCAGGGCCAACGATGCCAAATCCCTTGTGGCATTAAAAAAATGAATGGGAAATTATTAAAGTGTGGGAATACGCACCAAAGCCCACCAAACGGGAAAAACTGCTCAATCTATTAAAGAAAAGTGCTTCATAAGAGGCTGTCTCAAAAGGACCGGTATAGAAGATCTGCTACTAAGGCACAAGCACAAAGTCCTGGTCTTCAGGTTTTATTTTCTTCGTGTTTTCGTGCCTTCGTGGCAAAATATTACTTTTGAAACAGCCCCTTATTATATTGGACAGGAACGCATAAGGCTTATGATAAAATTGATGCTAAAAATATAGCGTATGTTAAAACCCATTAAAACAAATAAGGAATACGAAGCAGCCCTGCAGCGTATATATGAACTGATGCAAAAAGAGCTTAAAGCCGGAAGCAAACGCTCCGATGACCTGGAGGTGCTTTCCATACTGGTGGAGTCTTATGAAAAAAAGCATTATCCCATACCGCCGCCCCATCCTATAGAAGCCATTAAATTCCGGCTGGAGCAAATGGGGACAGATGAAAAAGAGCTGACCAGCATTTTGGGTGGACGCAGCCGCAAATCGGAAATACTGAGTGGCCGCAGAAAACTCTCGCTCAATATGATCCGGGAATTGCATGATAAACTGGATATCCCCGCAGAAACATTAATAGCCGCATACTAACAAAGTGAAATATTAATAAGGAATGTTCAGTCACTTACTTGTTCTCATTATAGCCTGGATGTAAGGAAATTGCCGGCTTTTTTACTTCGGGGAAGATGATGAATATTACTTTAAATTGTGGGGAGTAATTTAAAAACACATGAAAGAAGTCCAAAAATTATGGACGAGAGATGAATTAATATTGGCAATTAACCTGTATTGCAAATTGCCTTTTGAAAAGTAATTTTTTTAAACCATGAATATCAAATTCAGTTACCTCTATCGAGATGGCTCGAATTATAAACAATATAATGAGGTAATCTTTTCAAATCCTAATGCAATTAACGTTCTGTATATTTATCAAGCAATAAAGCAACATTTGATTAGTGGGCAATGGTTTGTTGCGAAAGATTGGGCATTACCGGATATGCACTTCAAAGAATATTTTCCGGACGCTGAGATTGATCATGATTGGCACGAATTCGAAGAGGTTGAGGAAACCCAAAGTGACCCCACGCAAGATGAAACAATTGATCATTTTCTTTCGGTGATTGCAAATGCAAAAAAATGGGAATACAAATATTGAATGGACGCACCGTTTGGTGCCTTCGCCAGACAGAAGATGATATTACCGCATTGATATAAAAGCAACAATTCGTGTACATAAAAACTTTAAGGTATGAATGGCAAAACATATTCATTATGCGAAGCTGTAGCAGACATCGCTTATATTGCCTCTAAGGAGAATTATGAAACGGCCGATAGCAGAAAAATGATTTGCCAATTTATTGAATGGGCACAAGAATTTGAATACATGCATAAGGACGTTAAATGGGGAGTAAATTTTCCTCCGGAATACATTGATTCAATAAACCATTTTACAATATTTAAAATTAAGCAATGGCGAAATTTGTAACTTTCGCCCAAGCTAATGAGTTTGCTAAAAATTAATTGGTTGTGATTAGGAAATTTGTAGGTTCTGATTATTTCATTATGGTTTAAAGGAATAATTTTTATGGCTTGGTCAAAAGATGAAGTTAGGTTAATAGTGAAGGATTATTTTGAGATGCTCCTCCTCGAACTGTCACGCCAAAATTATAATAAATCCGAACACAGGGCCTCTCTCATTCCATTTTTAAATGAAAGGACAAAAGGCTCTGTTGAATTTAAACATCAAAACATAAGTGCTGCATTAATAAATATGGGACTTCCCTTTATCAAAGGGTATAAACCACGGTTTAATTTTCAGCAAACTTTAGTTGAAGAAATAAAACATTTTATAAATGAAAATCAAATCTCCCTTGAAAAGGAGTTCGAACGATTCTCTAATGATGTAATTACAACTCAACCATATAGAGGTTTTGATTTCAAGAATTTTTTAAATGAAGAAGATGTAATATCCCAAGTAAAAGAAGATGAGCCAACTTACATGGCAATGAAGATCAATTATCTTGAAAAGGAGCAAAATAACCGATCCCTTGGCTCTGCTGGAGAAGAGTTGGTAATTGAATATGAAAAATGGCGTTTAACAATGGCAGGCAAAGAAAGCTTTGCTGATAAAGTGGAATGGATAGCAAAAGATAAAGATGATGGTGCAGGATTTGATATCCTTTCAAAAAACAATAACGGATCAGATAGATATATAGAGGTAAAAACCACAAAACTTTCAAAAGAAACACCTATTTTTTTAACAAAAACCGAATTAAGTTTTGCTACCTTAAAAGAAAGCAACTTCTATCTGTATCGTGTTTTTGATTTTGCCTCAGTCCCTCAATTTTTTATGAAGCATGGTAAGTATGAAAGTTTTTGTCAGCTTCAGCCACAAACTTTTAAAGGATATTTTTAAGAATTGGAATTATTTGCGCGCCGCGTCTGTCAGTCCAAATGAAAAACAGGGAACAAAGCCATGCGACAACTCATTTTCGTATCCCATCAACCCGGCGTTTGAAACGATACATGGCAAAAGGATGTACACGTTATAACTAACCCCGGTATGCCGGGCGAAACGAAACGCTATTATCCGCAGTTCGCCAACCTGCACCGGATCAATAGCCTTTCTTCATCTCATCCAGCTTCTTCTGCATGGTAAACATTTCATCCCTTAACCGGGCGGCTTCCATGAAGTCGAGGTCTCTGGCAGCCTTTTCCATTTCTTTTTTAATTTTTGAGATGGCTTTTTCCATTTGCGGAACGGTGTGATAGGTTTCCTGGTCTTCCGCGGCAACAGTTACCAGGTCTTCATCGGGGGCCACTGCATAAGGCTTGTTTACATCATAGCCCTTAATATCCAGCACCGATGTTTGCGCAAATACCTGCTCCTTTGATTTTATTACGGTTGCTGGAGTAATATGATGCTCAATATTATAAGCGACCTGTTTTTCCCGGCGACGATCCGTTTCATCAATGGTACGCTGCATGCTTTCCGTCATCTTATCCGCATAAAAAATAACCAGCCCGTCTACGTTTCTCGCCGCACGTCCCGCCGTTTGGGTCAGTGATTTTTCATTACGCAAAAAACCTTCCTTATCAGCATCCAATATGGCTACCAGCGATACTTCCGGCAGATCAAGCCCCTCACGCAGCAGGTTAACCCCCACCAGCACATCTATTTCCCCAAGCCGTAACTGGCGCAATATTTCTACCCGCTCCAGGGTATCTACTTCACTGTGTATATATTTGGATTTCACATTGATGCGATGGAGGTATTTATCCATCTCTTCGGCCATGCGTTTGGTTAAGGTAGTTACCAGCACCCGGTCGCCCTTTGTTATCCTTTTATCTATTTCATCTAAGAGGTCATCTATCTGGTTCACGCTTGGCCGTATTTCAATGGGAGGATCAAGCAACCCGGTAGGCCGTACCACCTGCTCTACCACCACACCACCGGTTTTTTCCAGCTCATAATCGCCCGGTGTGGCCGATACATATACCGTTTGGTTCAGCATAGATTCAAATTCATGAAAGTTCAGCGGGCGGTTATCCATTGCCGATGGAAGCCGGAAGCCATAATCAACCAGTACTAATTTCCGGCTCCTGTCGCCGCCATACATGCCGCTGATCTGCGGAACGGTTTGATGGCTTTCGTCAATGACGCACAAAAAATCCTCAGGAAAATAATCTATCAAACAGAATGGCCGCGTACCCGGCGCCCGCCGGTCAAAAAACCTGGAATAATTTTCAACCCCGTTACAATAGCCCAGCTCACGGATCATCTCCACATCATAATTCACCCGCTCGCTCAGGCGTTGCGCTTCTATGTATTTACCCTCCCTTTTAAAATATTCCACCTGCCTGTCCATTTCATCCTGTATTTCATACAGCACCTGCTGCAACTGGTCTTTGGGAGCCAGGTAAAGGTTGGCAGGAAAGATAGCCGCGTTTTCTACCGTGCTGATCCGTTTGCCGCTGCTGATCTCCAGCGTTTCTATGGTCTCTATTTCATCTCCAAAAAAGCTGATGCGGTAACCATAGTCCATATAGGGCAGGTTAATATCTACCGTATCGCCTTTCACCCTGAAATTTCCCCGGTTAAAGTCGCCCTGGCTGCGGCTATATAACGAATTTACCAACGCATGTAAAAATCCCTGCCGGCTGATCACCTGTCCCTGGTGAATGCGGATGATGCCATTCGCAAATTCAGCGGGATTACCAATACCATATATGCAGCTTACCGAAGCCACTACAATAATATCACGCCTTCCGCTCAGTAACTGTGCTGTAGCCTGCAGGCGCAGCTTATCCAGCTCCTCGTTGATGGAAAGATCTTTTTCAATGTAGGTATCACTCACCGGCATGTATGCCTCGGGCTGGTAATAGTCGTAATACGACACAAAGTATCCCACTGCATTTTCAGGAAAGAATTGTTTAAACTCACCATACAACTGGGCAACCAAAGTTTTATTATGCGTAAGCACCAGCGTGGGGCGCTGTACATTTTGTATTACGTTGGCCATGGTAAAGGTTTTACCGGAACCCGTAACGCCCAGTAAAACCTGGTCCGCCTCTCCTTCCAGGATGCCCTCTGTCAACTGGCGAATGGCTTCCGGCTGATCGCCGGCAGGCGTATATGATGAATGTAACCGGAAAGACATATTATTTTTATTCAGCAGACAGACTGATAATTTTTGCAGGGCCTTCGGTGTTCAGGTAAAAATTATCAAAGCCATTTTCAAATATTTCGTTAAGGTATTTCATGGAGAAGGACATTATTTTATCCGCGCCCTCCTGGGGCGTTATATTTTCAAGCGTATCAGGTCCATTCGCTTCTTTATAATCCCGCATCCCTAACTGGAACGAGGCAATTTCGGCAGTTTTATTTAAATAGGCGCTATGGGCTATTGTTTCCTGCTCTTCTCTAAAGGGTTCGCTGTATTCCAGATAATCTTCATCCGCATCGTACTGGATAATATCTTTTATGCCAAACCGCTTTGACTGTGCCATAAGAAAATCTTCCAGTTCAACAGCATCGTTCAACAGCGGGGATTCCTCCTCACCGGCGTCATCTTCTTCCTCTTCATCATTTCCTAAAGCCGCATTATCAATAACATCAATGCCCAAAGATACCAATTGCAATAGCAGCCTGTATTGCTTGTTGGTCAGTTCAATTTTTTGCATATTTATCGTTTATACCTGCAAAGATAAGCTGATCCTTGTTCCTGAAATTCCAGTGTGTTGTTTATCTGAATTTCACCCAAACATATTCGTCTGTGATCTTATCATTTTTGATTGCCGATTTTTGCTGCACCGCTTCAAGATGGAAACCGTTTTTCTCCAGCACCTTCATAGACGCTTTATTATATTCGAACACCCGGGCATAAAGCCGGACGAGCCCCGGAAAATTTTCAAATGTATATTCCAGCATATGTTTTATTGCTTCGGTTGCAATACCTTTTCCCCAATATGGTTCTCCTATCCAATAGCCCAGTTCCGCGCTGATCCGCGAAATGTCATCCTGTAATTCAAGCCCTATGCATCCGGCAAGCTGCCCTTCGGCCTCAATTGCCAAAACATGCGGCGGATCCTGCTTCCGGCAATATTTTATAAATGCGGCAGCGTGCTGCATTTTATATGGATGCGGCAGCCGGTCCCTTACATTGTTCCATATCTTAATATTATTAGCCAGCTCAGCTAAAAGAAAACGGTCTTTTTTTTGCCAGGGGCGTAAAGTAACCTGCATGAACGCAAATTTTATAGCTTTCGTTTTATATAACCGCTGTAATCGGGTATTACAGCTTCATACACTTCATGCATAAGATGAGAGGTCATTAAAAAGTCTGAACTGGTTCTGTTGCTTGCTGCAGGGATATTCCAAACCACCGCCAGGCGGAGCAATGCTTTTACATCCGGATCGTGCGGCTGGGCTTCCATTGGATCCCAAAAAAAGATAAGCACGTCAACTTCCCCTGTGGCAATCATGGCTCCAATTTGCTGATCACCGCCCAATGGGCCGCTCAGTACCTGTTTTACAGGCCGGTCTAACCTTTCTTCAAGCAGTTTTCCTGTAGTGCCCGTAGCGATCAGCTCATGCCGCGCCAATACAGCCTTGTTAAACTCTGCCCATTCCATAAGGTCTTTCTTTTTATTATCATGTGCCACTAACGCTATGCGTTTACGGGCGCCTAAAATGCGGGAGGTTGTCATGCATACTGTTTTATGTGGGAAAAGTAAAACCCAATTAGTGATAAAGAAGAGCCTGACTCATTTATTAATTTTATCCCTGCAATAATAAGTCATATTTTTTACTACCTGATAGCTGTTAAGCACAGATTAAAAAAGCCGTTGAAAAATGAATTTCAACGGCCAGCCTTAATAACCGTCCATTATTAAAAAGGTGAATATTATGATGCCAACTGCAATTCCTTGATCTTTTCCCTGATCTTAGCTTCAATTTCATTTGCCAGTCCCGGGTTATCAATCAGCAACTGCTTTACGGAGTCCCGGCCTTGTCCCAGCTTATCCGTATTATAGCTATACCAGCTCCCGCTCTTTTGTATGATATTCATTTCAACCCCCATATCAATAATTTCACCGGCTTTTGAAATGCCTTCACCATACACAATGTCAAATTCGGCCGCACGGAAAGGGGGTGCTACTTTATTTTTTACTACTTTAACTTTTACGCGGTTACCCACGGCCTCATCTCCGTCTTTAATCTGCGCCATGCGCCTGATATCTAACCGCACTGATGCGTAAAACTTTAATGCATTACCACCCGTAGTGGTTTCGGGGTTGCCAAACATCACACCGATCTTTTCCCTTAACTGGTTAATAAAAATACATACCGTATTGGTTTTGCTGATGGTAGCCGTTAGTTTACGCAGGGCTTGCGACATCAGTCTCGCCTGCATCCCCATTTTACTGTCTCCCATTTCTCCTTCCAGCTCACTTTTAGGTACAAGTGCGGCTACAGAATCTATGACTACCACATCTAAGGCGCCGGAAAGAATCAGGCGATCCGCGATCTCAAGCCCCTGCTCACCATAATCGGGCTGGGAGATCAGCAGGTTGTCTATGTCCACACCCAGTTTTTGCGCATAAGCGCTGTCAAAAGCATGTTCCGCATCTATAATAGCGCATACTCCTCCTTTTTTTTGCGCTTCAGCAATGATATGTATGGCAATAGTGGTTTTACCCGAAGATTCAGGTCCATATATTTCAATAACCCTTCCCTTTGGCACACCACCAACACCTAAAGCCACATCTAATCCTATTGATCCTGTAGAAATAACTTCTATCTGCTGTACGCCTTTTTCATTCATCATCATTACACTGCCTTTACCATAGTCTTTTTCAATTTTGTCCATGGTTAGCTTGAGCGCTTTTAATTTTTCATTGCTTGACATAGTTGTATGAGGTTTTTATGTACTCAAAATTAACTGTTGGATGTAAAGATATATATAAACTTATTAACACTAACAAATTTAGTAAAAAAATACTAAAATTTTTTGTTTTACCTCAATGACTTTTAAAATCCGAAGACGGAAATCCGAAATCCGAAGGGAAATACAGCCGAAAAGAACCAGGAACCAAATCACAGGAACCAAACTTGCTACCGGCAGGCAGGCTTGTCCGCCGGGGCGGATAAATTTCAAAGCCGAAGGGGAAATCCGAAGCGAAATCCCAACTGTAAACTAAAAACAATAAACTACAAATTAAAAGGAGCATTCCCCCTATCATTAGCAGTAACCCACCTTATACCCTCATACCTTATACCTTATACCCTCATACCTCATACCTTTTACCTCATACCTCATACCTCATACCTCATGCCCCATCCAAAAAAAATACCCTCTCCGGAGAGAAGGTATTACTTTATTAAAAAAGATTACATATTAGTTTTTGCGGGAATTCTGACGGCGTTTACTCCAGTTGTTACCTGGTTTAAAGCCATTGCCTTCCTGGCTTCCTACCCTGTCCATAGCGCAACGGAAACCAACCGTGCTGCTGCCCTGCGTTTCATCCAGGAAGCGGCGTGTGCCCGGGCTTAACCAGAAAGCACGGTCGTTCCAGCTACCCCCTTTAATTACCCTAGCATGGTCGCTGATTAACGTGGTTTTCCCGTAGCCATAAGTAACCTGCGAGGCAGAGTCACCATCAAGATAGTCAATTACATTACCTCTCTGGTAGTTCCGGCGGTTCTTACTTTCTTCATCGGTAACAAATTCCTTTACCACCCTGCCCAAGCTATCTCTTTCAAATTCGCTATTTTCATTTTTCTTGAATTTTTCAAAGCGGTTACCACGGTAAGGATTGAAGTCATCATTATCTATGCTGGAAAGCGGACGGTATACGTCAGCCACCCACTCATTAACATTTCCCGACATGTTATATAAACCGAAGCCATTAGGATAAAAGGCATCTACAGGACCCGGTATGGAAGCGTTATCATTTAAACCGCCTGCCACGCCCATCATATCACCACTACCACGTTTAAAGTTGGCCAGGAACTTACCCTGCCAGCTTCCATGGCGTCCATCACGCAAGCCATTAACATTCTGGCTCCAGGAGTATACCTGTTTTTCTTTAATCAGCTCTTCGCCCGAACCATTAGACTTTTTCTTTGGTTTGGGGTTTTGATTGATATAGCCATAGGCGGCATATTCCCATTCCGCTTCAGTGGGCAGCCTGTAATTCGGCAGCATATATCCGTCTTCAAAAGTTACTTTTGTTCTGGGTCTGCCGTTAGCATCCATTAAAGGATTTTTCTTGGGTTTGCCGGGTTGCGGCTGGTATAAATCTTTCAGGTAAGCCTGTGTGTTAAAGTTTTCCTGTCCCTGCCCCTGTGTTGTTTTCAACTGGTTTTTATTGATGTATCCTTTTTCAACCAGTATTCTTTCATTTACCCTATCGCTGCGCCAAAGGCAAAAATCATTAGCCTGTTTCCAGCTTACACCCACTACCGGGTAATAATTATAGGAAGGATGACGGAAATAGTACTCTACCAGCGGCTCATTATATGCCAGCTCTTCTCTCCAAACCAGGGTATCAGGCCTGGCTGCTTCTACAACTGTAGCATACTGGGGATCATCAAATACAGATTCCAGCCAGTGCAGGTATTCGCGGTAATGCACGTTGGCAACCTCTGTTTTATCAATATAAAAAGAAGAAACGGTTACACGGCGAGGTATATTATTCCAGTCTCCCATTACATCCTCGTCTGTAGCACCCATAGTAAACGTACCCCCCTGTACAAACACCAGTCCGGGACCGGTATTTTGCTCTTTTTCCTTGGATACGTTGAAACCACCCATGTTTTTATCGTTGTAGTTCCAACCGGTTACGTCCGATTTCTCGAACTTCTTCTTGCCAAAAAGTCCATTTTTACATGAACTGAAAAGCAGGGCAACTGCAGATAAAAAAAGCAAACTCTTAAAATTCAGTAGTCTTTGCATTTTGCTGGATTTAAACTAAAAAAAGATAACGGGTATACACTCTAAATATTGTATTAAAAGAAAGCCACACCCTTCCTTTTAACAGGCCTAAAGCATGATTAACAACATGCAATTTAATTACTTTACAAAAATGCCGGAGGCCTTTTGTGTTTATTAAATGCTAAACTTACAAAACCCCAGCTATTATTAAGCCAAAGTGGTGAAAATCATAGGTAAAACAATATTTATTTTTTTACCCCGTTTGTAAGAGAAGGTTTAACTGAAAGGAGGCATGGTAATTGTTAAATCTGGCCGGTTTTGAGGGATGTTAACAATTTGAAGATGAAAAGCCCTGAAAAACAAAAAACACTGTCTTACTTTGCAAATCAATTTCATAACGTATTAAACGGAATTAGAATATTGAATAGAATGCTACTTTTTTATTCTTTTTCAATCAAACACAATTTCTGATGAAACATTCATTGAGGAGATTTTCTGGTACCTGCCTGCTGCTTTTAGGAATATCGGTTAGTTCCCTTGCGCAAAGTGCCGAACCGATCAATATTGTTACCACCGCGGTTCCTTTCCTGCGTATTTCACCCGATGCCCGTGCAGGCGGTATGGGAGATATGGGCATAGCTACCACACCGGATATCAACTCACAATTTTATAATGTTGCCAAGTACCCTTTCACTAAAAGCAGTGCCGGACTTGGACTTACCTATACGCCCTGGTTAAAGGACCTGGGATTAAATGATGTGTTCCTGGCATCTTTGGCCGGGTACTATAAATTTGATGAGCAACAGGCGATCTCTGCTTCACTGCGTTATTTTAGCCTGGGTAATATACAGTTCACAGATGCTTTAGGGAATGATCTGAATCAATTTAACCCGAGGGAGTTTGGACTGGACCTTGGCTATTCCCGTAAATTATCTGACCAGTTATCCTTAGGCGTAGCGCTGCGATATATTTATTCCAACCTTGCGGGTGGGGCATCTGCCAATGGATACTCCTATAAAGCAGGTACCGCCGTAGCCGGCGATATTGGATTGTATTACACAACAGCCAATGAAGAAGGACAGGGCTGGAATGTTGGCGCTGCCTTTACCAACCTGGGCTCCAAAATTTCATATACTTCCGACGCCAGCCAGCGGAATTTTATACCCGCTAATTTTGGTGTTGGCGTTGGGCATACCTGGGTTACCAACGAAGTACATAAAATAACGTTGAATGGTGAATTCAATAAATTGCTGGTACCGGCTCCGCCCGGAAGTAATGCAGATTCTGCCGACTATGCCAAGTATAACAGCGATGGCGTGGTAACCGGCTGGTTCAAGTCATTCAGCAATAACGCACTTGCCTACTCTGTTGGCGGTGAATATATGTATAACGACCAGTTTGCTTTAAGAGCAGGCTATTATGGCGAAAGCGCCAATATGGGAAAAAGAAGCTATGTTACCCTCGGCGTGGGTATCAATTACAATATTTTCGGGTTGAACTTTTCCTATCTTCTGCCTTCGGGTAACGGGGTAAACAGGAACCCGCTTTCCAATACCATCCGTTTCAGCCTCCTGTTTAACTTTGGCGGTGAACTGGAAACGGGAAGCGATTAAAACGGAAGCCCGGCTTATTTTTTTCAGGCCCGGCAGGTTTATACTACCTGTTGGGTCTTTCTTTTTATTTTAGCAAAAAAAAACATGTCGTACCGAATTGGATTAGGGGTGGATTTTCACCAGTTAGCCGAAGGAAAAAAATTATGGATCGGTGGTATTGAAATACCTCATCATAAAGGCTCCCTGGGACATAGTGATGCCGATGTACTGCTGCACGCCATTTGCGATGCCATGCTGGGCGCTTTAAGCTTAGGTGACATCGGCCTTCATTTTCCCAATACTTCCGCGGAGTTCAAAGATATTGACAGTAAAATTCTGCTGCAGCGCACTTATGCCATCATCCAAAAAGAAGGATATACCATCGTAAATATTGATTCCACCCTTTGCTTAGAACGGCCTAAAATAAATCCTTATGTATTAAAAATGCGCGAAACGATTGCCCAAATAGTGGAACTTACGGTTAAGGATGTTTCGGTTAAAGCTACCACCACCGAACAAATGGGTTTTGCCGGAAGGGAAGAAGGACTGGTGGCTTATGCAACGGTACTGCTGAAAAAGAAAATGTGAAAATGTGGAAATGTGCCCCCTGTAGCGAAGCGAAGTAGTAGGTCAGTCCAAAAGAATTATCCTCCATCTCCGGTATTAGGGGATTGCTTCAACCCTTAAAAAGTATTACACATCATTCAGATCAGTTTAGGGTCTCGCAAGGACGTCCAAATCCGAAGCCGGAAAAGGCCCGTCTTTGCGAGGCGTAAGCAAATGCCGGAACTTTGAGAAACTATGCACGCCGAAGCAAGCCCATTGAAGCGCAGCGGAGTAGTAGGCCAATTCAAAGAATTATCATCCATCTCCGGTATTAGGGGATTGCTTCGACCCTTAAAAAGTATTACACATCATTCAGATCAGTTTAGGGTCTCGCAAGGACGTCCAAATCCGAAGCCGGAAAAGGCCCGTCTTTGCGAGGCGTAAGCAAATGCCGGAACTTTGAGAAACTATGCACGCCGAAGCAAGCCCATTGAAGCGCAGCGGAGTAGTAGGCCAATTCAAAGAATTATCATCCATCTCCGGTATTAGGGGATTGCTTCGACCCTTAAAAAGTATTACACATCATTCAGATCAGTTTAGGGTCTCGCAAGGACGTCCGAAACCGGAAGTTCGAAATCCGAAGTGAAATGCAACTGTAAACCATAAACTACAAATAAAAAAATCCGGAGATTCATCTCGTCATAGCAGTTACTCACCTGAAAGCTGATCGCCGATAGCCCACACAAAACACCAATATCTACACCAATAATCTTATTTTTGCCGCATGTCAGCAACACTTACGGTTAAGATCATTAACCAATCCAGCAATCCGCTCCCCGCATATGCTACTCCCGGAGCATCCGGCATGGATATCCGTGCCTTTATTTCATCGCCGGTTGTTTTGCAGCCTATGGAGCGCTCATTGATCCCCACGGGACTTTTTGTTGAAATACCCCAGGGGTATGAGATACAGGTTCGCCCACGTAGCGGATTAGCGGTAAAGCAGGGCATCACCTGCTTAAATACGCCGGGTACCATAGATTCGGACTACAGGGGTGAAATAAAGGTTATACTCATTAACCTTTCCAATGAACCTCAAAGCATTCAACCGGGAGACAGGATCGCTCAAATTATTGTACAACGGATAGAAACAGCCCAATGGGAAGCGGTGGAAAATATAAGCGTAACCTCCAGGAATGAAGGCGGTTTTGGCCATACCGGGAAAAATTAATTCAGCTAAAAAGCACTCATGCGGTTTATTCTCACCATAGCTTTCTTTATTGCTGTGTTATGCAGTTGCCGAAGCTCCAAAAAGCTGCAGTCGGCTATTACCAAGAAAGATACGCTTGTTACCGTTCTCGTTAATCCCGCGGCAACCGATTCTGCCAGGCTGGTGCATGAAACTTTTGAAAAAATAAGGGCTAATCATATTGATTTCGAAACCTTTTCTTCCAAAATAAAAGTGCAGTATAAAGACAACAAGCAACGAAATTACGACTTCAACGCTTTTGTGCGTATTCAAAAAGACAGTATTATATGGCTATCTATCAACGCCGCGTTCGGCATTGAAGCTTTCAGGGTTTTTATTACACCGGATAGTGTAAAAGTGATGGATAAGTTAGATAAAAATGTGCAGTACCGGTCTGTGGAATATATCAGGGAGATTGTGCAGTTGCCGGTTGATTTTTATACCTTACAAAATCTTATCGTAGGCAATCCCGTATACTTAGACAGCACACAGGTGCTCATGTACAGGGAAAGGGAAAGTTCGGTTTCTCTTTCTACCATGGGTGATTTTTTTAAACAATTACTGTCCATCAGAAAGAACGATTATGCCGTGCTGCACAGCAAGCTGGATGATGTGGATCCGGGGCGCAGCCGTACTGCCGACTTCTCCTACAATGATTACATTATTGCCAGCGGAAGGCTTTTTTCCACGAACAGAAAAATTATCGTGGCAGAAAAAACAAGATTAGACGTAAGTCTTGAATACAAGCAGGTGGAATTTGATAAGCCCCTCAGCTATCCTTTTAATATACCGCGTAATTATACCATTCAGTAATTTTAACAAAACGCAGTACAATCACATGCATATACCATCGTTATTTGCAGTATAAATCATATAAAATCTCCAGCATGCGCAAATTCTTTTTCTTACTGTTCGTGTTTCTTTGTGGCTTCCAGGTTATGTCATCACAAGCCCAGTCTAAAGATGAATTAGAAAGTCAGCGCAAACAAATACAACAGGAAATCGAAGATTTAAGGAAATCGCAAAGCGCTATTCAGAAAAACAAAAAGGAGAGCCTGGGTCAACTGGCACGCATACGTAACCTCATTAAAAAAAGAGACGCGATTATAGAGACCATTAACAGGCAGGTGCAACTGATCAATGATGATATTAACACCAATAACCGGGAAATAGGACGTTTAAAAAATGAGCTCGATACCCTAAAAGTGCAGTATGCCAGAACGATCGAATACGCTTACAAGAACAGGAGCAGCTACGATATGCTTAATTTCATCTTTTCGGCTGTAAGCTTTAATGACGCCATCAAAAGGGTGGCTTACCTGAAAGCATACCGCGAATACAGGGGAAAGCAGGTAGACAACATTTACCAAACCCAGTTGCTGTTAGCACAAAAAAACGAGACGCTTGCTGCAAACAAAACCCTCAAAACACAAACCCTTGCCGAACAAAGCCAGCAAATGAAAAAGCTGGAAGAGGAAAAAAAACAAAAAGACGCGGTGGTTTCCAGCCTGAAGCTTAAGGAAAGAGAGCTGGATAAACAACTCACTTCCAAAAGAAAATTAGAGAACAATATCAGGAACTCCATTGCCGCTATTATTAAAAGAGAAATAATGGAGGCGGAAAGGGCGGAAAAAGCAAAACGTGACGCTGCCGCCAAAGCGGCGGGAACAACAGCAAAAGCGGCTGCCCCTGCTGCCAGCACCAGTTCACGTGCAGCCAATAAGCTGGAGAACACACCGGAGGTTACCGCCGTTTCCGTGGGATTTGAAAATAATCGCAGGAAGCTCCCCTGGCCCGTTGCCAAGGGCGATATAACCGGCCCCTTCGGCAGGCACAAAATAGAAGGTACCCGTTTATTTGAAGATAATATCGGCGTATACATTCAAACCAATATCGGCGCACCTGTAAAGGCCGTATATGAAGGAACGGTATCATCCGTACATAGTTTCGGCCCTGTTTCCGCTGTAACCATACGGCATGGTAAATACCTTACTACTTACTACAACCTCACAGGTATAAGCGTAAATAAAGACCAGGAAATAAAACTGGGTCAGGTAATTGGCAAAGCCGCCGAATCGGAAGATGAAGACGGCATAGGCAAAGTACTTTTTGTTGTTACTGTTGTGGTGGGTAATAGCCCCAAATATCTTAACCCCGAAGACTGGATCAAGCCCAGGTAGCCATAACTTTACGGGGGTGTTCAATTAATCATTTTGCCGCAGATGTGCAGATTTAACCTACACATCTGCGGCATTCTTTATCTGAAATTACCCGCTATGCTTCACTAAAATTCCATTAGCTTACACCAAAATAAAACGATATGTCATTTAGCGGAAAAACTGTTTTTATTACAGGCGGCAGCAGGGGCATTGGTAAAGCTATAGCTTTGCGGTTAGCCAGAGAAGGCGCACAGGTGGCAATAGCTGCCAAATCGGTAGAGGAAAATCCTAAGCTCGGCGGAACAATTTTTTCGGCAGCAAAAGAAATAGTGGAAGCGGGCGGACAAGCGCTACCCATTCAGTGTGATATACGGTTTGAAGACCAGATAGACAATGCCGTAAACAAAACCATCGAGGTATTTGGCGGGATAGACATCCTTATTAATAACGCTTCGGCCATATCGCTTACCCCTACGGAAAAAACAGATCCCAAACGCTTTGATCTTATGCATGACATTAATGTGCGGGGTACTTTTTTTGTAAGCAGGGCCTGTATCCCCCACTTGCGGAAAGGGAACAACCCGCATATCCTCAATTTATCGCCCCCGCTTAACATACAGCCCAAATGGTTTGGCAATCATCTTGCCTATACGCTTAGTAAATACAATATGAGCATGATCGCAATGGGACTCGCTGAAGAATTAAAAAAGGATAAGGTAGGCGTTAACGCGCTTTGGCCACGAACCACCATCGCTACCGCCGCAGTGCAAAATTTACTGGGCGGAGATACCTTGATCAAAATGAGCCGTACGCCTGAAATCATTGCCGATGCGGTGTATTACATTTTATCCCGTTCTTCCGAAAGCTGCACGGGTAATTTTTTTATTGATGAAGAAGTGTTGGCACAGGAAGGTATAACGGATCTTGAAAAATACAGCGTGGTACCCGGAGCGAAATTGTATACCGACTTGTTTTTGTAACAGATAAGCTCCTTACACAGCCGCCCGTGCTTATTTTGCCTTTTCTCAGATAAGTTAGTATTTGTGAAATCGTTTCAAATACTACCATTCTTATGTAAATTGAAAGGAACGGTTTTCTTTTGCGGATGTATACATAGCCAGCACAATTTCCACTGCTTTGCGGGCTTCTTTTCCATCAATTTCAAAAGGTTTGCCTGTTTCAACGGCGGCAATAAATGCGGCAATATTTTTTGCATGCAGCTCAAACGGAATAGCCGAAGGATTGGAAGCGCCTCCGCCGCCATCCGTTGTGGCGTATTGGGTACGGATTTGAGCGTCTTCTCCTGTTTCTTCTGCAAACTGCCAAACCTTAACGCTGTTATCTTCTAATATAACCGTTCCTTTCGTTCCGGTTATGGTTATACGGCGAAGCTGACCGGGGAAAGAAGCAGTAGAGCCATACACCGAGCCCAGCGCTTTATTTTTGAATCGCAGGATAGCGGTTGCGGTATCTTCAGCTTCAATGTGATGCCCCAGCGTTGCGGTATACGCGTGCAGTGAATCAATTGGACCCATAAGATATTGCAGCAGGTCTACCATGTGAATCGTTTGGTTCATCATGGCGCCTCCTCCGTCTAAGGCCAGCGTACCGCGCCATTTATGCTGATAATATTCGGCGCTCCTCCACCAGGGCACATCTATTGAGGCAAATGTAATGGTTCCAAACCGTCCTTTTTCAACAGCGTCTTTCAGCAAATGAACCGTACCGGTAAAGCGATAGTTAAAAATTCCCCCGAGCCGGGTTCCGGCTTTAGCGTGTGCCGCAATCATCGTATCAATCCTTTCAAGGGAAATATCGAGCGGCTTTTCGCACAGCACATGTTTACCCTGCAGGGCAGCTTCCACAGCGGGTTCCATATGCATGCCGCTGGGTGTGGCTATAGTAACCATGTCTATCTCCGGGCTGCGCAGCATGGCATGATAATCGGGGTATACCCGGCAGTTGTATTGCCTGGCCAAGGCCTCAGCTCTGCCCGACCCTGCACCGCAAATGCCTGCCACATGCGCATTGCTGATATGCTGAATGGATCTGGCGTGAAAATCGGCCACCATGCCGGCTCCTATAATTCCGAAATTCCAGGTTCTCATTATTAAACGAAAAAGATAAATATATTAAAGAGCCACTGTGCTTTTCAAAGCGGCTATGATAAGCCCTAATCGTCCTTTTCCTTATAGGCCGCATAGCTGCTTTTGGCAAATACGCCGGGAGCTGCATGACTGCCTTCGGGAAAATCGAGATTTACGTAATTAATGCCGGGGAGCATGGTAAGGTTAAGTACAACTCCGGCAATGTATTCTGTTGCACCAAAGGAGCCAATATCGTTGGCAAATGTAAAGGAGCTGTCAATATGGGCGTATACCGTATCTCCCGAAAGCTTTACAAACTCAAGGCGAACGGAAGGATAAATAGCGTTGATGCCGTTAATGATGCTTTTCGGATCAGTAATGGCAACGGTATCTTTATACACCCTGGTCTTTTCTTTTTGTTCAATATTCACCGTCCAGAAAAGTACAGTATCCGGCTGTTCCATAATGGTTTCCGGCTCTGATATATCTGTTGAGTCGGTAATATTGGCCGGTTTATCGGGGGATGAGCAGGAAATAAAAGCAACAAACGCAAAAGGCAGCAGCTTATATAATAATTTATAATTCATACTTCAAGATACTAAATCGGGTGCAGGGGATCAAGTATTTATTATTTTAACAAATTATAGGCCAACAAACTTAAAACATAGGCCAGCCCTGTCATATATACCAATTGTATAAGCGGCCATTTCCACGACCGGGTTTCGCGTTTCACAATAGCCAGGGTGCTCATACATTGCATAGCAAATACATAAAATACCATAAGGGATACGCCGGAAGCAAGTGTGTAAATTTTTGCCCCGTTTGTCCAGGTAGCAGCGCTCATTTTTTCCCGCAGGGTAAGATCATTTTCATCTGCATTGCCGCCTACGCTGTAAATGGTAGCCATAGTGCCTACAAATACTTCACGTGCCGCAAAGGAAGTGATCAGCGCAATGCCTATCTTCCAGTCATAGCCTAAGGGCTTAATAGCGGGTTCAATCGCTTTGCCCAATATACCCACATACGAATTTTCAAGAAGCGCGGTTCTTTTTTCTTCTTCCAGTTCCTCATTTCCGGGCTGCTGCAAAGCCAGTTGCTCATAACGGGTTTCAACAGCCTCCATCCTTTTTGGAGGGCCATAGGTGCTTAATGCCCACAGAATAAGGGAGATCACCAAAATTACCCTGCCCGCTTCAAATACAAATATCTTTGCTTTTTCCACCATTATTACCAGCACGTTCTTCCAGCGTGGTGCGCGGTACACCGGCAGCTCCAAAATGAAAAAGCTTTTTTCTTTGATACGGATGAACCATTTCATTACATACGATACTATAAGCGCCATTACTATGCCCAGCAGGTAAAGCCCGGTCATAACCAGTCCGTGCAGGCTAATAAAGCCCCAGTAATAAGTATTGGGTATAACCAATGATATTAAGATAATATATACCGGCAGCCTGGCGCTGCAGCTCATTAAGGGTGCTACCATGATGGTGAGCAGCCTTTCTTTTTTGTTTTCAATATTACGGGTGCTCATGATGGCCGGTACCGCGCAGGCAAAGCTGCTGATCATAGGCATTACGCTCTTACCGTTAAGTCCTACTTTGCGCATAAGCTTATCCGTTAAAAAGCTGATCCTCGCCATGTATCCCGTATCTTCCAGAATAGTAATGAGCCCAAAGAGGATCATGATCTGCGGAATAAAAACAACAATACCGCCAAGCCCCGCTACCAGTCCGTTTACAATAAGGTCGCCAAACCAGTTTTGCGGCAATACGCCCGCCAGCCAGTTGCTCCATTCGCCAAAGATCCATTCAATAGCGTTCATAGGATATTGCGCCAGCCAGAAAATGCTCTGGAACAGGATGGCCAGAACGCCAAGCAGTATGAGGTAGCCCCAAACGCGGTGCAGCAAAATATTGTCTATCCGGTCTGTGGTCATTTGTTTTTCCCGCGGGTCGGTTTCCACAACAGTTTGCTGCATAATATGACGGATGCGGGCATAGCGCTGTGTAATTTCTTCTGCCTGTACTTTGGTATGATTGAAGCCGTGTTTTCTTTCTATATCCTCAATCGTATCCTGCACAGGGGCATCCAATGCAAATGATTCGTGGTGAATGAGGTAGTGCACGGCGGCATAATCGCTGATCCGGGGAAATATCTTTTTAATATCGTCTATAGCTGCCTGTGATAAATCGCTTGCTTCAACAAAGTTCCTTGCAGGCGGCTTGTATAACTGCCGGGCTGTTTGGTCAATTGCTTTTTTAAGCTCATTAATGCCTTTATCCTTCCGCGGATTAACGGGTATCACCGGCACGCCCAGTTCCCTTTCTAACCCCTGCACATCTATCGAAAGCCCTTTTTTAGAAGCGATATCCATCATGGTGAGAGCTATCACCACCGGTTTTTTAAGATCTATTACCTGCGATGCAAAAAGCAGGTTGCGTTTTAAGTTGCTCGCATCTACAATTAAAATATATAATTCCGGCTTTTCTGTTGAACCGGGATTCATCATCACATTATAGGCAACCCATTCATCGCTGCGCCGCGGGTATAAGCTATACGTGCCCGGCAGATCAATGATATTAGCCGTTAGCGTAGCAGAGATTTTGGAATGCCCTGATTTTTTATCTACGGTAACCCCCGGGAAATTACCTACTTTCTGTTTTAACCCGGTGAGCACATTAAAAAGGGAGCTTTTTCCGCTGTTAGGGTTACCGAGTAATGCAATATGTAGCTGTTGTTGTTTCAATGCTGATTTTTAGAAGTTTGCAAAAATACGGGCAAATCAAATTGCGATAGTTACGAAATCGGTAAAGGAGTGGTAAAATAGATAAATATGGCATGAAAAATGAACATATATAGAATTTAAAATGACTAACCCTAACTTTGCAGCTATGGCTAAACAATTTTATCCTGTAATGAAAAGAATATTATTTGTTCTCCTGTTTACTTCGCAATGTGCTTTTGTTTTTTCTCAAAGATTAAGAAAGTCCGACAGGGTGATCGTTGAAAATCTTAAAAGCAGCATTCATTTTCTTGCAGATGATAAGCTTGAAGGAAGGCGGGCCGGCACTGATGGTGAAAAAAAGGCATCCGAATTTATTATAAGTCAGTATAAAGCGGCAGGACTACTACAAAAAGGAGACCGGGATACTTACCTGCAGTCTTTTGAAATAAAGGATGGTAAACAGATCAATAAAACAACGCTGCTTATGGTAAACGGGAAGGAGCTTGGTTTGCAGAAAGATTATTTTCCGCTTGCCTTTAGCGCCAACGCATCCGTAGCTGAAATACCCGTAGCCACGTCCCTGTCTGAAAGAGGCGCGCCCTGGTTTAAAGATATTGAAGCCGTGCTGGATGAAAACCTCGATAACCCGCATTTTGACATATACGAGCATATCAAAAAAGAAGCCGGCATAGCGGCAGGTAAAGGCGCTACCGCCCTGATCTTTTTTAACAGCGATAAAGAAAACGGTGAAGTGGAGTTTAATAAAAAAGACAAATCAGCAGCGCTTGCCATCCCCGTCATTTATCTTACTAAATCGGGCAAGGAAACCTATCTTAAAGACGCTTCCGCCATTTATGATATACAGCTTAAGGTAGATATCGGTGAGAGTCAGCGAACCGGGCATAATGTTATCGGCTATATCAATAACAATGCGCCTTCTACCATAATTATCGGCGCCCATTACGACCACCTGGGATATGGTGAAGACGGGAATTCAATGCTGCGGAATGGTCCAAAGCAAATTCACAATGGTGCAGACGACAATGCCAGCGGAACGGCCGCCCTGGTGGAGCTGGCTAAGCTGTTATCAAAATCAAAATCAAAAAATAACAATTATCTCTTTATTGCTTTTTCGGGTGAGGAACTGGGGTTGTTCGGGTCAAAATATTTTACCGAAAATCCAACCATTGATCTCTCTTCAGTAAATTATATGATCAATATGGATATGATAGGGCGGTTGAATGACAGCTCCAAAACCCTTACCGTTGGCGGTTATGGTACTTCACCGGTATGGAGCGAGGTACTGTATGCACAGAAAAAGCTGCCTTTTTCCATTAAAATTGATTCCAGCGGCACGGGTCCCAGCGATCATACTTCGTTTTACCGCAAAAATATCCCGGTTCTGTTTTTCTTTACCGGGCTCCACCATGATTATCACAAACCTTCCGACGATGCGGATAAGATCAATTATACAGGCGAGCTGCAGATCATAAAGTATATTGCCGGATTGATAAAAGACCTGAACAAAAAAGATAAGCTGGCATTTACGCCAACACGGGAAGCGCAAGCAACAACCAGTGCCCGGTTTTCGGTTTCGCTCGGTATTATGCCCGATTATACCTATAGCGGCGCCGGGGTTAGGGTAGACGGGGTTAGCGAAGGACGGGCGGCCCAGAAGGCAGGACTAAAAACAGGAGACGTGATCGTACGCCTGGGTGAATATGCGGTAAATTCACTGGAAACCTATATGCAGGCGTTAAGTAAATTTAAAAGTGGCGACAGTACAACCGTGAATGTGAAAAGAGGGAACGAAGACCTGAAGTTTGATATTACGTTTGTGAAGTGAGGAGGTGTTGGGTGTGAGGTATAAGGTATAAGGTATAAGGTGTGGGGTATAAGGTGTGGGGTATAAGGTGGGGGGTATAAGGTGGGGGGTATAAGGTAAGCTACTGCCGGTGCTCGGATAACAAGCAGGTATTTATGATTATTGATGAAATTGACAATAGACAATAGTATCCTGGCAGAAGATTTTTTTTCTGATACGAAAGTGCTGGGTATTGTTGCGCCTGTGAAGGATTATCGTTTTTGCTGGTTACTGAACCAGGCTTTAGGATGCGATTTCAGATTAAACAGCGATATAGAGATACAGCTTACAAAAAAAGGCCGCCAGTATTTTTTTTCGGTATACGAATACTGCGAAACAGGTACTTCACTTGTGCATTATATTTATAATAACCAGTTTGAGGGAGAATACCTGCTGCCTGAATTCCGGCACCTCGATTTTTTATGGTTGCTGAAAGGCGATGATGTAGAGGATAATTATATACACTACCTGCGGCAATCTATAAAAAGCATCCCCGGCATACAACTGATCACTGAACTGGAAAGGGAAAAGATAAAGAATAAGATGCACCTGGTGTTTTAAAACAAATGTGGAAATGCGGGAAACGTGAGGATGTGCTGATTTGAAAAGTATTTCCTGTACATAAACGTAACAATAGACTACAAATTATAAACCACAAACTTTACAATCATGTGGGAAGAAGAAAACAACCAGCTTTATAAAAAATTTGAGTTTAAAAACTTTTCCGAGGCGTTTGCTTTTATGACAAGAGTAGCGCTGGAAGCAGAGAAGATGGATCACCATCCTTTATGGACCAATGTATATAATAAGGTGGAAATATGGCTTTCTACCCATGATGCAGGCGATATCGTTACGGAAAAAGACAGGAAATTATCGAAGAGGATTGATAAGTTACTGTAAATGCTATAATGCTTCTATTAGCCCGGGCCTTCTTCTCCCGGATAGGAGTATTCAGCCTGTCGCCAGCAGGTACCCAGCTGCATCTGACTGCTGATATCTGATTGCCACAAATTACAGGGAAATGTAAAGCACCAAAAGGCAAATCGCAAAAAACAAATAAAACCGGTAATCAGTTAACCTGTTTCCTTACATATTTGGTAAGAATAACAATGGTTTGTCCTTCTATCTTTCCTTCAATCTGTTCCGTATTATCTTCTACAACGCGAATATTTTTTACCACTGTTCCCATTTTAGCATTCAGGGTTGAACCCTTTACGTCAAGCGATTTTATTAAAACCACGCTATCGCCGCTTTGCAGCACCTGCCCGTTACTATCTTTATGCAGTTCCACCGTGGCGTCATTTTCATGATCGCCGGTAGCTTTAGCCCAGGCAAGCTTTTCATCATCCAGGTAAAGAATGTCTAAATTATCGGCCGCCCAGCTTTCATTGCGCAGGCGGTTCAGCATACGCCATGCCACTACCTGCACACCCGGAACTTCACTCCACATGCTTTCCGATAAGCAATGCCAGTGACCGCTGCTGAGCTCCGCTTTCTTTTCAACCTGTGCACGGCATACATTGCAGATCATAATACAGTCTTCCGCATCTTTGTTTTGCTGCGGGAGCACCTCATACAATTGTATATCCTCCTCCGACCTGCATAGCTCACATTTGTTTTCGCTTCTTTCCAGTAGTATTGTTTCCAGTTTCATATTTCCTTTTTTTGATCAGGGCCGCGAAGATAATCCTTTAAAACAAACGCCTGTCCGGACCTGTTATTTCAACGCATTGTCCGGCACCTCTTCATCAATATTGGTTACCCCGCCCGATATAGCAAATTTCATGGCATCGGCCGAGCTGATGTCGGTTAACAGCTTAACCCTTTGCCTTTCCACGAAATATAAATGTCCCGCAAAAGCGTAGGATTGCGGAATGTATACGGCCACGAAGCCATTCAGTCCAAACTCACGTGCGTTCTGCTGTGTAATAAAGCCGATCTGCCATACATTTTCGGCATTCACCGCTACCAATACCGATTGATCGAACTTTCTTTTGTTGCCTGCAAATGCCTCAAAAAAATCCTTAAGCGTACTGTAAATGATTTTTATTCCCGGTGTTTTCTCCAGTATGCTGTCGAACAATTCCACTAATTTCCCTACCACAAAAGAAGAGGAAATATAGCCCACCACAAAAATCAAAAGCAACGCTACAATAAATCCCATGCCGGGAAGATAATACCTGGAAAACTGGGGAATAGTATCTTCAAAAAGATCAGGTAATATCCTGTCAACAAAATTAAAGAGCGATGTTACCGCCCAAATGGTTATTACAATTGGCGCCAGGATGATAAGTCCCTGTAAAAAGATCTGTAATAGTTTCTTCAACCAGTTTCTTGTAGCCATTAATGTATGTTTTAGTATAGTAAAATTAACGTAAGCCGGCATAATCCTGCCATACGGGAGCTATTATAGATAAAATCACAAAACCCGGCAATGCATATTGTTCCCCAGGGGGTTGGACGGCAATGTAGAGGTAGCGGACGTCCACGGGTTTTTAGAGGTATGCCTGTTAGTTGCCCCACGATTATGCACTCCGGGCAGCGCCATAAAACAAGCGGAATAGCGGCATGCGCTGCGGAAGCTTATCATGCATTTACCGTTCATCAAAAAAATTATAAAAAAACTATGGAAACTTTGGTAACGATAAAAGTTTCCATAGTTTTGCCGCTGATTTTGAAGCTATGGAGATACAGGAAAGGATAGCGCAGAAGGCGCACGATTTGTTTTTGAGATACGGGATCCGCAGTATTAGCATGGATGAGATCGCCTCGCAGTTGGGCATCAGCAAAAAAACCATTTACCAGTTTTATGCCGATAAAGATGCCCTGGTGGATAGTGCTATAGATATTGTGGTGAGTGGTAATATCAATGAATGCTGCGTCCACAAAGAAGAAAGCGAAAACCCGGTTCATGAAATTCTGGTGGCTACAGATATGGTGCAGGAGATGTTAAATACGATGAATCCTACCATCATGTATGACCTGCAGAAATATCACCCGGCTGCCTATAAGAAGATCGCCGATCACAAGAACGAGTTTTTATATAAGCTGATAAAGGAAAACCTGGAACAGGGTATCGCAGCGCAGTTATACCGCCCGGAAATCAATACGGAGATCATGTCGCGATTCAGGCTGGCTGCTGTATTTATGATGTTCAGCCCCGATCTCTATCCCCTTGGTAAATATAATTTAGGTGCAATAATTGAGGAGGTAACGATCCATTTTTTATATGGCATCACTACCGCCAAAGGACAAAAACTTCTTCAGAAATACCTTTTGAAACGACAAAAATAATAAACAGATGAAAGAATGGAAACCGGCAAAGTGGGGATTAATGATACTTGTGATGGTATGTTCAGCAAGCGTGCAGGCACAGCAAACGCCACAGGCGGAAATACATGCTTTTTCACTGCAGCAGGCGCTTGATTACGCAAAGCAAAATAATATGCAGGTAAAAAATGCCTTGCTGGATATACAGATCCAGGAACAAACCAACCGGGAATTTACCGGAGCTGCTTATCCGCAGATCAGCGCCAGCGGCTCACTGGTATACAATGCCAAACTACCCGTAAGCCTTGTTCCTGCAGAGTTTTTTGGCGGACAGCCGGGCACTTTTGAAAAGCTGGCCTTTGGTGTAAAATGGGGTGCAACAGGCGGCATATCGCTGAACCAGATCGTATTTGACGGGCAGGTATTTGTGGGTTTGCAGGCGCGGAAAACATTGGTGCAGTTCCAGGAAAAATATGCAGAGGTAACAGAGGAAATTATCAGGGCTAATGTATATAAGGTATATTATCAACTGGTAGCCAGTAAAACGCAGATAGAGCTGCTGGATGCGAATATTGCGTTGCTGGACAAACTACAGCATGATACCCGCGTGATGCAGGAGAACGGATTTGCAGAAAAATTAGACCTTGATAAAATTATTGTGCAACTGGCTAACCTGCACACAGAAAAAGTAGGCGCGTTAAACCAGATCCGCAATGGCTACCTGGGGCTAAAAGTACTGATCGGCATGCCGGTTAGGGATTCGCTTCTGTTAACCGATACCTTAAGTGACGAAAAGATTAAAAGTGGCGTATTAGAAATAGACGATTTTAATTACGAACAACGGAAAGATTATCAATATGCTAACCTTGGCATAGCACTGGGTGAATATGATATACGCCGCTATAAGTTATCGAAGTTACCTACACTGGCGCTCAACGGGTATTATAATAAAAACGCGCAACGTAATAAGTTTGATTTTTTGGGAGATGGCGATTGGTTCGACATTTCTGCCATAACCCTGCAACTGAATATACCCATTTTTACCGGCTTTTCGGCTAATGCCAGGATAGCCAAAGCAAAGCTGGCCCTACAGCAAAGCATTAACCAGCGTGATGCGCTGAAGATTAACATTGATAATGAAATTGAAACGGCAAGAAATAATTTCAACACGGCAATAACTACGCTCGATTATCAAAAGGAAAACATGCAACTGGCTGAAACCGTATTTCAGCAAACGAAAAAGAAGTTTGAAGCAGGTATGGGCTCCAATACAGAAATTACCCAGGCACAAACAGATATGAAGGCGGCACAAACCAACTACATCAACGCTTTATACAGCGCCATAATAGCCCGCGTGGATTACGAAAAAGCCACGGGGAAATTATAACGGACTTTAATACAACTATTGAAATGACTTATAAAACCAGGTATATGCAAAATGTATTTAAAACTGCTTTAGCGGTAGCTGCGATAGCCTTTCTTGCTTCCTGCGGCAGCACTACAGACCATGAGAATAAAGGTATAGCGGCTAAGAAGACGCAGTTGGAAAAGATGAAAACGGAACAAAGGGCGCTGTCCGAAAAAATAACTGCGCTTGAAGAAGATATCATTAAGCTTGATCCTTCTCAAAAAAAGGAAAATGCAAAGCTGGTGGCCATTGCGCCGCTTGAAACCGGCAATTTCACCCATTACATTGATCTGCAGGGCCGCGTAGATGCCATTAATGTGGCTTATGTGGCGCCACGCGGACAGGGCGGACTGGTAAAAGCCATCTATGTTAAACAGGGCGACCAGGTGAAAAAAGGACAACTGCTGCTAAGGCTTGATGATGCGATGGCCCAAAAACAGCTTGACCAGTTGAATGTACAACTGGCTTATGCAAAAGACATTTTACAGCGGCAGCAAAACTTATGGAATGAACGTATAGGCACAGAAGTACAGTTGCTGAGCGCTAAAAACAATGTGGAATCTATTGAAAAACAAATTGCCACGGCTAAAGAACAATCTTCTTTTTCGAATGTATATGCGGAAATGGCGGGTGTTGCGGAAACGGTGAATATAAAAGTAGGCGAGTTTTTTCAGGGCGGTACACAAATACGCATCGTTAATACCAATGATCTTAAGATCGTAACACAGGTTCCTGAAAACTACATTGAAAAAGTAGGCGTTGGAAGTACCATACTGGTTAATTTTCCGGAAGCCGGCGACAAGATCATTACTACCCGGGTATCCGTTGCGGGCAGGCTGATTGATCCCAACAGCAGGTCATTTTATGTGGAAGCCAAACTGCCGGTGAATAAATCGCTGCGGCCGAACCAGATTGCGCTGGTTAAGATCCAGGACTATACGGCTAAGGATGTGATCACTATTCCGGTTAATACTTTACAGAATGATGATAAAGGAAAATTTGTGATGATGGCGGTAAAGGAGAACGACAAATGGATTGCGCATAAAACACCTGTTGTGATCGGGCAGTTATATGGCGATAAGGTAGAAGTACAGTCGGGGTTAAAAGCCGGTGATCAGCTGATAACGGACGGGTTCCAGGGATTATATGAAGGACAGACCCTTATAACGAACTAAACAGACAAGCTTTTGTGGATATACAACACTAATTAAATATGAGTGCTTTAGAAAATCTGACCGCTAAGTTTAAGGAATTTAAACCCACTACCTGGAGCATAAAGAACAGGACTTCCATTTACCTGATGATGTTATTTATCAGTGCCATTGGCGTATACGAGTTCGTTACTTTGCCCAAGGAGCAGTTTCCTGATATTGTAATTCCCACGGTATATATTCAAACGGTATATGTAGGTAACTCACCGCGTGATATAGAAAACCTGGTTACCCAGCCCATAGAAAAGCAGATCAAGGGTATTACGGGTGTGAAAATTCAGAAAACGACCAGCACTTCCGTACAGGATTTTTCGGCTATTGTAGTGGAGTTTAATACGGATGTGGATATAGATGTGGCGGTACAGAAAGTAAAGGACGCGGTGGATAAAGCGAAGACGGATCTGCCGACCGATCTTACGGAAGAGCCCACGGTTATGGAAGTGAGCTTATCCGAAATTCCTATCATGTATGTAAACATGAGCGGCGATTATGATGAAATGAAGCTGAAGAAGTACGCCGATGATTTGCAGGATAAGCTGGAAGAGCTTTCGCAGATAACGCGGGTTGATATTGTGGGCGCTCCTGAAAGGGAATTCCAGATTAATGTGGATAATTACCGTATGCGCAGCGCCAATATCACCTTTGATGATATAGCCAATGCAGTATCGCGGGAAAACATGGATATTTCCGGCGGTTTATTAGAAGTGGGCACTATGAAACGTACCCTGCAATTAAAAGGCCAATTTCGCTCTGCTTCCGACATAGAAAAAGTGGTAGTGAGAAGTCCAACAGGCGCTTCCATTTACCTGAAAGACATTGCGGTTATCAAAGACACTACAAAAGAAAGGGAAAGCTATGCCCGGCTGGATGGTAAAAACGTAATTACACTTAATATCGTTAAACGCTCCGGCGAAAACCTGATAGAAACTGCTGATGCGGTAAAGCTGGCGGTGAAGGAAATGCAGGACAGTGAGTTTCCTAAAGACCTGAACATTGTTCTTACGGGCGATCAAAGTAAAAACGCCCGGCATTCGTTTAATGAGCTGGTAAATTCTATTGTTATCGGTTTTATTCTCGTGCTGATCATCCTCATGTTTTTTATGGGGGTTACCAATGCCTTTTTTGTTGCGCTTTCTGTTCCGCTCAGCATGTTCGTTGCCTTTATGTTTTTGCCGGCGGCTGATCTTATCATTGGAGCAAACGTTACGCTCAATTTCATGGTATTGTTTGCGCTGCTGTTTGGGCTGGGTATTATCGTTGATGATGCCATTGTCGTCATAGAAAATACGCACCGCATATTTATACAGGCAAAGGGCAAGCTCACCTCTGAAAAGTCGGCCATTGTGGCCGCCGGGGAAGTATTTATTCCGGTGCTGGCAGGTACGCTCACTACACTGGCGCCTTTCTTTCCGTTATTGTTTTGGCCGGGTATTATCGGCAAGTTTATGATCTACCTGCCGGTGATGCTCATTTTTACACTAACTGCATCGCTCATTGTAGCGTTTATTATGAACCCCGTATTCGCGGTTGATTTCATGAATCATCCCGAAGGGGAAGAGAAAGAAAGGAAATCTGCTATATTCAAAAAACCCTTTTTCTGGGTTGCCATTGCCGCGGGTATAGTGCTCGATCTTTCAGGGGCTCCTTTTTTGGGTAACATCCTGTTGTTTTTAGTACTGATGGTTTTATTGAACCGCTATGTGCTGGAAGGGGTGATCCACGCGTTTCAGAACAGGGTGCTGCCCTGGATTATGGGCCATTATGAAACCTTATTGCGCTGGGCTTTAAAAGGATGGCGACCTGTACATTTATTATTAGGCACTATTGGTTTGCTGATCCTGAGCTTCGTGATATTTATAGCGGCAGTAGGCAGCCAGCGTGTACCCATTGTCTTTTTTCCAAATGCCGACCCTAATTTTATTTATGTGTACCTGAAATTACCGGTTGGTACCGATGTGGAATACACGGATTCTATTACGCACAACCTCGAGCAGCGTGTATACAAGGTGCTGGATATGGAGAACGGAAAAAAGAACCCGATCGTGGAAAGTGTTATTTCCAACGTGGCCATTGGCGCCGGTGATCCGCAGAGCGGCGACAGAAGCGCACGACCGGAACTGGGCAGGGTACAGGTATCGTTCGTTGAGTTTGAGAAAAGGCATGGCGCATCCACTGCGGCGTTGCTGGACTCTATACGGAGCGCAATAAAAGGCATTCCCGGCGCCGAAATTTCGGTAGACCAGGAAGCCAGCGGGCCGCCTACGGATCCACCCATTAATATTGAAGTAGCCAGCGAGGATTTTGATAAGCTGATTAAAACAGGGGTGGCGTTAAAGAATTATCTTGACTCTATACAGGTTCCCGGTGTGGAAGAGCTGAAAATGGATGTGGATTTAACCAACCCGGAGATCAGCATTTTTGTAAACAGGGAAAGGGCATTGATAGAAGGGGTTTCTTCGGCGCAGATTGGTATGGAAATCCGTACAGCGCTGTTTGGAAGGGAAGTATCTAAAATAAAAGACGGGGAAGATGAATATAAGATCCAGTTGCGCAATAACGAAATGCAACGCAAGAGCCTTTCCGACCTGCTGAACATGAATATTACTTTCCGCGATATGGCCAGCGGTGGCGCTATCAAAAATGTTCCCATCAGCTCATTGGTTTCAGTAGATTATACCAATACCCTTGGCAGCGTAAAGCGTAAGGATCAGAAGCGGGTAATAACGCTGCGGTCCAATGTGCTTACATCGCAGGGCTATACGCCAACAGCAGTTAATCAGCAGATCAAAAATTATATAGATGCCTTTCCCGGAAGGGCCGATGGCGTTACCATTAAACAAACCGGTGAAGGGGAGCAGCAGGCGGAAACCGGAGCATTCCTTTTTAAGGCCCTTGTTATTGCGTTGATGCTGATCTTGTTTATCCTGGTATTACAGTTCAACTCTGTTAGCAAACCGGTTATTATTTTAATGGAAATTATTTTTAGCATCATAGGAGTGTTATTGGGGTTCAGCTTAACAGGTATGGAAGTATCAGTAGCGTTTACCGGGCTGGGTATTGTGGGACTGGCAGGCATCGTGGTTAAGAACGGTATACTGGTGATTGAGTTTGCGGATGAATTAAGGAGCCGTGGACTAAAAACAAGGGAGGCGATGATTGAAGCAGGAAAAACGCGTATCATTCCTGTATTGCTCACAGCCTTAGCCGCTATCTTTGGATTGATTCCATTAGCTGTAGGATTTAATATTGATTTTATTGGACTGTTCTCCAGCTTTGAGCCGCATATTTTCTTTGGCGGCGACAGCGCGCGTTTCTGGAAGCCGCTGGCATGGACGATCATCTTTGGTCTGATCTTCGCTTTCTTTATGACGCTGATCATTGTGCCCAGCATGTACCTGATCGCTGAAAGACTGAGAAGACCCATGCGCAGGCAATTTGGCGGCAAATGGATATCTATGCTCGGCATACCGCCTTTCACTATTCTTTTCATGCTGTTAATGATATATACGATGATCCGCCAGAGAATAAGTACCGCCCGCAGGAGAAGAAAATTAGGAAATAGTGTTAATAAAGCATGGATTGGAAGCTGGTTTTAGGATGGTAAAGGAGTGAGTAGCGATTTGTGAAGAGGCTGTCGCAAAAGTAATATTTTGCCACGAAGTCACGAAAGCACAAAGAAAATAAAACCTGAAAATCAAGGCTTTGTGCCCCGCCGGCAGGCAGGCTTGTGCCTTAGTGGCATATCTTCTATACCGGCCCTTTTGAGACAGCCCCTTCACAAATCTCCCAACTGAGGGCGCAATACAATATCTTCCACGCAGGCCTGTGGTGAAAGCTGCGCTGCCGCGTAAATCATTCCGGCAACATCATCTGCCACCATTATACGTTTCGGATCTATACCGCTGCCTGCCCAGGAATCGGTATATGCCGCACCCGGGTATACCGCGGTAACTTTAATGCCATGCGGCTTCATTTCTTCCCGCAGGTTTTTTGAAAAGCCCGCCAAAGCAAATTTGCTGATGCTGTAAGCGCCGCCATTTTTATACGCCTGGAATGATGCAATGGAACACATGTTAAAAACATGACCGCTTTGCTGTGTCATCATTGCAGGGATCAGCGCACGGGTGAGATGATAGGCGCTAAAAAAATTAACAGCCATCATATTTTCCATTGTGCCTTCGGGTTCGTTATACACGCTGCCGGGTTCAAAAGAGCCTGCATTATTAACGAGGATGTCAATGGATATATGCATTCCCAAAAGCCAGTTGGCAAAATCTTTTACCTGTGCCTTATGGCTCAAATCAAAAGGCTTTGCTTTAATACTAACTTCCGGGAAACGGGTAGCAAGATCTTCCATTGCTTTATACAAACCCACTTCATTGCGCGAACTGAGATACAGGTTATACCCGTTGGCGGCAAATCGTTCTGCAATTGCTTTTCCAAATCCGCGGGAAGCGCCTGTGATAATAATATTCATACATTATTTTATGATGATATAATACGATACCGTTGCATTTGTAAGTTTGTTAAGTTTGGGATGGTTTCCCTGTTAATCATCAAATCTACATACTTCTGCCAAACACCGTATTTTTGCAGCTTTGTTTTAATCATGACGTACAAGCATCTTTTTTTTGACCTGGATCACACCTTATGGGATTTCGAATCAAATGCAAAGCAAACGCTGCAGGAGCTCCATCTTGCATTAAACCTTACCGCACAGGGTGTAGATAGTTTCGACGCTTTTTACGAAAGATATATTTATCATAACACCAGGTTATGGGAGCGTTACCGCAAAGGATTTATAAAACGGGATGACCTGAGATGGAAACGCATGTGGAATACCCTGCTGGATTTTAAAATAGGCGATGAAAAGCTGGCACGAAGTATGGATTCCTTTTTTTTAGACAGGTTGCCTACACGTACTTTATTATTTCCCCATGCTATAACCATGCTGGAATACCTGCGCGGTAAAGATTATGCTTTACACCTTATTACCAACGGCTTTGAAACCATACAGCACAGCAAGCTGAAGCACTCCGGGCTTACCGGGTTTTTTGAAGAAGTTATTACCTCTGAAGGAAGCAACAGCCTGAAACCGCACAAACAAATTTTTGAGTATGCCCTGCGCAAAACGGGGGCTACACAAAAAGAAAGTATAATGCTGGGCGATGATATTGAAGCGGATATAGTGGGCGCCAAAAACGCAGGCATTGACCAGGTGTATATCAATCATAAGCACATTCCACCGCCTGTACAACCCACCTATACCGTGTATTCATTGAAAGAGCTTGAAAATATATTTTAGGAATTCCATGCGGTTTGACGCTCCTTCGTTGCGTACCGACCGCCATATAACTCTATGAGGTTTTTTCACCCTGCAATTTCCCTCCTGCAAACCTCATGAATTTTTGCACGTTTTCAAATTTCCACATTTTCAAATTTCTTCACCAGCTTGCAAGCACCGTTATACCGCCTTTAACCACCTGTTTCAACTGCACATGAATTTTTGCTGCCGGTGGTAAAAGCACATCTACACGGCTGCCGAATTTAATAAACCCCATTTCAGCGCCCTGCTGTACTTTTTGCCCGGGTTTAAGATAGTTTACAATACGGCGGGCCACCGCGCCGGCAATTTGCTTAACCAGTACGGGTGCATTGCCGTTTTGTATTACAACCGTATGCCTCTCATTATGCGTAGATGATTTTGGATCCCATGCCACCAGGTATTTCCCTTTATGATATTGGCTGTACACTACTTCGCCGCTTACCGGGTTGAGGTTTTGGTGTACATTGGCAGGACTCATGAAAATGGATATTTGCAGCCGTTTATCCTTAAAATATTCTTCATCTACTGTTTCTTCTATTACTACCACTTTACCATCGGCCGGGGCAACAATTTTAGTTTCGTCAATCGTAAGAACACGTTTGGGTACGCGGAAAAAAGAAATGATAAAAAGAAAAAAGAAAAAGGATAGTATAAAAATGATCCAGGCCAGCCAGCTTACACTGTAAGGCAAAAAATAAAACAGCACAATATTGATGATCACAAAAAATAATCCGCAAAGCGCGATAGTCTGATATCCTTCTTTATGTACCGTCATGTATACAGCTTGACCTGCAAAAGTAGGCAATGACGAAAGAGCGTCAAAATTTTGCAGCTATTCATTTCACTGCGGCCATCACATACAACCATACCACAGGCGTAGCTAACAGCAGGGAATCGAACCTGTCTAAAAAACCGCCATGCCCCGGCATAATATGCCCGCTGTCTTTTACATCGGCCATCCGCTTGAGCTTGCTTTCCAGCAAATCGCCCGCCGTACCCACCATGGCAGCTATTGCCGCAATGATGCACACATGCATAACAGGTAATTGCATGTAATAGGCCAGCATACCCATTACCGCAATGCATAAAACGGCGCCGCCAATGGTGCCTTCAATTGTTTTTTTGGGTGATACTTTTGAAAACGGCGTTCTTCCTATCAGCGACCCTATGATATATGCCATGGTATCATTGATCCAGATGGAAAAAACAATAACAAGCGGTAAAATCCAACCTGTTTCAAACTGTCTTCCATTTCCCGCCGTCCACATTCCCTCTATTGATCTTATACTTATCATCAGCGACCAGCTTAAGGAAATATACAATAACCCCATCGCTGAATAACTGATATGCTTCAGATTGGAACGCTTCGCAAAAAGGATCTCAACAATGGGAAGGGCAAAAGCAAAAATCAATCCTGCCACCAGGCCTATAGCGTGCAGCGTAATGTTCCCAATCCGGTAACTATCGCCAGCGCAATACAGCATCAGGGACCATCCTGCCAGCATTACTCCATATGCATGAAAGGAAGATACCTGCCTGTACGAGGGATCAATACGCTTAATCAACCGCTGGTATTCGATCCAGCAACCCCCATGTATAACCGAAAATAAAATAAAGAAGCTCCATTCATTCCAAAGCAGCCCGCCCAGCATTACCGCCACAAACACCAATGCCGTAAGCGCCCTGGTTTTAAATACCTGCCAGTTCATTGCCACATTTTCAAATTTTCAAATTTCCACATTTATTTAAGCAATCCATTTTTCTTCCAGCGCCCTGTCTTCCGGCGCCGTATATTTTTTTATTGCCTTCGCCGAACGCTTTTTAAACAGGATAAACAATGCATACAACCCGATAGCGCCAATAATTCCCCACCACACCGGGTAGGTTTCGTTCATCGCTTCTTTTACCGGCCTGCCCTGCCTGATCAATACATACATTTGGGTAACAGCAATGGCATTGTTAAAAAAATGCGCGGCAATACTCAGCCAAAGACTCCGGGAATAATAATAGATCAGTCCTAACACAACGCCCAGGCACACCCTGGCCAGAAAGCCATAGTAGGAAAGATGGATTACGCTGAATATAAGACTGGTAAGCAGTATAGCCATCCATGGCTTATGGGAAAAGCGGGTAAGCAGGTTTTGCATCCCCCCGCGAAAAAAAGTTTCTTCAAACAAAGCCGGTAATAAAGCGATCATAACGATAGAAATGGCATAATCGCCAAATGTTCTGATATTGGTGATCACTTCTACCTGTGCGCTATAATTCTCTTCTAATTTTTTAAAATAATCCGCCGCATTTTTAGGTATGGGTATCAGTTCATTAAGCGTTGCAAGGCTGGCAGCTACAATAGCCGCGCCAAACATAATGCCCAGCGCCAAAAGGAGTTGCCGGTAATTAAACCGCATGGTAAATCCTAATAACTTAGCGGGGCGGCGGTTAATAATAAGAGCGGTAAACCAGGCTGGTAAAAAAAAGGTTACGCCTGTAGATACCACCTGTATAACCCGAACGGCATTAACATTTTCGGGCTTTAATAATTCTTCGGGCATGCTCATTACTCCTTTGCCGGTCATCATCATCCATATGGGAATACTCAGCACTCCACCGGCGATAAAACCTACTATCCATAATCCAATCAGGATTAAAAAAGCATTGACGTAAGATACCCCTTTCGAATGTGCGTCGTACATTATGTTATAATTAGTGTGTACATTTGCTGCTTGCATTAGAAGGAAACTCATCCCGTGTGCATTGAATATCAACCCATTGTATTTCGAAGGGGTTTTTAGCATACGCCGGGTTCATTCCATAAATGCAAGATAAGACAGTTCATGCAATGCCGGTTAAAATTGGTTCCATACAACTCCCTGATTTTCCACTTCTTCTTGCTCCCATGGAAGATGTGAGCGATCCGCCGTTCCGTTATGTATGCAAGCAAAACGGCGCCGATCTTATGTACAGTGAATTTATCAGCAGCGAAGGCCTGATCCGGGATGCTATTAAAAGTAAACAAAAATTAGACTTTTCCGAATTTGAGCGGCCATTTGGTATCCAGATGTTTGGGGGCGATGAAGAAGCGCTGTCGCTGAGCGCCAAAATAATTGATGCCGTACAGCCTGACCTCGTGGATATTAATTTTGGATGCCCCGTAAAGAAAGTGGTTTGCAAAGGCGCCGGGGCAGCGGTATTGAAAGATATTAGCTTAATGGTACGGCTAACCGAAGCGGTGGTACGGTCTACGGCATTACCCGTAACGGTTAAAACCCGACTGGGCTGGGACGATCATTCCAAAAACATAGAAGAAGTAGCAGAACGTTTACAGGATGTGGGCGTGCAGGCGCTTACCATTCACGGGCGCACCCGGGCACAACTGTACAAGGGCGATGCCGACTGGCGTCTGATCGCTGCTGTAAAAAATAACCCCCGCATGCATATTCCCATATTTGGCAACGGCGATATTGACACTCCTCCCAAAGCGGTGGAATATAAGGAAAGGTATAGCGTAGACGGCATTATGATCGGGCGCGCTGCCATTGGGTACCCGTGGATATTCAGGGAAATAAAACATTATATAGCTACCGGTTCATTATTGACACCGCCTTCCCTTGAAGAGCGGATAGCGGTATGCCGCACCCATCTCCGTAAATCGGTTGAATGGAAAGGCCCTGTATTGGGCATATTAGAAATGAGAAGGCATTACGCCAATTACCTGAAAGGATTGCCCCATATCAGGGATTTTCGCATGCAATTGGTAACGGTAAAAACACAACAGGAAGTTGAGCAGGTATTGCTTGAGATAAAAGAAAAATATGCAGCCTGCAGCGAAGCCGCTTACGAAACCAGCCTTTTAAACGCATAGCTGCTTAATTGGTAGTAGTTTGCGCTGTGAGCGAAAGCCATTTGTTTACTTCCCCGCACTGGCGAAACTCTTCATCTACGGAAATATAGTAAGTGGGCATTTTGGTTTGAAACCAGTGATTCAGTATCTCTCCCTTTTTTTCTTCCATTACCCGCTGGGCGATCTTGTTATAATCGTCTTTCAGATTTTCGCGGTGTGGTTCGGTTTTACTTTGTATATAAATGATACGGGCGCCTTTTCTGCCTCTTTCATCGGTGAAAGGAACAGGCTTGGAGTATTCACCCACTTTTAATTCATTATATACCGGCAAAAGGCTTTTATCGAGATCCTGGATAGTGAGGTAAGGAGAACCCTGGGGGTCTGTAATGGAACCGGCAGTGAACTTGCTGTTCTCGTCTTCGCTGTATTTATCCACTGCTTCACCAAACGAAAGCGTATTGGCCACCAGTTTGGATCGTACGGTATCTAATTTTGCAATGGCTTCATTTACTTCAGTATCTGTGATCTGTGGTATTTTAAGGATATGACGTACTACCACATCATCGCCTGTTCTGCTCACCAACTGTATAACATGATAGCCGAATTTTGATTTCACCACCCGGGATATCTGGCCTTCTTTTAAGGCAAACGCAGTTGACGAGAAAGTGCCATCCACGCTTTTATCGTTCCTGTTAAACTCAAACCGGCCACCTGCTTCTTTAGTACCCGGATCATCACTGTACATTTTGGCTACCCTGTCAAAAGAGGTAACACCACTTTCAATTTGTCTTTTATATTCCGCCAGTTCATCCTGCGCATACTTTTCGAGATCACGGCTTGCTTTGGCATACGCTACTACCTGCTTTATTTCCAGCTCGGTTTCGTAAAACCGAAGGCTGTCTTTGGGTATCTTTTCAAAGTAATCTCTTACTTCGGTGGGCGTGATCCTTACATTTTCAATAATAGACCGTTGCATGGCTTCCGACAGCTTCTGCTCTTTAATGGCAATGCGGTTATCTTCCTTTATCTGGTAAATGCTTTTGCCCGCTATCTGTTCCAAAGCTTCTTTACCTCCATAGGCGCCAATATAATACCTGATACGCTGATCCAGCTCCGCTTCTATCTCTTCGTCGCTTACGGGAAGGGAGTCTTTCTGCGCCTGGAGCATCAGGGCTTTTCTTACCATCATTTGCTGCAAGAGCGTACAACCCGCATCGGGCGGCAGCTCGTGGCCCTGTCTTTTCTCGTCTTCAATAAAATTGGTAATATCCGATTTGAGAACGATCTTATCGCCAATTACGGCAATGATCTTATCTGCCAGCACTTTTTTCGACTGCCCGCCCTGCGCCATGGCTAAACAGCCCATTGCCAAAAAGCTGATAATAAATAGAAATTGTTTCATAATTAACCTTTCAAAGCCATTCAAAAATAAGGCATTTCACCGCAGGAGCAATACAGCCCGCTTATTTAACAAAGGTTTACAAGCTCCTTTTTACTTCTTCAATTTCAAACGCTTCCACCACATCGCCCACTTTCAGGTCGTTGTAATTCTTAAGGGTAAGTCCGCATTCCATACCGCTTGATACTTCCTTCACATCATCTTTATAGCGTTTCAGCGATCCCAGTTCCGCGCTTTGTCCTTCACCGGTAGGATAAATTACAATGCCGTCGCGGATCAGCCTCA
>CALMQS010000086.1 GCA_937871285.1 uncultured Sphingobacteriales bacterium | reverse complement strand
GTCACCGTTCTTCGAAATTTCTTATCTTTATATGATAATTCCTGTTCATGTCTAAAGACGAAATAAAATACGAAATCACTAAAGTGCTTGACCGCTTCTCCGACAAAGCATTGGAGGATATACTTGCGTTTTTGAAAAGTGTTGAAGACAAACATCGGACTGCTATTTTTAATTCCGATATTTTGCAAAAAATCCTTTCCGAAGACAAAGACTTACTCCAGAAACTTGCTAAATGATTTCAATCGAGGAAACCGAAAAAATACACAAAGTCCTGGTTGACACCTTTGGCGGCACACATGGCATACGCGACTTGGACGCATTGCAATCTGCGCTCTCAAGACCATTCCAGACTTTCGACAATGCTGACCTCTATCCCGGTGTTTTAGAAAAAGCAGCTTCACTCATAGAAAGTCTTCTCAACAATCATCCTTTTGTTGACGGTAATAAAAGGACAGGTTATGTTTTGACAAGATTATTTCTATTGACTAATAAGTATAATATCGAGGCGACACAGCAAGACAAATATGACTTTGTTATTAGTATTGCTTCAGGAAAAATTAGATACAAGGAAATCCTGATCTGGTTGGAATCTCACACAAAGAAGCAAACAGATGCCTAACAGGCTTGGTAAAAATGCGGGCAGACGTAATACGTTCGTCAGCGTTTGGTACTTTTTTCAGCTATTGTTCCACCCGACGGAACGCAATCGGCAAAATCTGTAACTTGTACTATAATTAAAAAATCAACTTCGGTAGCCGGGCGGGATGGAATGGTATTATCCGCGCTTCGCCAACCTGTAACGTTGCCCATAACCTCCCTTTATAAAACATTAAACAGAATAGCTCATGAAATCGCTTATACTTTTAATTGCATCAAAACGAATATTCCCGGCAGCCCTCATACCGGCTATGCTATGGCTTTCTTTTTCCTGCAATTCATCAGCTCCAAAATCCGGGACTGAACAAAATGACGCTATCGTGGCGGTAACTTTTGTGAAGCAGGAATCGCAGCACAAAGTGGATGTGCTTATGGATGGAAAGTTGTTTACCTCCTATTGCTGGCCAGACAGTGTGTACAAGCCGGTATTATACCCTGTGCTGAATGCAGCCGGCGTGGAAATTACCCGTGGTTATCCTTTGCAGCCCAGGATAGGCGAGCGTTCAGATCACCGGCACCAGGTGGGCATCTGGTTAAATTATGGCAATGTAAACGGCTACGATTTTTGGGGAAACGGTGCGGAGGGAGAGCGGCAGGTTAAGCTGGGCGCTATAAAGCACCTGGCAGTGGAAACAACAGAAGGAGGAGATGGAGAAGGCACACTGCGGGCAAAAGCCAGTTGGGTAGATTCATCGGGCAGGGAACTTATAGCCGAAAGCAGCACGTATCATTTCATTGCCGAAGGAACGACCCGTATCATAGACAGGATTTCGGTTTTAACCGCTACCGGCGGCAAAGTAGATTTCCCCGATACCAAAGAAGGATTCCTGGGCATGAGGGTAGCGCGCCAGCTCGAATTACCATCGGATGAAGAAGTGACCCTGTTGGATGCGCAGGGCGTGCCCACAAAAATAAAAGCGCTGCCCAATGAAGGCGTTACCGGTAATTACAGGAGCAGCGAAGCTGTTACGGGACCAGATGTATGGGGCACAAGGGCCAGGTGGATGGCCCTGTACGGAAGCATCGGCGATGAAAAAGTTTCAGTGGTGATCTGTGATCATCCCGGCAATATCAATTACCCAACGTACTGGCATGCCCGCGGCTATGGATTATTTGCCGCAAACCCCTTTGGTGTAAAAGACTTTACAAAAGGAAAGGATTCGTTGAATTATTCCCTGCCGGCAGGACAATCCGTTACTTTCCGCTACAGGTTTGTGATCAGTTCTGCACAACAGTTAACAGATGAAGCGATCAACGGGTATGCGGATGCATTTGCAAAGCGGTATGAATAGCAGCTCTTCCACACAGCAGTTCATGTACTAATGGGAACCGATGCTCCCGAATCCATAAGTTTTAAAATGAATTTCGGGAACAATGTATATATCAATCTTGAACCCGACACCAGGGAAGAAACAAGCGAAATAAACGGTGTCGCGCCGGGGTCTGCATGCGGGCAATGTGCATAGCTATGCGACCCCGGCACTTGTGCTGCCTTCTCATTTTCAGTATTCCGCACTATAGCTGTTTTATTTGAGCGCTGAAATTGTATTTCGCTTTGAATTTATTATTTGAATTTTATCCGCCCCGGCGGACAAGCTTGCCTGCCGCAGGCAGGTTTGGTTCTTGCTTTTTGGTTCTTGTTATTTGTTTTTTAGTGCTTTGTATTTTCTATATGCTTATTTCCCAAATTTTTTCTTCAGGGCGCTCAGGGCATCGGTGAGCGAAGCAGCAGACAGGTCGGGCTGCTTTTCTTTTTTTTCAGGTAACTGCTTATGACCTTTGCGGAATTCATTTCGCTGAGGCGCTTCCTGTGTTTGTTTAATAGATAGGGCGATGCGTTTGCGCACCTGGTCAACCTCCAGCACTTTTACCGTTACCTTATCGTTGAGCTTTAATACTTCGCCGGGGTCCTGTATATATTTATGCGCTATTTCCGACACGTGCACCAGTCCGTCCTGCTTTACGCCAATGTCAATAAAAGCGCCAAAGCGGGTAAGATTGGTAACAATGCCCGGCAATACCATACCCACCTGCACTTCTTCAATGCTGTAGATAGCCGCAAATTCAAACTGCTGTACTTCGCTGCGGGGATCCAGTCCGGGTTTCTGCAGTTCTTTTAAAATATCCTCTATCGTATGCTCTCCAAATTGTTCGCTTACATATTGTTTTGGGTTGATGTCTTTAACCAGCGTTTCATTTCCAATTAAAGTTTTAACATCTACCTTATTATCGGCAGCCATTTGTTTTACTATGGCATAGGCTTCGGGATGTACGGCGCTGCCGTCTAAAGGATTGTCGCCTTCCTTGATGCGCAAAAAACCGGCGCATTGTTCGTATGCTTTTCCGCCCAGGCGCGGCACTTTTAATAGCTGGCTGCGGCTGGTAAAGCCGCCGTTTTCATTGCGGTATGTAATGATGTTATCGGCCAAGGTGCCGCCAATGCCGCTTACATAGGCAAGCAAATGCTTGCTTGCCGTGTTGAGGTTTACACCTACCTGGTTCACGCAGCTCACTACGGTTTGGTCTAATTTTTCCTTTAGCCTGAACTGGTTCACGTCATGCTGGTATTGCCCCACGCCGATACTCTTGGGGTCAATTTTTACCAGCTCCGCCAGCGGATCCATCAGGCGGCGGCCTATACTAACGGCGCCGCGTACCGTAATATCCTGGTCGGGAAATTCTTCCCTTGCAATTTCAGAAGCGGAATAAATGGAAGCGCCGTCTTCATTAACCAAAAAAACGGGTAAGCCGAGTCCGAGTTTTTTTATGAACTGCTCTGTTTCTCTTCCGGCCGTGCCGTCGCCGATAGCAATGGCCTCAATGCTGAAAGCTTGCACCAGGCGCCTGATGGTATGTTCGGAATGGCCCAGCTTTCCGGGCTCGTGTATATAGATCAGGTCATTCTTTTTCAACGCTCCTTTTTCATCTAAGCATACTACTTTACACCCGGTGCGGTAACCGGGGTCAATAGCCAGCACTTTTTTCCCGCCCAGCGGTGAACTTAATAATAATTGTTTCAGGTTCTCCGCAAACACATTAATGGCTTCCTCATCGGCCCGCTGCTTCAGCATGGTTCTGAATTCTGTTTCGAGAGCGGGCTGCAGCAGCCTGCGGTAAGCATCCTTCACGGCTTTCCTTACCTGGGCGCTGCTTTCGCTCATGCCTTTGGCATACAGGGTCTCCATTTGCTCAACCGCCTGCTCTTCTTCGGGCGCAATGGCAATACGCAATATTCCTTCCACAAAGCCCCGCAGCACAGCCAGCGCACGATGGGAGGGAACCTTCATTACCGGCTCGCTGTAATCAAAATAATCCTTAAACTTTATGCCTTCCGTTTCTTTATCGCTCACTACTTTACTCTGCAGGGTAGCTTTGTCTTCAAACAGCTTTCGCATCCTGGCGCGAAGCTGCACATCTTCATTTACCTGCTCGGCAATAATATCCCTTGCCCCCTGGAGGGCCTCATCAGCGGTTGTTATTTTTTCATTGAAATATTTTTCCGCTTCAGCATGGAGGTCATTATCCTTTTGTTCGAGGATCAGCAAAGCCAGTGGTTCCAGCCCGTTTTCCTTTGCTACCTGTGCTTTCGTTCTCCGTTTGGGCTTATAGGGCAGGTAAATATCTTCCAGTTCGGCAAGGGTAGTTGCATTGTTTAGTTTTTGCTGTAATTCCCCCGTCATCTTTTCCTGCTCTGTAATGGATTTTTCTATGGCCGTTTTTCTTTCGGTAAAAGCCTTCAGATTTTTAGCTTCATCTTCTATCTGTTGTATCACCACTTCATCTAAGGCACCGGTTCTGTCTTTCCGGTAGCGGGCGATAAATGGAATGGTAGCGCCTTCAGCGAGCAATGCCAGTACGGTTTCCGCCTGCTGTACGCGGATATTGAGTTTTGTTGCTATAAGTGGTGCAAATGCTGTCATACAAATGCGAAACTAAAGGCTGTAGCTGAAAACAAAAACTTGGAAAAATGGGTGAGATTAAGTAAGGGAAGGCTGGGGAATACAAAGCATCAAATAGCAAATAACAAGAACCAAATAAAATACAAATGTCAAATCCGAAGAAGAAAATCCGAAATCCGAACGAGGGCGCCCCTGTAACCTGTACCTTGCGACTTGCAACTCTAAAGAAATACAAAGCATCAAGAACCAAATAACAAGAACCAAATAAAATTCAAATGTCAAATCCGAAGAAGAAAATCCGAAATCCGAACGAGGGCGCCCCTGTAACCTGTACCTTGCGACTTGCAACTCTAAAGAAATACAAAGCATCAAGAACCAAATAACAAGAACCAAA
>CALMQS010000085.1 GCA_937871285.1 uncultured Sphingobacteriales bacterium | reverse complement strand
GTCTTTGTGGTTCACAAAAAAAATTTTATGTCAGAAAAACTTAAGCAGGATCACTATAAAGTTTCCGCTAAAGCAAAAGAGGAAGCGGAACAATATTTACAGGGGCGGGGCGCACAGTTCAATACCAAAAACCGGTTTCTGAAAGACGAGCGTACAAAGGAACATATAGAAGCCATTGACGACTGGTCGGAAGGCAATACACCTACACAGTACCTGGAGCAACTGTCGAAAACCATTGTAAATAAAGTAGACAGCCCGGATGTGGGTATGGCTTACAGCATGAATGCCTATGCCGGCTGCGAGCATGGCTGCATTTACTGCTATGCCCGTAATGTGCATGAATACTGGGGCTATAGCGCAGGACTGGATTTTGAGCGGAAGATCATTGTTAAAAAAAATGCCCCGCAACTGTTGCGTAAGCAGCTCATGCACCCCAAATGGGAAGTAATGCCCATTATGCTGAGTGGCAATACTGATTGCTACCAGCCCGCAGAACAAAAATACCGGTTAACACGCGGACTGTTAGAAGTATGTAATGAATTCAACCAGCCGGTAGGCATTCTTACCAAAAACGCGTGGATCATTAAAGACAAAGACGTGCTGCAGGAGCTGGCCAAAAAACGCCTGGTATCGGCAATGGTTTCCATTACTTCCTTTAATGAGGATTTGCGGAGGGTGATGGAGCCAAGGACAACTACAGCAAAGCAGCGGCTGAAAGTAATAGAAGAATTAAGCAGTGCCGGCATTCGCATGGGAGTGATGATGGGGCCTATGATCCCAGGGCTCAATGATCACGAGATGCAGCGTATTATGAAAGCCGCGGCAGATGTGGGTGCTGTATTTACCGCTTATACGTTCATCCGTTTAAATGGCGCTATTAAATTTTTGTTTCACGACTGGCTGTATAAAAATTTTCCCGACCGTGCAGACAAAGTATGGCATTTAATTGAGCAGAGCCACGATGGGAAAGTAAACGATACCCGCTGGGGCCTGCGTATGCGCGGCGAAGGCGCCATAGCGGAGATCATAACGCAACAGTATATAAAATACGGAAAAATGTATCACATGAATGAAGACCGTTTTGAATTAGACACTACCATCTTCAGAAGACCGGGGCAGCAGGGGAGATTGTTTTAGAATTATAACCTGCGTTTTTGATGTTTTTCACTTCCGAACATCCGAAATTCACGTTAATAGAAATATATGCCTAAAAACAAGTGCTGTCAGGCATACCAAATAAAGATGCTGCAGAAGCGTGGATAAAATCTGCGTATCTGCAGCAAAAAGCCAAACATTTCATTTCACCGTTTCCCATTCCGCTTTTTCACTGGCTCTTTCTAACTTTTGCAGTATGCTGATCTCACTTTCCACATTGTTGATATCTACAGCAGTTAATCCTATATACAGCTCCTTTCCGGATTGTGGCAACAGGGATAATGCCAGTACATAATCTAATGAATCGGAAACGGTGGGGATGAGCTTTAATGGCGCCCTGTTGGAAATATCGGTATCTTCTAAGGAAGAGAAGGCATACAGGGCAAATTGCCGCAGGCGTTTTTCTTTATCAATATAGGCGGCGTTTATCCTTACCTGCTGGTTCGCGGCATTGCCTTCGGTGACAATAGCGTTAATTACCGGGGGAACGGGCGGTATGCTGTCTATCCACGGCATGGGAGGAATTAAAGCCGGGTATTTATAGTAGTGCTGCTGCAAGCTGTCGTTCCATCCGTTGGGATTTTTTAAAAAAGATTTGCTGCTGAAATACACCTGGCCCTGTATGGTGCTGTATGATCTTGCATCCCTTATTTGCATGGGAATAATATTCCTGTCGCGCCACCGGGCATTGGTTCCTGCTTTATAAATACCCAATCCTACATAACAATGTTTCCCATAACTGTGCCGGCTCCACCAGTCAACCAGCACTTCGTAGGGCGCCGCGCGGTGCCCGTGTTCCCAGTACAACTGGGGCACTACGTAGTCAATATAGCCTTCCTTCAGCCACAATAGTATATCTGCATACAGGTCATCGTAATTGGTTTGCCCGGCTTTGGTATCACTGCCCAGGCTATCTTTGTCGTTATTGCGCCATACTCCAAAAGGGCTGATGCCAAATTTACAGTGCGGGTTCTCCTGCCGTATACCACGGTGCAACTTTACGATAATAGAGTCCACATTACTCCTGCGCCAGTCGCCCCTGTCCATGCCTCCCCCATATGCTGCATAAGTTTTATCATCCGGGAATTCCTGGCCGGCTATCCTGTAGGGGTAAAAATAATCATCGAAGTGGAGCGCATCTACGTCATAACGGCTAACAATATCGCGGATCACATGCACTACATATTCCTGGGCCTGCTTATTGCCCGGATCAAAATATCTTTTACCCCCGTAAGCTACAAACCATTCAGGATGTATTTTGGTAATATGTGTAGGCGAAATGGAAGATTTGCCGATCTGTAATTCTGCCCTGTAAGGATTGCACCAGGCGTGAAACTCCAGCCCTCTTTTATGCGCTTCTTCAATCATGAACTGCAGCGGATCATAATAAGGGGAGGGGGCACGGCCCTGCTTACCCGTAAGCCACTCGCTCCAGGGCTCATAAGGCGAAGGATAGAAAGCATCCGTTGCCGGTCGGATCTGCACAATAACCGCGTTCATTCCGTTTTGCACATGCATATCCAGCAGCTTCCTGTATTCGGCTTTCTGGCTCTCCGGATTATAATTACCCTTCGAGGGCCAGTCAATATTATCTACCGTAGCGATCCAGGCGGCACGAAATTCATATTTAGGTTGTGCAACGCAAAAAACAAAAGGACAAACGGCAGCCCAGAGGATAAGCAGAATTTTCATGCAGCAATTATAACAATAAAGGAACAATAAACCGTGAAGGTAGTTTTAAATTTAACCTGCCATTTATTGTCGTCATACTATTCAGGCTTCCTGATCTTGTCTAATAACTGGTTAAGCATTTTTACTTCCGGCTCCGGCAAGGCACGTAACAGCGCGTCCATTTCTTCATTCCTGCGATCCAAACGTTCCAGCATAGCCATACCCCTGGGGGTAATAGCAATATCTACCAGGCGTTTATCGGTGAGGCAGGTTTTTTTATTAGCCAGCCCTTTTACTGTTAACCGGTCTACAATACGGCTGGTATCACTCATCTTATCCAGCATTCTTTCCCTTATTTGCATGGTAGAAATGGGTTTGGGATAAGCGCCTCTCAGTATACGGAGAATATTGAATTGCTGCGGCGTTATTTTTTCCCGGCCAAGAATTTTCTTCTGGCGTTCCATGATCCAGTTGCAGGTATAGATCATGTTGATCATGCCTTTTTGATGCTCGTTACGGAATGTGGTCTGGCGGATATCCTCTTCTAACGACATGCTAACGGTTTGCTGCAAAAATATATTTTTAAATCTTTTTTAACATTATATTAAAAAAAGTGCTGAATTCCAGCAGTCAAATGCCCCGCAGCATACTGCGTAATGTTTCGTAAATTTGTTCAACCTGAAAATTACAGATCATGTTCTTTAAACCTCTTCTTATCGTATTAATAGCTCCCATGATCTTTTGCCAGTGTAGCTTTTCACAACCACCTCAAAAAAAATCATCAGCACATATGGATAATACAAATAATAAAAATAAAGTATACTCCCGCACCGACAAATCTAAGGTTAACCTTAGTGATGCGGAGTGGAAAGATGTTTTACCCGAAGACGTATATTATATAGCCCGGAAAAAGGGAACGGAAAGGCCGTGGAGCAGCAAGTATGAAAAGTTTAGTGAAGTGGGAACCTATTACTGTGCGGCCTGCGGCAACGCTTTATTCAGAAGCGATACCAAATTTGAAAGCGGCTGCGGCTGGCCCAGCTTTTACGAGCCTGTTACCAAAGGCAGCATCATTTATGCGCCCGATCATACCGCGGGTATGGAAAGAACAGAAGTAATGTGCGGACGGTGTAAAGGGCACCTGGGACACGTGTTTGAAGATGGTCCCCCGCCAACGGGCCTGAGATATTGCATTAACGGTGTAGTACTTGATTTTGAAAAAGCAGCCGCGGCCGAAAAAAAATATAATGCGGAAAACAAAGCAGGCTGACGGCTGAATGGAGATCATAATACATACTACCTAAGCACACTATAATATTTTGCTGCGAAGTTGCTAAAAATAAAACGGGAAGATCAGGGCTTTGAGTCTTAGTAGTACATTTTCTATACCGGCTCTTTTGAGACAGCCCCGCTATGTATGCGGCTTTACCTGATCATGGTCACCGTGCCTTTTCTGGTAAATATTCCGCCTGATTCGCATTCCATTTCTGCAAAGTACACAAAGCTCCCTGTGGGCAACAGTTCCCCGTTGAATGTGCCGTCCCATCCCAGGCTTCGGTCGGCTGCTATGTAATTCCTTCTTTCAAACACTTTTTTTCCATAGCGGTTATAAATTACCAGGTGCTTTACATAGGAAATGCCAAGAATGGTAAACACATCATTCCTGCCATCGCCGTTAGGCGTAAAGGCATTGGGTATATGCACTTTACTTTCTTCGCATTGCATTTTAAGGATCATACCATCGGATGCCGTACAGCCATGCGCGTTGGTTACCGTAATATGATATTCGGTAGTGGCCAGCGCTTTACTCACCGGCGCAGGACAGTTACCGCAACTAAGATATTGATCCGGGGTCCATTTCCATGATACAATATCGGGAGTGCCGTCTGCCTGCAACTGCACAGGTGTTCCGGCAAGCACTTCCACATCGCGGCCGGCTGATACGGATGGGAGGTCATAAACACTCACCACTATATCTGCTGTGTCAGAAAAACAGCCGTATTGATCACCACCGGTTATTGTATATACAGTGGTGGCAACGGGCTGTGCTACGGGATCAGCAATATGTATGCTGCTTAACCCGTTTGTGTTCCTGATCCACTGGTAAACGGTAGTGCCGCTAACATGGAGCTGTACCTGCTTACCATAGCATATACCTGTATCCGGCTGAACTTTCAGTTGCTCCGGCTGAACCACTGTTACGGCTGCAGATCCTGTTGCGCTGCAGCCCAGGTCGTCTTTCGCCACTACATTATAGGTAGTGGTAAGACCGGGCTTTACCGTTGGGTTGGGTAGGTTCATGTGGTTGATGCCGTTAGCGGCTTCCCATGTATAACTTACCCCGCCTGGTGTACTGGCAGACAACTGCAGGCTTTCCCCCAGGCATATACGGGTTTGGGTGGGCGTAACCGTTAGCTTTGGTGCTGGCCGTACCTGTATCCTGTCTCCGGCATTTGCCGCGCCCGTGCAGCCGCCGGCGTCTGTTATAAGTAACTGTGGCATATAAATGCCTGCGCTGTTATAGGTGTGGCTTATGCTGCTGTCGCCTGAAATCATCACGTTGCCATCGCCAAAATCCCAGGCATAGCTGCTGATGCCCGGGCCCGCAGCCTTTAACGAAGCCTGCTGCCCAAGGCAGATTTCGGGCGGTCCTGCTTTTAAAGAAGCTTCCGGCCGGCTGATGATGATAGTGTCTTTAAACGTTTTCTCCAACCCGTTGTAACCATAGCCCATCAGCTTTATCTCATATGTACCGGGCTCTTTATATGCGTGCCGGGGATAAGAGACGTTTTCCAGCAGCGGGCTCCCATCGCCAAAATCCCAAACTATTTTGGTATAATCATAAGACGTATTTTCAAAGCTGGCCACCACCGGGGCGCATTGGGTATTGGTTACAAAGGATTGTGTAAAGCGGAATGCCGTATTAAAATATCGCACCACAAGTGTTTGGGTGGCATAAGAGGTGCAGCCGCTCACCGCATCGGTGGCTGTAAGCTGTATGGCATAGGTGCCGGGCTGCGTGTAGGTGTGCGATTCGTAATAGCTGTTGCCGGGTGCGCTTCCATCGCCAAAATCCCATTGGTACTGCACGTTGTCTGCACCATAAGTATTGGTGCTGTTGTAAAAGATAATATTGGTATTTAAAGGAACATTATTGCCCTGCGCCAGGCTAAACGCTGCCTTTGGCCCGTTTACGCTTACTGCTTTTCCGTAAGATGCCGTACTGCTGCTGCAGCCGCCCGCATCGGTGATCGTAAGCTTTACATAGTAGTTGCCCGGATTTTCGTATTGATGCTGTACCAGCCCTCCCGATGTTTTTGTAAGTGTTTGCCCGTCGCCAAAATCCCAGTGCCAACTTGTTATGGTATTGTTCTCAGCAATGGAAGCATCTTTTAAGATCACTTCAGCCGTAGTAAAGCACAGCCCGTCTTTAACTACATCAAAAGCCGGCAAAGCACCTTTGAATTTTACAGGAACAGCATTGCTGGTATCCGCGCATCCGAAGTAATAAGAAGTTGTTATTACGCGTAATTGATTGTCTTTAGTCTGAGCGGAGCTTATGCTGCCCCTTACTGGCCGCCAATCATTGCTACTGTAATCAAAATAAGAGCTGCCCTCAAATGGCTCCCCGTTGGCATATTCCCATTTTTCGATATAATAGAGGTTGTTAAAGTTAGCCATATAAGGATTCTGCTCCATATTGGAAATGCTGAAGTTGATAAATGTGTTGGTACAGGCTTCCCCCGGAGCAAGCGCAAGCACCGGCTTTTGCTTCAGCAATACTGCAATCGTAATGGAATCGCGAACGGAACATTGCCCGTTGGAAGTAGTGAGAACAACTTTATAGCTTCCTGTTTTGGTATACTCATGCTCAACAACAGGCTCTTCTGAAGCCAAAGTTTGTGTTTTGCCATCGCCGAAATCCCATTTCCATGAAGTGGCTCCTTCTGAAGCCTGTGTAAATTTAACGAGGCCCCGTGTGCCCTCGCAGCTTAATGTGTAACCGGTTATTTTGGGAAAAGGCGGTTTTATGGTTACATAATTCTTTTTTTCAATCTCATCACTGCAATTGCCATTGTATGCCGTTAGCTTTACGCCATAAGTGCCTTCCTTGTTATACTGTACTGTTCTGCCGCCATTGTTGCCATAATACAAATCATTATACTCGCCTTCAAAGCTCCACACTAAGTACGAAAAGTTTGTGCCGGTATAGCTGTATGTTACAGGCGTGTTACCGCAAATATCCACACCCGCAATAGCTTTGAAATCGGCTTTAGGCTTACTGTATACAGAAAAGTCGATGGAATTGGAAACACCCTTACAACCATTTTTGGTAACATATTCAAGGCGAACATTAAAATTACCGGGCTTCGTATACTCATGCACCGGTTCCGGATCAGTGGAAGTGGCTCCATCGCCGAAATGCCACTTATAATCAATGATCTCTTCGGTAGCGGTTCCCGCAGCCATCTGCACTTTTACATAACCGCAATACCAGTTATCACTGCCGGAACTAAGCTTGTTATAAATATTTACATAGGGTTTGCTGATCGTTACATATTGCCCGGTGCCACTGCTGCACCCGTATATATTGCTTACGGTAAGGTTTACAAAATATGAATTATCGCCTGTATAGGTATGCGATGGCGCCTGCGCTGCTGAACCGGGATGATAATAACCGTAATAGTCAAAATCCCATTCCCATTTTACAGCACCTTCGGTATTATCCTTAAACTTTACCACGGAAGGCGCACCACATAAACTTTGTATATCGGCGGCAAACCCGGTGGGCCTGGGAACAGGGCGTACATGCACCGTGGCGGTAGCAACGTCCTGGCAGTCGCCAAATGTGTTCACCAGCTTTATGGTTTGCTTTCCCGTATCGGCAAATGTATATTCCAGACTGTTATACCAGCTATATACAGGCTGGTCGTTGATATACCAGTTGGAGGAAGAAGGATTTGGCGTGCTGGTGCTGTTAACAACCACCCGCTGACCTTCACATATCAGCGCGGGGGTATTAAAAGCGGCCTTATAGCTGGCTACGTTCAGGTAGTCGCTTTGCGTAGTGGTTATGCTGCATCCTTCTTCATTCTTTACAGTAAGGCTTACCGTGTAAATCCCTTTTTTGTTGAAGGAATAAGATGGATTTTTTACAGAAGACGTGTTCCCGTCTCCAAAATCCCAGATATAGCTTAATGTGCCCGGGCCCGAGCTGATACTGGTAAACTGCACTGCATCCGACGGTGTGCAGAGCACCCGTTTATCGGAAGTAAATGACGCATGCATAGCAGGAAGTATTTCTGCTACCTCATCTTTTTCTATTGTGCTATAACAGCCGTAACTATTGGTAACAGTAAGGCTTACAGAAGGTTTTTGAACCGCCATATATGTATGAGATATGGTATTGCCATATCCTTCCTCCGTGCTGCCATCGCCAAAGTCCCAATAGTAGCGACTGAGCGATCCGCTGCCTGGCTTGGAACTGCTGGTAAAGGTTATGCCGGCAGGTATACAATCTTTGGTGGCGGAAACCGAAAAATCTGCCACAGGCTTTTGATACCCGGTAATTTGCCGGGTATATGTGCTGGTTTTGCCTTCATCTGTAACAGTAAGGGTTACCGTATATTCTTTTTCTTCTGTATATATAGCGGCCGGATCCCTGAGCTCACTTGTGTTGCCATTACCAAAATTCCACAGGTAGGCGGCATTGGCCGAGGCGCCCGAACTGGCATTGCTGAACTGAACAGTAAAAGGAGGGCAGCCGCCTTCTTTATCTGCATTAAAAAAAGCGTTTAATTGCGCTATCCCTGCTGTATGAAATACAAAGCAGCACAGGGACGGCAACAGGATGCGCCATAAAGAAAGAAGGCAATGTTTGGGTTGAGGGGTCATTCGGTATTTAGCAAGGTCTTGACTTACCAAGATAAATAAATTTGCCAAGTCCTATATCGAAACCGGGAAAAAATATTGGGAAAGTTGACATATAGTACATTATATGCCGGTTATAATAACTGTTTAAAGCGGTATAAATTGTAGCGTGATATAAAGGCTGTGGAACCAGGCACAATAAGCGCCCTTTAGATTATTTCCTTTTCCGCCATACGGGCTTCTACCTCATATTTGTTATTGTAGTACCCCTTTTTCAGGGTTTCAAGCGTATACCTGGCTATAAATGAAATGAAGCCGTAACGTTTAAACTGTTCCACATGCTTCAGCTCATGCTTTACCCAGCGGGTATCGTGCAAAAATTCCTGTGCGGTAGCATTATACAGGTGAATGGTTTTACCCAGGGTAAAAGCCACATTATCTACGCCCAGCCATCCTGCGGCCAGCTTTGCCTTCCATGATTTTTCTTTGATCTTAATATCTGAAACATCCATAAGCGCTATTGCTGTTCCAGGGATTTTATTATCTCTTCAGCATGTTGTTTATTTTTCGGCCGGAAGAATATTTTCCTGATCACCCCTTTTTCGTCAATAACAAAAGTAGTGCGGTGCAGTCCCATATACTTCCTTCCATATAACTGTTTTTCACCCCATACGCCGTATTTGTCAATGATCTTATGACCGGGGTCGGCCAGCAGATCAAAGGGAAGCGCATATTTTGCTTCAAATTTCTGATGCGATTTTTCATCATCCGGGCTCACGCCAAGTATTTCAAATCCCTTTTGCTTTAATAACGAAAAATTATCCCTCAAATTACAGGCTTGTACAGTACAGGTGGGCGTATCATCCTGCGGATAAAAATACAATACCAGCTTTTTCCCTTTATAATCCGATAAGGTAATTTTTTCTCCTTTCTGATTCTTTCCCGAAAAGGCAGGAGCCTTATCGCCTTCTTTTAACGTAATCATATTAATGTGAAAATATGGAAAATGTGGAAATGTGAAGAATTTGAAAATACGGGAGGATGGGCGCAAGGTTGTGAATTGTGAGTAGTAAGCCTACCCGGTAGCTGATACTGCAAATCAGAAGCGTAATGCAATCTCAAATTTTAAATCTCAAATCTCAAATAACATTATCCATACAATTCCTGGTGAATGGCTTTACGGTCGTAGCCCATAGCCAAAATCCTTTGCTTGGCTTCATCAATCATATTCTTCCAGCCGCAAAGAAAAAATTGTGCCGGCGGCATGCTTTGAGCAAGCGCTTCATATATGGCATGTACATAACCGGTTTTGCCTTCCCATTCCTGCCTTGATAGGGTAGGATAATAATGGAAATCAGGCACTTTTTCTTCCAGCTCCCGCATCTCGTCATAATACAGCAGGTTGCATTTTTCGCGGCAGCCAAATATGAGGTGAATATGTTTGTGGGGAACATTATGCAGGTTAATATAATTAACCATGCTGCGAAAAGGTGCAATACCTGTGCCGGTGCAGATCAGGAAAAGATCTTTTTCAACAGGCTGTGGCAGTGTAAACACACCGAGGGGACCGCGCAACGTAAATTCGGAACCTTCTTTTATTTCATTAAAAATATAATTGGTGCCTGCGCCGCCTTCCAGCAATACGATCACCAGCTCAAACACATTGCTGCCATCGGGCCAGGATGCAATAGAGTAGCTGCGCCATCTTCTGGCAGGCTTTTCATGTATGGGTAAATCAAGCGTTACGAACTGCCCGGGAGTAAAATCAAATTGAGCCGTATCCTGAACTTCAATCCAGTACCTGCGGGTTAAAGGAGCTTCTTCCCCGATACGGGTAACAATACCTTTACGCCAGGGTAGTAAAGCCATATACAGAATTTTTCAGAATGACCAATCGCTTACAGGAAAATACGCTTATAAAGATAAGGGATGCGGGCTGGATAATGCAACAAAAAAGCGAAACCCGGGGGCTTCGCAGTAAATGCCGGAAATGGCAGGCAATCGTAGGTTATAATTAAATAAAAGTAATCGCTTTTTGCAGCAGTAATATTAAGGCATTTTTGCTATTGTTAAGTTATTTACTGGTCATTTTTTTTATTTAAGATTTGCCATAACAGGTCTTTTAGTTCAACCAAACCCTTATGGTTAAGCGATGAAATAAAAAGATGCGGGACATCGGGGGGCAACTCTTTGCTGATGGCTGCTTTTAATTCATCGTCCAGCATATCACTTTTACTGACAGCAATAATAAATTCCTTGTGCAGAAGCTCCGGATTATATTGTTCCAACTCATTTACCAGTATATCAAATTCTTTATGATGGTCTTTGCTGTCGGCCGGAATAAGGAACAGCAGCACGGGGTTGCGTTCAATATGACGAAGAAAACGATGTCCCAAACCTTTGCCTTCCGCAGCCCCTTCAATAATACCGGGAAGATCGGCTATACAAAAGCTTTTGTTTTCGCGGTAGGCTACTATGCCCAAGTTGGGATTAATAGTAGTAAAAGCATAATCGGCGATCTTTGGTTTGGCGGCGGTGATAGCCGATAGTAAGGTGGATTTGCCTGCGTTGGGAAAACCTACCAGGCCTACATCCGCCAGCACCTTTAGCTCCAGCACCTTCCAGGCTTCCTGTCCGGGTTCGCCCGGCTGGGCATATTCCGGCGTCTGGTTGGTGGCCGTGGCAAAATTGGTATTGCCCAGGCCTCCGCGTCCGCCCTTTATCCATATTACTTCCTGCCCGTCTTCCATTATTTCGGCTTCCTTTTCATGCGTTTCTTCATCAAAGGCAACTGTTCCCAATGGCACTTCTATAATAACATCCTTTCCCATTCTGCCCGTACAGTTGTTACCGCTGCCGCCTTCACCATTTTCGGCCAGCACATTTTTAAAATACCGCAAATGCAAAAGAGTCCATAAGTTTTTATTGCCCCTGAGCATAATATGCCCCCCCCGGCCGCCATCGCCACCGTCGGGACCTGCCTGCGGGTTGTATTTGGTGCGCATAAAATGCTTACTGCCGGCGCCGCCATGCCCGCTACGGCAAAATATCCTGATCTGATCAACAAAATTCGATTTTTCCATACCGCACTTTGGCCAAAGATATAACCTGGGCGGCATTATTGGGTTACAAGTTGCAGAGTGCAAAGTGGGTTACAGGTTGCAGGTTACAGGTTTCAGGGTGTGCAGGGGAGCAGGTACCCGCAATTCAAAATCACTTACAACAAATTATTTGTTTATTTTTGAGCGGCTATCATTATCATTACATTAACTGCAACTATGCCTGTGTGTTAGTTGTAAACCAAAAATCCATTTAATATGAAGCATCTCCTGCCCGCTTTTATTACATTATTTGTATTTGCCGGGCTTACCTCCTGTGTATCCAAGAAAAAGTTTACAGAAGCAACCAATGCCATCAGTGTTTTGCAGCAAGACAGCCTTCGTTTTGAAAACGACCTGGCTATCCTTCGTAAAAACCTGCGGGAAAGTAACCAGCTATATGAAGATTTAAAAAAACAACTCAGCGATGTGGCCTCTGCTAAAAGCTTAAAAGAGCAGGAACTGGATAAGGCCCGCCAGTTGCTGAGCAACACAGAACAGCAGTTGAGCAGCACCCAGGAACAACTGAGCAGCACAGCACTTACGATTGAAGAACAGCAAAAGCGCCTGGAAGCGCTGCAAAAACTGATAGATCAGCAGCGCAGCGTAGTGGAAAACCTGCGCAACACGATTAATAAGGCATTAGGACAATACAAAGCCGAAGACCTTGATGTTTTTGTAAAGGATGGAAAAGTATATGTGTCATTGCAGGAAAAGCTGCTCTTTAAATCGGGGAGTGCGGTAGTAGGTAAAGAAGGGCAGGAAGCACTGGGCAAAATAGCTCAGGTACTCAATACCGATCCTAAGATACAGATTGTAGTGGAAGGGCATACCGACAGTATTCCTATCCGCAGAACTTTTGAAGATAACTGGGCACTAAGCACAGCCAGGGCGGTATCTATCGTGCGCATCCTCACAAAAGATTACCAGGTAGATCCGGCCAGGGTGGTGGCATCGGGCCATAGCTACTTCGATCCGCGCGATACCAATGCCACACCGGAAGGAAGGGCGCTGAACCGCAGAACAGAAATCATCCTTTCGCCCAACTTAGATGAGCTGTACAGGCTGATGGAATAATTATTAATTCATTCGCAAAAATTCATAAAAACGGCACATATAAACATGCGCCGTTTTTATTTTGATAATGCTGTCCCAAACCTTAGGAGTATTGAATGTAACTTCTTTTGCCTCTCAAATCTGCAGATACATTCACGCGTATCACCTACGATAAGTGATATCAGGAATCTCGCTAAAGCATAGGGCTTTTTTCCCCGAACATGTTTTCAGGTTTCATTGCTCATTTTTAAAAACAACAGGTAATTGGCCTTGATCAACTGTGCCAGCAGTTCATAAAAATGGATAACGTTTGCCCGTTTCACTTCATTCCAGTCATTTATTTCCGCACTGCCTAATGCCAGCTTAAGCATTTCCCAAAGCCGTTCCTGCGCGCTGCCTGAGCCATACATATCAAAAAATTCACAGATGGCTTTTTGCGCGTTTTCAACGGACTCTTTAGAGCAATACCAAAATTCTTCTGCCGGATGATTATTGATGTACTCGGTGTTCAGCATATCGGGATGGCTTTAGATGATTTAATAGTTTCTTCTTCTTAGCAATCATATAAGCAAGATTGAGTAAAGATTCCATGCATTGATAAACCAGCACAAGGTTGCCCTTGTAAACCGTTTTTTTTCCTTCATAAGTAATAACAGCATCCAACAGGTCCAATAGCTCAATCCTTGAATATTCGTGCGAAAATGCATTACAAAAAGCCCTGACAGCCAGTTGCGGGTCAGCCTTTTCCCGGTCGCTTAATAATGTTAGCTGATGGAATGCGTTAATTATTCTCCCTGTTTCTTTTTTTGAGTTCTTTCTCTTTTTAGCTTTTTGTTGCCGCTTTCTATTCTCATTAATAATATAGAAAGCCTCGGTGATCCGTAAAAGCTCACGGCAAAAATCCATCATATCCTCCCTCACTTTTCCTTCATCATAGGCGCTCTGGTCATTTGCCAAAGCCAGTTGTTGCCAAAAAGTTATCTCTTTCCGAAAGTCGTTGGGGTGAAAAGCATCAAATATGGCTGTGAGGCACAGGAAAGGGTCGTCAACCGCTTTGTTTAAAAAGTGATAGGACTTATGGTATCTTTCATTTATGCTATTATCTTTTTTCACTGTTTAACAGTTACTGCTGAAAAATGGATAGCGATTTTTCCACCGGAAAAAATAGTTCGCTGTAAATATTTGCCCTGTACGCAAATGGTTCAGGTATGCTCTTTTTGACCCGGAGAAGTATTCTTCCTGTTTTTTTCTTTTCTCTTATGCTTGTTATTGATAAGCCATGCAGCTTCTATCAGCATTTCCGTATGGGTATAAAAGAAAAGCATATCCGATGCCGTTTCATGTACCGTATGTTCCCGTGCATAGCTCATTACGCATCTTTCATACAGCTCCCATAAATAATTCCTGCAATCATCCAGCGTAAAGCTGCTGAAGAAAGATTCCAAAGCATCCTTAGGGTTATCTATATTGCTGGATTGCATCCTTGATGGCCGGCTTGTTAATAACCTGTATTCTTTATTTGTCATGCAAAGAGGTTATGGATGATAAGATCAATCCAAATGATTGAAACAGCGCCCGATTGCCTGATTTCGTCTGCATCCAGAATGCCCCATAGTTTATGAAATAATAAACATATCGTCTCAGCAAGGTTATAAGACCGCGCTATCGTAAAACTCCAACCTTGCAATAAGTGTGGGAATGGTAATTTCTGTATAATTTCCTGATTCGTTTTTCATATATTTGGTAGCGTTACCGGTGAAGCCTTGATTTGTTATCTAAGATACATCAGGTATTTTGTTATTTCAAATAAAATTTGGAATTTTTTTTAAGAAAATCGAATGGCAGGGAGTTATCTACATAAAAATCTAAGGTTTTTACGTAAAAAAAATAAATGGAAACAGTCTGAAATGAAAGACAGGTGCGGCATTTCGCCAAATACCTGGTCTAATTATGAAAATAATGTAAGCCGGCCCGGACTGGAAAAGGTAATAGAATTATCCAAGATATTTGGAGTTAATATTGATGATCTATTGCTCACCGATTTGGAAAACGGCTCTTTAAAGGATGTGCTTAATAGCGGAGACAAGCCGCAAAGCATATTAAACGAAGAAGATAGTCTTGCCGCATGGGTAATACTAGGACAATTAAAACAGATAGATGAAAAGATAGACCAGTTGCTTTCTGCTCAAAACAAACCAGACAAGCAGGACTAAAATAATACCGGGGGTTTATCAGAGCCAACTATCGGATTCGAACCGACGACCCTTTCATTACGAATGAAATGCTCTACCAGCTGAGCTAAGTTGGC
>CALMQS010000084.1 GCA_937871285.1 uncultured Sphingobacteriales bacterium | reverse complement strand
TTAATTCTGCATTGATCAGATTTAAAATTTGAAATGTTATGTATTCGTATGCTTTGCTGGAAAAAGGATGTTATTATCTTATTGAGGAAAAGGAGGGGTCTCCTGTTGCGCTCATCAGGGTCATGCTCGAATCCGATCATTGCCTGTTTATAACGCGCTATGGCGAAACGGAAATGACGGAGTGGAAAAGGAAATCAGACCCGATTTTTGAGATCATTGAACTGCTTGATGACAAAGCGGTGAAAGAGTGGGAATCGTCGTACTACAGCAATGAAGACGCGTATTATGAAGACGAGGATTAAGCCATGAGCGGAAAGCATTTCAACTTGTTGTACCCATTCCCGGACAGTGCATGGAGCAGATGGTAAAGGGGCAAAAATGCAACAGCAATTGAAAATGCATCCAGAAGATTGTAAACAAAATAATAACTTGAGCCATTGTAATATAATGATACAATGGCTTTTCCTTTTTTACAACTTGAACAGATAACGGTGCAGCGCAATGGCAGAAAGATCCTTGACCATATTGACCTCATCATACAAAGCGACGAGCAATGGGCAGTTACCGGTGCTTCGGGAAGCGGCAAAACGATGCTGGCATATGCACTAGCGGGCCGGCAGCATTATTCGGGCCATATTACTTTTAACGGACAACCCGGTTATCGCCCGCACATAGTAGTGGTGGAACAGCAGCACCATTTTAAAAATCTTTCCAACACTTCCGATTTTTACTACCAGCAGCGCTACAATGCATCTGATGCCAACAATGCCTTAACGGTTGCCGAAGTACTGGACCTGGATAGCCGGGCGCATACCCTGCTTTCTTCCGGAATTATTATAAAGGAGTTACCGGCGTTGCTGCACATAGAACATGTAATGCACGAGCCTCTGATACAATTGTCGAATGGCGAAAATAAAAGACTGCAAATAGCTAAAGCCATACTGGGCGATCCTCAACTGCTGATATTAGATAATCCTTTTGTTGGATTAGATACAGCAGGCAGAACCATGCTTTCCCGCATCATTAACATATTGAGTGATGCAGGCATAAAAATAATATTAATCACTTCCCCGTTAGAAATGCCCGGGTGCATAACACACGTTGCCACAATAGATAATGGGAAGCTGGTTTCAGCGATACCCAAAAAAGATTTTATCGCTCTTGCAAATGAACCGGCAACAGGTTTCCGGATCAGCCACCCGCTTTTACAAGCATTGCAGCGGCCGGCAGAAAGCAACTTTGCATATGCCGTAAAAATGGTAAACGTATCTGTGCAGTATGGAGAAAGAACAATTTTAAAGCATATTAACTGGGAAGTAAAAAAGGGTGAACACTGGAGCATATCGGGGCCTAACGGTGCAGGCAAATCTACATTACTGAGCTTAATAACCGGGGATAATACAAAAGCCTATGCCAACGAAATTTACCTGTTTGATCAACGCAGGGGCAGTGGCGAAAGTATCTGGGACATCAAAAGAAAGATCGGCTACGTATCGCCCGAAATGCATGTGTATTTTGATTATAGCGCCACCTGTTTTGAAACGATCGCATCCGGTCTGTTCGATTCTATCGGACTGTTCAGAACCTTAACGGCGGCACAGCGTTCCCAGGTAAATCAATGGATGGCATTATTTAGGCTGGAGCCTGTTCAAAATAAATTACTGTCGCTGCTTTCTGCCGGGGAGCAGCGGCTTGTTTTGCTGGCGCGCGCTTTGGTAAAAAATCCACCGCTCTTAATTTTAGACGAGCCCTGCCAGGGCTTAGACCCGGAGCATGTGCAGCAATTTAAACAAATCATTAATGATATCTGCGGGTTGTTCGATACCACCCTGCTATATGTAAGTCATTATAAAGAAGAAATCCCGGAATGCGTAACGCATTTTATGCGCATCGAAAACGGAGAAGCCTCCTTTATATAGACGGACTCATCAACGAAGTTCCTTCATAGATGGCCGCCAGGGGAATGAATTGTTCTACTACAGGGATATACAATAAAGCAGTTAACAATTTGTATTCTTCGAGTTCCCAATGCCCCTTTTCATTGAGCCGGAAAGCTTCCACGGCAATGGATTCAGAATCCACTGTAATATATGCTTTCAATGTAGCAATATCGCGGTACAATCTGAATTTATCTCCCTTATCAACTCACCCTGCTCCCATTTTCAAATTCCCACATTTTCATATTCACCTCTTCATAACTGCAATTTTATATTAAGCCGGTTCAGCCCCTTTGCAATATACATTACGGCAATCGCGTAAAACACCGCCCATAAAAAACCCGGCACCCCATAACGCATGCTGTAAGGGAAAATGCTGATGTGCAACACCGCGAATAAAGCATACAATATGCCGGGAATAATATAAGTAAGGAGGGGATTAACGGCAGCCGGCTTGAAGAAACGCGTCCAGCTGCTTATTTTTTTTATATCAATCAGCCAGTACAGCACACTAAAAATGATACAACAAATACCAGCACTGTAAAGGCACCAGGTTGGTGTAGCATAAATTTTTGAGATGCCAAAATAAGGGCGCAGCACATACCCTGCCACAAAAAGCAGTAAAGTAAATATCCCGGCGGCTATAAACCGGCGGCCGGCAGCTTTAGTTTCATTCTTATCAAAATAAATAAGCGACAACACTATTCCGCACAGCACAACGGAAGTATGCGCGGCATTACCTGTTTGGCTGCTGATCCAGCGCAACGATCCGCTTTCCTGTACGAAAGCGCTTTTGCCGGCAATATAAAACGCAATGCAAAAACAGATCATTGCCAGCATCATTACTATGTTTTTCCTGAACAACTGAAAAAAAATGCAGCCAAATAAATATGCCCAGCCAATCAGTCCCAGTATTCCCCACCACCGGGGGGTCATAGAGGCTGAACCATCTTCTCCTCCGCGGTAAACAGCGGCAAGCATCAGTAAACCGGCTATACCTGCGGTTCTTAACAGGTATACCCATATCCGTTTTTGACTCCGGTATACATTCCAGATCAACACAGCACATATATAAAACAACAACAGCCACAGGTGTATGGACATGCCCATTGACTCTTTATGATATCCTCCTTCACCATTTACCATAAACACACCAAGCACCAGCAACCCAAGCGTGCGCCAAAGAATATGCCATTGCAACTGAAGAAAACGATCTCCTTTTTGTACCCGGTTTTTTAAGGCAAAAGGTACCGACATGCCCACAATAAATAAAAAAGCAGGAAACACCACATCCACAAAGGTCATGGCATCTGCACTGGCAGGCACATGTTTCATCCATAAGGGAATATCTCTTATACCTGCCAGCTCATTTACAAAAACCATTACCAGAATCGTAATGCCGCGAAAGGCATCTATGGAAAGGATGCGTTGGGGTTGGAGTGATGGATGCATGTGCGTATAAAATGTTTATGGTACAAGTTACGATTTGATGCATTACCGGATTTACCCTGCACAAACTAAGAATTAATGAAAAAAGGGATGCACTATTAAAACCGTGCAACCCTTTTACAAAAATTCGTTCAGTAAATATTTTCTCACCTCACCACTCACTACTCACTACTCACCACTAAAACCTGTATCCCAATGATGCGCCAAAGCCTATGTTCTTCCACTTGCTTTTATCGGCAGCCACACCATCAACTTCAGGATTGATCTGAGAAAGCCCAAGCTGTCCGTTTAACTGCAAACTAAAGCCGCTGTTTAGCTCATATCCCACCAGTATATTACCGCCAAAATCGAATGGCTTAACATAATAGGCTGCGTTCAACAGTGTTGTTGCGTACTCCGCGGCGCTTATTTTACCTTTAAATTTCGCATCCAGCTCAACAGCCGTACCGTTAGCTTTGGTTTTATTTTTACCCGAAATGCCGTAAGCGGCATAAGGCCCTGCACCCAGCAACAATCTTCCTCCACCCAGTTCCGGCTTAAATACAAGGTTCACGGGTAATTCAACATAAGAAATGTGCTCCGTGTATTCAATATTGTTATTTTTTCTTTCAGCGCCTTTTGTGGAATATAACAGTCCGGGCTGCAGATAAAAGCCCTCCGAAATAAATAAATCGGCATTAATACCCGCGTGAAAGCCGGTTGTAAAATCATTGTTGAGCTTATTGCCCATGAAATCATCGCCATAAATTTTCTGAAGATTAACTCCTGCTCTTATTCCAAAGGAAACGAGCTTGTCTTCGCCTTTTTGCGCATAAACTGCCGTAATGCCTAATACCAATGCCGTTGTTAATACAATGAATTGTTTTTTCATAATGGGTGAAATTATTTAGTGGAGGCAAAGATATAGCCCGCGTACACATAACATTGGTCTTTAGCTTTTTCTTTTATTAAAGACTTCTTAAAGTTGGATAATGGCAGGTATAAGGTGTAGGGTGGTATAGAGCATCACGGAATCTGTTTCAACTTTGGGTGTGTCATTTATCGGTACTGCCTAACCTTCTCCGGTTTCGGATTTCCGGCTTCGTATTTTATCGGCTGTACGAACGTCTCCGCTTTTATCAATTTTTCTTCCGCCTCTTCCCAACGGGGTCTTCACAGTCGCGCTATTGTGTGAAGTGAGATCCCGGTGAATGTTGAGCCAGGTTAGATGCTTCCTGCGTGCCAATGACAGACAATAGTACAAGGCTGAACTATAGTACTAAAGCCAATCCCTGATCCTCTGTTTATTGTATTGAAGAGCAAGGCTTCTATCAACTAAGTGTATTAGCGATCTTATGAAACAAAAGCTCAGATGCGTTGCAGCAATCTGGCGGGCAGTAAAAAAATCGACCTGATAAGAGACAGTATCCCGTCAACCGCTATGCCCAGTAACCGGAACGGCAGTAGCACCAGCCATACTATTGGATACAGCACAATGGCAAGAATAGCCAGCGGCGCACATAGCACTAACAGAATCAACCAAAGCAAAAATGTAACCATAACATTTGTATTTTCTTACTACTTACCACTCGCTTACCCCTATATTGCCAACGATACCAGCGACGCGTCTTTGGTTTCCAAAAGGGAGCTGCCCATCAAAAATTCATCTACTTTACGGGCGCATTCTCTTCCTTCGCTTATGGCCCATACTACCAGCGATTGCCCGCGGCGCATATCACCCGCCGTAAATACTTTAGGTATGCTGGTTTGATATGCCTTTTCCGAAGCTTTTACATTTCCGCGTTCATCATATTCCACCTCCATTTCATCCAGCAAACCTTCATGCTGCGGATGAACAAATCCCATGGCAAGCAGCGTAAGCTCGCAGGGTATCTCCCTTTCCGTTCCCGGTACTTCCACAAAACGGGAAGGTCGCTGGTCATCAGAAAACTTCCATTCCAGGTCAACGATTTTTAATGCGCTCAGGTTACCCTTTTCATCTCCGAGAAATGCTTTGGTGGCAATGGCCCATGCCCTTTCACAACCCTCTTCGTGGGAAGAAGATGTTTTTAAGACCATCGGGTAAGTAGGCCATGGCATAAATGGCGTACGCTCACCCGGGGGCTTGGGCATCAGCTCAAATTGGGTAACAGATGCGGCGCCATGCCGGTTGGATGTGCCCACACAGTCGCTGCCGGTATCGCCACCACCAATAACCACTACATTTTTCCCCGTAGCTTTTATTTCTTCTTTGAGAATATTACTTTCAATGGCGGCATTCGCCAGGGGATCTTTTTTCGCGTTCCGCTTGTTTTGCTGTTTCAAAAACTGCATGGCGAAATATACGCCCTTCAGCTCGCTACCGGGTATGGGTAAGTCCCTGGGCTGGGTAGAGCCGCCCGCCAGCACAATAGCATGATATTCATTCAACAGATCATTGATACTTACATTTACGCCTACATTCGCATTGTACCTGAATTCCACTCCTTCCTGCTCCATCACTTCTATACGACGGTCAACCACCCACTTCTCTAATTTAAAATCGGGTATGCCGTACCGTAAGAGTCCGCCGGCGGCATCGTCTCTTTCAAAAACAGTAACCAGGTGCCCCGCATAATTCAGTTGTGCTGCTGCTGCCAGCCCCGCAGGACCGGAACCGATAACGGCTACTTTTTTGCCGGTACGGATATTGGGCTTGCGTGGCTGCACAAAGCCTTTTTCGAATGCTATTTCAATAATATGTTTTTCAATTTCTTCAATGGTAATAGCAGGTTGGTTAATGCCCAATACGCAGGCCGACTCACAGGGGGCAGGACAAATGCGCCCCGTAAATTCAGGGAAGTTGTTGGTAGATGTTAAAATATCATACGCTTCGCGCCAGCTTTTGCGGTACACGGCATCATTGAATTCCGGGATAAGGTTGCCCAAAGGACAACCATTATGGCTATGGCAAAAAGGTACCCCGCAATTCATGCACCGCGAAGCCTGGTTCACCAGCTTTTGCTCAGAAAAGCGGTCAATGAACTCGTTGTAATTTTTCAATCGTTCCGCTACTGGTTTTTTCCCCGGCAATTCACGCGTAAATTCTATAAAACCTGTTGGCTTGCCCATTGTATTGCTTACTTCATTAATGAATTAAAAATGTTTATACTTCCACCCTGTGCCGCTTACCTTTCCTCCACTTTAATCTTTGCTTTCTGAACGGCTTTTTTATAATCTTTGGGATATACTTTTATGAAATTCTTCAACTGGTTGTCAAAATCATCTATAATGAATTTAGCAACCGCGCTTCCGGTATAAGCATAATGCCGGGTTATCATGTCATACAGCTCTTCCGATTCGCCATTGACCACCGGATCAAGGTCAATCATTTCGGGATTACAATTTTCTGCGAACTGACCTTTTACATCATATACATAAGCAATGCCTCCACTCATACCCGCGGCAAAATTTCTGCCGGTATCGCCCAGTATTACTACCCGGCCCCCGGTCATGTATTCACAACCATGATCTCCCACGCCTTCTACTACAGTATTAGCGCCCGAATTTCTTACACAAAAACGCTCACCGGCCTTGCCCCTGATAAATGCTTCGCCGGAGGTGGCGCCATAAAAAGCCACGTTACCGATAATAATGTTTTCTTCAGGAACAAATCCTGCCTCTTTTGAAGGATATACAATAAGTCTGGCACCGCTTAAGCCCTTACCAAAATAATCATTGGCATCACCTTCCAGCTCGAACGTAACCCCATTGGTGTTAAAGGCGCCAAAGCTTTGTCCGGCCGTACCGGTAAATTTAAAATGAATGGTATCGTCCGGTAATCCTGCCGCGCGATAGCGTTTTGTAATTTCGTTAGAGAGTATGGTACCTGCCGTACGGTCAATATTACGGATCGGGAATTCTGCGTATACCCGTTCCCGTTGCTCCAGCGCAGGCCTTGCTTTTTCAAGCAATTGCCAGTCTAATACCTCTGCCAGTCCATGATCCTGTTTTTCCTGGTTATATAAACCAACCTGTTCAGGAGCGGGTTCTTTATATAATATGGGAGACAGATCCAGCTTCTTATACTTCCAGTGATTAATGCCTTCTCTTCTTTCCAGGCAATCTACCTGCCCCACCATTTCATTGATGGTTCTGAATCCCAGCTCAGCCATCAGCTCACGCAGATCCTGGGTAAGGAACTTAAAGAAGTTCACTACATGATCGGCATTGCCGGTAAACCTTTTGCGTAATTCGGGATCCTGCGTGGCTACGCCCACAGGACAGGTATTGAGGTGACATTTACGCATCATAATACAACCTTCTACTATCAAAGCGGCTGTAGCCACTCCCCATTCCTCCGCTCCAAGCAATGTAGCGATAGCAATATCACGGGCCGTTTTCATTTGCCCGTCGGCCTGCAAAACCACGCGGCTCCTGAGGCGGTTCTTTACCAATGTTTGATGGCTTTCCGCCAATCCCAGCTCCCAGGGTAAGCCGGCATGCTTGATGGAGCTTACCGGGGACGCGCCTGTTCCGCCGTCGAAGCCTGCTATGAGTATTACATCGGCTTTTGCTTTGGCAACGCCGGCAGCAATAGTGCCCACGCCGGCCTTTGACACTAATTTTACATTGATGCGGGCCGCACGGTTGGCGTTTTTAAGATCAAATATCAGTTGAGCCAGATCCTCAATAGAGTAAATATCATGATGTGGCGGCGGAGAAATCAATCCTACGCCGGGCGTGGAATGACGCACTCTTCCTATCCAGTCGTCTACTTTATGTCCGGGCAATTGCCCGCCCTCGCCGGGCTTTGCGCCCTGCGCCATTTTTATCTGCAGTTCATCGGCTTCGGTAAGATATAAGCTGGTAACGCCAAAGCGGGCAGAGGCAACCTGCTTAATGGCAGAGCGCATAGAATCGCCATTGGACAGCTTTTCATATCTCCTTTCATCCTCACCTCCTTCACCGGTATTGCTTTTGCCACCGAGGCGGTTCATGGCTATAGCCAGCGTGGTATGCGCTTCCCAGGAAATAGAACCGAATGACATGGCGCCCGTAGCAAAACGTTTGTAAATATTTTCTGCCGGCTCTACCTCATCAATGGAAACAGACGGACGGTTACGCTTAAAGCGGAACAGGCTGCGCAATGTGCAGGCTTTCTCACCCTGGTCGTTTACCGCCTTGCTGTATTTTTTAAACACATTATAATCATTCATCCGTGTTGAATACTGCAACAAATGAATGGTTTGCGGATTAAAGAGATGCACTTCCCCTTTACGCTTCCATTGGTATATACCGCCAACGGACAAACGATCAACAGGAATATTTTTAAGATTGAATGCAAGCGCATGCTTGGCGAGCGCTTCTTTGGCAATTTCATCTAACCCCATGCCTGCCACCCGGCTTACCGCACCCGTGAAATATTTGTTTACCACATCCTGGTTCAATCCTAATATTTCAAATATCTGCGCACCCTGGTAAGACTGGAGGGTGGAGATACCCATTTTGGAGAATACTTTCAGCAAGCCGTAGCATACCGCTTTTACATAATTTTTACGTAAGGTGTACCAGTCCTGGTCGGTTTCCCACCTGCCGGTGGCTTTCATGGTACGGATAGTGGCCAGTGCCAGGTAAGGGTTGATAGCCGTTGCGCCAAAGCCTATCAAACAGGCAAAATGATGTACTTCCCACACATCGCCGGCTTCTACTACTATCCCTACCTGGCCGCGGTATCCTTTGCGGATAAGGTGATGATGCACGGCAGATACACAGAGCAAAGATGGTATAGCAGCATGGTCCGAGTCTATTGCCCGATCCGAAAGAATAAGCACTTCAAACCCATCTTCCACTGCATCTACTGCGTAACGGCAAATACGGTCTAAAGCGGCTTTCAGCGACCCGGGCTTGCCATCCGACCTGAAATAACATTGAATGGTTTTAGCCTGGAAAATACCGGTATCAATACTGCGCAATTTTTCAAGCTCAGTGCTGGTAAGTATGGGCTGCTTAAGGGCAACTGC
>CALMQS010000083.1 GCA_937871285.1 uncultured Sphingobacteriales bacterium | reverse complement strand
AATTGTCGCATTGCTTTGCTTCATGTGGGCGGTGAAGACCTGTCTGCCGGTCAGGCAGACACCGCCCACGGCGGGCCGCCCCGGCTGGTGTCCCACCAGCCGGCGAAAATTTGGAATGCACCCACAGGCAATAGGCCCGGAAGCTGATTTGTAGAACACGAATCAGGGCGGAGTGAAGATTTGACATACGATGCCGGCAAATAATGCATCAGAATGCATATTTAAAACCGGTGGAAAATGTATAATTACTCCTGGGTATGCCTTCCACGGGAACCTGATCGTATAAATAGTTCCAGTTTATTGTTGCCGATAGTTTTTGCGTGATAGACAGGTTAGCCGATTCCTGGTTCAAAATGCGGAAGTCACCCCACTGATCAAACCGCGGCTGGTAAAAGGTGGTGCTGATGATCTCCAGCGTAGCGGTAGGCTTGAGTGTAAAGCTCAGGTAACTGCTGTTACGTACATTATGATGGGAAACAGGCGGCTCCGTCAACTCTCTTTCATATTCATACATGGCCAACACACCCAAATAAACCTGCAGCCTACCCGAACCGGAAAGTTTGAGCCGGGGACCCATGCCGGTAAGAAAGCGGTTATCTATTTTGGAAATTTTATTGGTTTGCAATTGCGTGAATACTTCCCAGCGAAGGAGGTTACTGATTTTCCGGTTATAGCGCAGGTGAAAAAAAGTATTGTCTGTATATTTTTTCTGAGCGCCCTTCAAAAAAGAATAATCGCCCAGAAAAAGATAGAGGTTTTTGCTGTTCTTATATTGCAGATGGGCAAAGGCGCCGGCAGAAAATACCCTATCTACATTTTTCGCGAGGTTAATACTGCCGCCAAAACTTCCGGCCCAGCCGGTAGTGTCCGTTTGAATTCTGCGGGATTCTACATTTACAATCTGGGCGCCGGCATTGATCCCTGTTAATATGCATAATACAGAGAAAACGATTCTTACCAAATACATCGCGCAAAAATAGCATCTTATTTATTGGTTAAAAAACCAGGGTATATAAAATTATGCGCAAAGTGTTTTTATAAAATGGCTCTCCTAAAAAACTAAGTAGTAAATTGATGATTCATTTTTTATCAACGAACTATAACCCATGTCTGCAGATTTTATACAGATCCTGTTTTTTCTTCTGGCAGGCATCGCGCTGATCATCCTGCTAACGGCAAGGCTTAAGGTACATGCCTTTTTCGCCCTTTTTGTTGCCTGCTTTGTAGTAGGCATTGGTGTGCAACTGCCCTTTGCCGGGGTCATTGGCGCTATGAAAGCCGGGTTCGGGCATATTATGCAGTCGCTGGGCTTTATAATTGTGCTGGGTACCGCATTGGGCGTGCTGCTCGAACACACAGGCAGCACACGGGTAATGGCGGCATTTATTCTTAAAAAAACCGGAGAACGGCGTGCGCCCTTAGCCATGAACATTACCGGCTTCGTGGTAGGACTGCCTATCTTTTGCGACTCGGGATATATTGTACTGAGTGGACTCAATCAAACCCTGGCCCGGCGCACTCAAATAGCGGTACCTGTTATGGCTACCTCTCTTGCAGCAGGTTTATACGCGGTGCATTGTCTTATTCCCCCGCACCCGGGAGCAGCGGCTGCCGCCGGTATCATTGGCGTTGACCTTGGCAAGCTCATCCTGGCAGGCATAGGCGTTGCCATCCCGGCAAGCGCTGTGGGTTACTGGTGGGCGAAACACGCGGGAAAAAAAATTCCGCCCCTACCGGTAACGCAGGAAGATGATGCTGGTACACATGCAAAATTGCCTTCCGTTATACAATCCTTCCTGCCGGTAATTGTTCCCATTATTTTAATTGCACTGGGCTCATTCAGCGCAGTTGAAGCGCATGACAACGGAATATGGAATTTTTTTAAGATCATAGGCGATCCCGTGATCGCATTGTTCATTGGTGTATTGCTGGCGCTTATCCCTGTTCGCTCATGGAAAGAAAATGTAATGAGCAAGCTCCTGCAGGAAGGCGTAGAAAAAGCAGGCAGCATCCTCGTGATCATCGGCGCGGGCGGCGCTTTTGGCGCTGTGCTTGCCGCCACTAAAATTGGCGACCACCTGGGCGACACCTTACCGCTTGCCGGCATGGGTATATTCTTTCCTTTCCTGCTTACCTCCCTGCTTAAAACGGCACAGGGCTCATCAACAGTAGCCATTATTACGGCGGCTTCCATTATACAACCACTGCTGCCCGCGCTGGGATTACATACTCCAACCGGGCAATTGCTGTGCGTGCTGTCTATGGGCGCCGGTTCTATGATGATCTCCCATGCCAACGATGCGTACTTCTGGGTGATCAGCAAATTTTCCGGATTAGAAATGAAAGTTATGCTGAAAGTATATTCACTGGCTACCGTATTCATGGGACTGACGGCATTTGCAATGGTATATATATTGTCGTTGGTGATGCTGTAAAACTATGGGCATTAGTTTGTGAAACGTAAGTCCGCACATTTGTAAGACCGTAAGACTGTAAGACTGTAAAACCGTAAGACTGTAAGATTTTAAGGTGATATCTGCGTTCGGGAGTTGCTTCCTATCACCTCACTATTTTAACTATCTTACTATCTTACTATCTTACAATTAAGCTGTATGAAGCGTCTTCGCTTCATACTCAATTATTATCGCCTCCGGCGATTACGCTTAACTTAATTTCCGCTGTATTTCAAAAGCCTTTTACCTTTACCTCCGCATGAACGTATTTACTACAAAAGCAGCCATTACTATTACCTGCCACAAACGGATCACCCCTTATCTTGAACAGGAAGTAAAAGACCTGGGGTTTACTGTTGAAGACCGTTTTATCACCGGGATACGTATTTCCGGCACAGTGAATGATTGTATAAAACTGAATCTCAACCTGCGTTGCGCCAGCCAGGTGTTGTATAGCCTAAAGCAATTTGAAGCATCCAATGCCGATGCCATTTACCGTAATCTTGTTGATTATCCATGGGAAACCATTTTACCCGATGCGGGTTATTTTTCCGTTACGAGTAATGTAAGCAATGAAACCATCAATAATAATTTATTTGCCAACCTGCGCGTAAAAGATGCTATCGTTGACCGGGTACGGGAAAAAACAGGCAAACGCCCATCCTCAGGGTCCGAACTTACAGGCGCCGTTTTTAACCTGTTCTGGAAAAACGATCTGGCGGAAATTTTTATTGATACTTCCGGCAATTCGCTGGCGCGGCATGGCTACCGCAAAATACCCGGACTGGCGCCCATGCTGGAAGCGTTGGCATCTGCCACCATTTATGCCACCCGCTGGAACAGGGCTTCGCCGTTTGTAAACCCCATGTGCGGATCGGGAACGATAGCGATTGAAGCGGCGCTGATCGCTACTAACCGGCGGCCGGGCCTGTTCAGAACCCATTACGCCTTCATGCATATACAGGGATATGACGATGCCGTATACCTGAAGGAGGATGCGTTATTAGAAGAACAGATCATTGATGTTCCGGGACTTCGCATTATTGCTACCGACTACAGCGAACGGGCTATTGAAAATGCAAAGAAAAATGCCATAGCGGCAGGTGTTGCTAAACTGATTGAATTTAGTGTATGTGATTTCGCTGATACCGAAGTGCCGCAAAACTTACCGGGCATTATGTTCGTGAATCCCGAATATGGAGAACGGCTGGGACAAGTGCAGGAGCTGGAAGCAACTTATAAACGCATCGGCGATTTTATGAAGCAACGCTGTGGCGGCTATTATGGCTATGTATTTACAGGAAATTTGGAACTGGCTAAAAAAACAGGGTTAAAGGCCAGCCGCCGCATAGAGTTTTATACCAGCACTATTGATTGCAGGTTACTTGAATACGAATTATATGCCGGGAGCAGAAGAGAGAAGGAAGCATAAGCATAAATACCTCCCTTTTACATAGTATAATGCCGCGGCAAATCTCTCTCCCCTGTATCTTTATATTCCAATGCGCTTACACATGAAATATTTCAAACTCCCTCTTTCGCTGCTCCTTGCCTTTACCATTTTTATTTCCTGTAATGAACAGGCAACAACAATAAAACAGGGTGATATTGCCGCTATTGGTATGAAATGGGAACTTGTGAGCAATTTCACCGACTCCGGCTATACTGCACGAATAAGTTTGATCAATAAAAAAGAGCAAGAGCTTACCGATAAAAACTGGGCAATCTTTTTTTCCATCGCTCCCAGTTCCTTACTTCAGCCTGAGCAGCCTCAACCCGCAAGGCTTGAGCACCTGAATGGCGACTGGTATAAATTATCCCCCAATACAGGCTTTTCACTGCCTGCAGGTGATTCTATTGATATCATCTATAAAGCTACGGAGGCCAGAATAAAGGAAACAGACCAGCCGCTCGGCATTTATATTGTTTTTTATGACGGAGAAGGCAAAGAAGAACGCGTTGCGAAGATTGACGATTATACACTTATCCCTTTCACGCGCAGGGAACAATTATTGCGTGGCACCGCCGACCAGGAAGCGCCGGCATCCGCTGCCAAAACCTATTGGGAAAACGCCTCTTTATCTGTATTGAGCCCCGATCAGCTTTTGCCTGTTATTCCCACACCTGCGCATTTTTCTATGGGCAGCGGGAACTTCACGCTGGAAGGCAATGCCATTCATTATACCGCTTCACTCAGGAACGAAGCGGATATATTGTCGGCCAAACTCAAAGTAATTACAGGAAAGGATTTTGCCGTTAGCGAAGGCAATGCCGGCAGCAAGGGTATTTATTTATCTGTTGATCCATCGGCCTTTAAAGAACAAAAAGCAGAAGCCTACCGGTTAAGTATAAGTGAAAATGGCATTGCCATTACCGGCGCCGATGCGGCAGGCGTGTTTTATGGCGTTCAGAGTTTGCTGGCGCTTATACCGGCCCAGGTATACACAAGCAAAGAAGCGGAAGTTGTAGTTCCCTTTGTTACCATTGACGATGCCCCGCGGTTTGGATTCCGCAGCGTACATCTTGATGTGAGCCGCAACTTCCAGGAAAAGGAAACCATTTTCAGGGTACTGGATGTGATGGCGCAGTATAAACTGAATCATTTTCTTTTATACACTTCCGAAGACGAAGCCTGGCGGGTTGAAATTCCCGGCCTGCCCGAATTAACGGAAGTAGGCGCACAACGTTCGCATGTAAGCAGTATAGATGCACCCGCATTACACCCTGCTTACGGATCAGGTCCCTTTGCTTACGACAAAGGCCATTATGGCAGCGGGTTTTATACCAGGAAAGATTTTATTGAAATACTGGAGTACGCCAAAAAACGGCATATAAAAGTAATACCTGAACTAAACTTCCCCGGTCATGCACGCGCTGCCATTAAATCTATGGAAGCGCGCTACCAGCGCCTGATGAAGGAAGGAAAAGAAGCAGAAGCGAATGAATATCGCCTTATTGACCCGGCTGATAAATCGGTATATCTTTCTGCCCAATTGTATAAAGACAATGTAGTGAACGTGAGCCGCGAATCAACCTACCGCTTTTTTGAAAAGGTGGTAGACGAGTTTGCGAAGATGTATGAAGAAGCGGGTTTAAAGATGGATGTATTTCATGCCGGCGGAGACGAAGTAGCCGAAGGCGCATGGACACAGTCGCCTGAAGCGCTGGAACTGTTGCGCCAGCATCCCGAGATCAAAGACCCCAAGAACCTGCAAACCTACTTTTTCCGTGAGCTGATGAAGCGCATGGAAAAAAGAAACCTCGAAATACATGGCTGGGAAGAAGTAGCGCTCACTAAAGATGCCACGGGCAAGTACATTCCCAATCCCGAATTTGCAAACAAAAAAGTGGTGCCCTATACATGGAACAATCTTTTCGATTATCCCGATCTCGCTTATCAACTGGCCAATGCAGGTTATAATGTGGTGCTCTGCAATGTGTCTAATTTTTATTTTGACCTGGCCTATAATAATGATCCTAAAGAACCCGGGCTATACTGGGCGGGGTTTATTGACACAAAAAATGCATGGGCCTTCGCCCCCTTCAACATGTTTAATACCACCCTCAAAAGTGATATGGGCAGGGAACTGCTCTGGGATGCGCCGGCGGCAAAACTGCAAAGCCTGAAACCGGAAGCAAGGAAAAATATTATGGGTGTGGAAGCCCAGCTTTGGAGTGAAACCATAAAGGGCAGAGATATGCTGGAATACTATATGCTTCCCAAGCTCATCGGCTTCGCCGAAAGCGCATGGTCGCCCGAAAGAAAATGGGAAACACAAAGCAACCGCCAGCTTCGTATGAAAAGCATTGATGAAGAATGGAACAGGTTCGCCAATACCATTGCGCAAAAAGAATTTTCAAAGTTGGCGCATACTAACGGTGGATATGCCTATCGGGTGCCCCCGGCAGGAGTAATCGTTGAAAACGGCCAGGCGAAAGCTAATGTGGCATTGCCAGGCATCAGCATTTATTACACCACAGATGGTTCGGAACCCACACAACAATCAACCCTGTATAATGGACCTTTCCCGGCAACGGGCACTTTACAATTTAAAACATTTGATGCATCGGGTAAAGCCGGCAGAACCGTTGTGCAGGAAGGCGTACAGCGGCAAAAGCTGAATTAAGGTCAATCAAACATAAAGTCCGAAGAATATAAATCTGAAGTTCGAAGCAGGCATTTCAAATCATAAATTTTCAAATCTCAAATCATTCCTTCTTCACTTCTTTTATATCCAACTGCTGTATCAGGGCGGGGGTTTCCGGCGTGAGGGTAAAATAAATTTCGATACCCGCTTTTTCACCCTGTAGTATAAAGCTGCCGCGCAATTGATTTTCCGGAACCAGTTCAGTAACATTAACAATCTTCCCGGCTTTTTTAAATACGTCCTGTGCTTGCTTTTTACGGATAGCCAATGAGCGGTCAGGAAAAAAATTGACAGCGAAAATATTACTTTCTTCAGCTCCGTTCCAGTCAGGTAACAATTTTACCAGCGCTTCTTTTCGCTGTTGCAGTACAGGCGATACCGGCAACTGCCGGGGCATCAATTTGGCACCGATAACCAATGTATCCAGCACGGCCCAGTTTATGGCACTCATACCTGCATAGGTAAGATTGCCATATACAACAACGCCTATGCCGTACTCCGGCATGATCACCCACTGACTTCCAAAACCGGGCAACCCCCCGGAATGGCCTGCATACGCTCTCCCTTCACCATCTTTGCTGATGCGCAGTCCGTAGCCGTAACTGTTTACCATGGCACAGGCACGTCCATTGGGATAGGTAAATTGATCATACAGATTATTAAACCGCCAGGCCTGCTGCATTTCCCGAACGGAGCTTCGTTTAACCGGTCCCGTTTCCTTATCATTGCGCGGCGGCCATGCGGATAAATGGAAAGCCATATACCTGCTGAAATCTTCTACTGAAGTAATTAGGCCGCCCATTGCGCCATACACGCCGTCGTGCAGCAGCTCCTCTTCCTGCCAGTTACCATTCAGCCACCTGTAGCCATGCGCCAGCAGTGCGGCAGGCACTTTGGTATATTCCCAACCGGTATGCGTCATGCCCAATGGCTCCAGGATATTACGGGTAATATATTGCTGGTATGATGTTCCCGAAACTACGGCAATGATCTCCCCCAGCATGGCAAAACCCATATTGCTGTATTCGTAAGCAACTCCCGGTACGTTAGAAAAAGAAATACCTTTTTCTAACATTGCCATAAATACACCGTGGGTAATATCCAATTGCCTGTCGCCCCAGGGATTATCTTCCGGAAAGCCTGCGGAATGCGTAAGGAGGTCACGTATGGTAATGGATGGCGCATCGGTAGTGAGCAGGCGCACATCTTTCAGCGCAGGAATATAGCGGCTGGCTGCATCATCCAGCCTGAGCTTACCTTCATCACGCAATTTCAGGATAGCCATGGCTGTGAGGCTTTTTGACATAGAAGCAATCCGGAACAGCGAGGCTGAACTAACAGGTGTTTTCTTAGCCAGGTTTGTAAAACCTGTATTGCCGGTATACACCAGCCGGTCGTTTACCACAATGCCAAAGGCCACTCCGGGGAACTTCTTTTCCTGTGCATAGTCTTTATACATTTTTTCTATTGCCGGGAACAATGCCTTCATTTTTTCCACTCTTGCATCATCTTTAAAAACAGGAGGCTGGTAGGTGGCGGCATTTGATGCGGGAGCCTGCTGCGCCTGTACCACTACAACAGGCAACAGCAAAAAAAACAGGAGGTATCTTAGTATCCGTGAGATCATGTGCATACGTTTCCCTTTCAACTAATATACGTGATAAAATACGAAGCAGGAAATTCGAAATCCGAAAGAAATACAGAGGAAAGCACAAGAAGACAAATAACAAGAAACAAATAGAATACAAATATTAAATCCGAAGCAGAAAGTTCGAAATTCGAAGCGAAATGCAACCATAAACTAAAAACGATAAACTAAAAACTCAGGGAAGAGGTGAAAGAAGTATCCATCCTATTGTTAGTAGTTATTCACCTTATCTGACAGCTGATAGCTCCTCATACCTGATAGCCGCATAAATTTCAAATCTCAAATACTAAGGTTTACCTTTGCCCCGATTTTTAACTATGAAGATATTAATGGTATGCCTCGGCAATATTTGCAGAAGTCCGCTGGCGGAAGGCATCATGGAACAGAAAATAGAGCTGGCGGGGCTGAACTGGATAGTAGACAGCGCCGGCACCAACGGCTATCATGCGGGCGAAGCTCCGCATCGCCTGTCGCAAAAAGTAGCGCTCCTGAATGGTATAGATATCAGCGGGCAGCGGGCAAGAAACATTACGGGCAATGATTTTGACGAATTTGATATCATTTATGCCATGGCCGAAGATGTGGTAGATGAAATAAAATGGAGAGCAGGAAAAAAATTCAATGCAACAAAAGTGAAGCTACTGATGAACGAAGTATATCCCGGCCGCAATATTGATGTACCCGATCCCTGGTACGGACCGGAGCCGGGCTACCACAAAGTATTTGAGATGATTGACAAAGCATGCGATAAGATCATTGAACACTATGCCTTATTATCAAAATAACTTTACCCTTAATATTGCAGCAGCATGAGCAAAGCCTCCATTCCACAGGGCACCAGGGATTTCAGCGCGAGCGTTGTCCGGAAAAGAAACCACATCATCCATATTATTAAAAACGTATTTGAGCTGTATGGTTTTGAACCGTTGGAAACGCCCGCAATGGAGAACTTAGATACGCTGATGGGAAAGTATGGAGAGGAGGGGGATAAGCTGATCTTTAAAATCCTGAACAATGGATTGAGTGATCCTAAAAACACGGATAAGGCAAGAACAGCTTTTGAAAATGTATTGCAGGGAAAGAATGATAAAAACCTTACAGAACGCGCTTTAAAATATGATCTCACCATTCCGTTTGCCCGTTATGTAGCAATGAATCACGGGCAGCTCACGTTCCCGTTTAAACGCTACCAGGTGCAGCCGGTGTGGCGGGCCGACCGGCCGCAAAAAGGAAGATACCGTGAATTTTATCAATGCGATGCGGATGTGGTAGGCAGCACTTCTTTATTAAATGAAGTAGAGCTCGCCAATATCTATGCCACGGTATTCCGGAAATTAAAAATTGATGTTGACATCAAGATCAACAGCAGGAAAATATTATCGGCCCTGGCCGAATTATGCGGTGGCACAGACAAATTAACGGATATCACCATTGCCATTGATAAATTAGATAAGATAGGGATTGAAAAAGTGAAAGAAGAATTATTACAAAGGGGGTTGAACGAAAACCAGGTTGCTATTATTGGACAATATTTAGATATTGATGGTGATAACACAGAAAAGATCAATAAAATAAGAGAGCTGCTTGGCACATCCATTACAGGGGTAAAAGGTATAGAAGAACTTGAATATATATTACACTACCTGCCATCAGCAAATATTATACAAGAGCTCAGCATTGACTTTACATTAGCCCGCGGACTGAACTATTACACAGGGACCATTTTTGAAGTGAAAGCAAAAAATGTTCAAATGGGCAGCATTGGCGGTGGTGGCCGTTATGATGATCTTACCGGCTTATTTGATGTGCCCGGTATCCCGGGAGTAGGCATTTCGTTTGGCATTGACAGGATATACGATGTAATGGAAGAACTGAAATTATTTCCTCAGGAAGTGCATAGCGGCACACAGGTACTGTTTTTTAACTTAGGCGAAGCGGAAAGTAAAAAAGCATTCTCCCTGATGCAGGAACTGCGGGATAGAGGCATATCCTGCGAATTATACCACCAGCAGGCTAAATTCGACAGGCAGTTCAAATATGCGGAAAGAAAACATATCGCTTACGCAATAATGATCGGCAGCCGTGAACTGGAAAGCAATACCTGTGTTATAAAAAAATTGGGAACCGGGGAACAAACTGCTGTAGCCTTGCCCGATCTGCCTCACTATTCTTTTTGATCACACATCTTTAACCTGCTTTTAAGGCGCCCGTAACTTTCGGTTCATATTTGCAATCTACTTTTGCTTTAACAAATTGCTGCCTGCTCAGGTCTTGCCCACCATACGCAACTTAGTCATATATAGTCCTCCGGTTGCTATAGTACAATAACACATGAATGCCATATGACTGCGCATGATTGCTTCCATGCAAAGAAGTAAACTAAAAACAAATACATATGGAATCACGTACTTTTTTTTCAATTGTCCGTAAATCTTTATTAGCTATCGCTGTTGCAGCAATAACCATCCCGGCTGCAGCGCATTCCTTTCTGAGCGCTGACCCGTTCGAAAAGTCGGCCGATATTCAATACCTGGGGGCGCAGGATCAGTCATTGATGTTTACCGTAACATACAACAATGTTAATGCTGCCAGGTTTTTCGTAACCATTAAGGATGAAAACGGAGGAACGCTTTTCCAGGGTGCTTTTACAGACAGTAAATTCAACAAGAAATTTATTCTTCCTAAAACGGAGACCGGTAAGCTTATTTTTATCATCAGTGATAAGAAGAACAGGCATTCGGAAACCTTTGAGGTTAGCACCCAAACACGCACGGTAGAAGATGTAGTGGTTAAGAAATTACAATAATCATTCCGGTACATTTACGGGTGGGTAATACCTGCCCGTAAATTACCTATTGCTACAGGCGTTTACTTTCAATATTTACAGTAGGTTTGTTGTGTAAAATTGAAAGCGCCATGAAGCAATTCCTTATTACAGTTGTACTGTTTGTTTCTTTAGGCAGAACCTATGCCGATGAGGGCATGTGGCTTCCGCTGCTGCTTGGCAAACAGGTATATGCCGATATGGTTAAGCGGGGGCTTAAACTCAGTTCCGAGCAATTATACAGCATCAATAAAGCGTCGCTAAAAGATGCTATTGTTATTTTTGGCGGAGGCTGCACCGGCGAAATGGTAAGCAATGAAGGGCTGCTGTTTACCAATCATCATTGTGGCTACGGAGCTATAACGGCTGCCAGCGATTTACAGCACAACTACCTGCGTGATGGCTTTTGGGCATATGATAAAAAGCAGGAAATTCCTGCCGCAGGGCTCAGCGTTCAGTTCCTGCTGAAAATTGAAGATGTAACAGAAGAAATCGCGCCGGCATTAGAAGGACTAAGTGCAGATGACCGCTCCGGAAAGCAAAGCGACCTTATAGCGCAGGTTAATGAAAAATATTCCGATCCGCTTAAAAATGTACAGGCCAGGGTAAGCGCGCTTTTCAAAGGGAATCAATTCCTTGTTTTTGTATACCAGCAATACAACGATGTACGGCTGGTTGGCGCCCCGCCTGAGAGCGTGGGTAAGTTTGGCGGCGATACCGACAATTGGGAGTGGCCGCGGCATACCGGTGATTTTTCCGTGTTTCGGGTATATGCAGGACCCAACGGCGAACCCGCTGCTTATGCCGCAGATAATATACCACTTAGGCCCAAACATTTTTTACCCATTTCTATTAAAGGCGTAAAAGACGGCGATTATGCCATGATTTATGGTTACCCCGGCAGCACGAACCGTTATGAAACATCGTATGGTATAAAGCTGGCAACAGATATCACTAATCCCAGCCTTGTAAATCTACGGGACATACGCCTGAAAGCAATGTTTGAGGAAATGAAAAAAGACCCTGCGGTAAAGCTCCGGTTGGCCCCTATGTATGCAGGCGTAGCCAACTACTGGAAATTTTATGATGGTGAAACCAAGCAATTGCTTAAATATCATATCTACGAAAAAAAGCAGGAAGAAGAAGCCCGCTTTATTCAATGGGCTGAAGGCAAGCCTGAATTTGAAAATATATTTACCGCATGGCCTAAAGTATACGATGCATGGAAACCCTATGCCAAACACAGGGTATACATTAACGAGGGTATTCTGGGCGCTTCACTGGCTAAGTTCGCGGCCACACTTATAAAGGTGGAAAGCGATATGCTGAAGCAGGGTGCAGACGCGGCAATAGTTAAGCAGGGGCTTGAAGCGGCAGACGCGGCAAGAAAAAAGTTTAAGGATGGTGCGGATATCATTTCCGACCAGCGCATAATGGCTGCAACATGCCACATGTTTTACACCGATATTGACAAAGCCCAGCATCCTGTTGGCTTTTATGAAAAAATAAAAACCGCGTACGGCGATTTGAATGATGCCGGCACTTATAAAAACTGGGCCCTGGCTGTATTCAGCAACACCATTTTACTGAACGATGCAAAATGGGAGGCATTCATGAACAAGCCGGATGCCGTAGCACTTCAAAATGATCCTGCATATATTTATGCCGGCGGGTTTGTAAAGAACTATAATACTAAATATGAACCGCTTTTTCAACGGTTCAATATCCGGAATAATGACCTGGGGCGCTTATACCTGAAAGGCGTGATACAAATGGATCCGAAAAAGAAAATGTACCCGGACGCTACTTTTACAATGCGGGTAAGCTATGGTACGGTAAAGAGCTACAGCCCGAGAGATGCAGTAAAATACGATATTGTATGCACCATGAAGGGGGTTATGGAAAAATACATCCCCGGCGATTACGAGTTTGATCTTCCTCCTAAACTGATTGAGCTGGTAAAGAAAAAAGATTTTGGACAGTATATTGACAAAAGGCTGAACGACCTGGTAGTGTGCTTCATCACCAATAACGATATCACAGGCGGCAATTCGGGTTCTCCTGTAATAGATGCAAATGGCAATTTAATCGGGCTGGCCTTTGACGGCAATTATGAAGCGCTAAGCCATAAGCTCGCTTTTGATAAAGACATGAACCGGAGCATTTGCGTGGATATACGCTATGTATTATGGTGCATTGAAAAGCTGGGTGGTGCAGGCAATATTATCAAAGAATTAAAGTTAGTAAAGCAGCCTTAAAAGCAGCAGGAAAAAAGTTTAGCACCGATGGCTTTTAATTATTTATGCATTTGGGGCATGCTTAGTTCTGCTTAAACAAACGCCTGCCTCCAAAACCATCCTGTGCTGTGGCTGAACTTTACGGGCATATGATCCGGCCTTTCTCATATACGTGCCTCGAATTAAACCAATAAATAAAGAGTGCAACAAAACTCAGTCCTCCTGTAATTAAAAACATATTGGCAAATCCAAAAATGTCGGCTAACCAGGCGCCCACCAGCATGCCGGTTCCAATGCCCAGGTCAAAGCCGGTTAAATAGGTAGAATTGGCAGTACCGCGTTTAGAAGCCGGAGCCATATTTATATAAATGGTCTGCAAAGCCGGGAAGAGCGTTCCATATCCGGTACCGATCAAAAAAGCAGCAATACAATAAATATATATATCATGCACCAGGGCGAACCCCACATATCCCCCGCTAATCAGCAATATAGCCACAGCCATTACCTGGTGCAGGTATCCGCGGTCAACCAGTTTACCGGAGGTAACCCTGGAAAATACAATTCCTCCGGCTAAAAACAGGAAAAAAATCCCTGAATTTTTTATGCCTATGCCCTTCCCATATAAAACGGCAAAAGCCACCAAAGTGCCCCAGCCGAAAGCCAGAAGCAGTTGATTCAGGAAAATAGGGATCGCTCTCACCAAAATAAACCGGTCCAGGGAAATCGGCGGAATCTTGTCCAGCTTTTTTCTATAAGGCACTTTGATGAAGAGGGATGTTACAATGGAGAGGGACCCCATGAACAGGGCAGATGAAATCAATGCATTAAAATGGTATGCATCATATATCTGTACCGCAACGTAGGGAGCTATTGCCATAGCAATATTGGTATTAACGCCAAAATAGCCAACACCTTCCGCACGCCGTGATGCAGGAATGATGTCAATAGCTACCGTGTTTGCAGAAACGGAAGACAATCCCCAGAACAATCCATGAACGAACCGCAGCATAATAAAAAACAAAACCGAGACCGCAAAGTAGTAGCCTAAAAATGTAAGCACAAACAAACTGATGCCCAATACTAAGAGTGGCTTTCTTGCATAAACATCCACTAAATATCCGCTAAACGGACGGATGATTAAAAGGGCGGCGGCATAAGACGAAAGCACCACTCCGATCTTAGACGGAGACACTCCCAACTCTCCCGACAAAAAGAGCGGAATAGTTGGCATTAAAAGATTAAAGGAACAGGCAACCAGGAAATAAGTGAGACAGGTAATGATAAAATTTTTATTCCAAAGCCTTTCCTTTTCTTTAATATTCATTATGAATTAATAGCCGAAGGCAATAAAGTTTTAAATGTAAGCAGAAGATGAAAATGAGCGGGCAGGAGTATATGAACGGGCAAGGGTGATGAATTTCACTATGCTCCATTTACTTTTCACCTTGTGAGACGATAAACTATTGACTCCTCTCAACCTGCCTGCCTACCTGATCTTTTCCAGGGCTGCTTTTAACGCGGCAAAGTTCACCTGTGTTCCGGGGTTTGCTGTTTCCTCCGCATATACAACTGTACCGCTGCCATCTACTACTGTTACCCCTCTTTTAGCCACACCTTTCAATCCCAGCGCAAAATCCTCAAGGTACATATCATAGTCGCGGATCATGGTTTTGTTGAAATCGGAAAGCAGATCGAAGTTGATATTGTTCTGGGTTTTGAATACGCCCAGGGTAAAAGGCATGTCAACAGAAACACCTACTACCGAAGCGCCAAGGCTGCTGTAAAAATTCAGATCATCCCGGTTGCTGCACATCTGCTCAGTGCACACACCTGTAAAAGCCGCAGGGAAAAAATTTATTACTAATGTTTTGCCTGCAAAATCCTTTAAAGAAACCTCTTTCTTTTCGGTATTGATCAATGTAAAATCCGGCGCTTTAGAGCCAATTGTTAGTGCCATAATATTATTTTTAAGAGTTGCTAAGCTAAAGAAAATTCAGGTACGGATCACATATATTGATGAACATACACAGATATACTATTGAACAGGTCAGGTGTTTCCCGTATTATTTCATTCCCCCGGCTAGCTTGTTCTCACTTTTCCCGTTTAACGTTTCACCCATTGACCTCTCGCTATTCACCATTCACCCTTACAAATTCCACCAGTAATTAAATTTCAACACAAAAGCTCTTGTCTTTACCGCAAACGGCCCCGGGTAATAATTATCAGTGTATACGAGGAACAGGTCTGAAGCGGGCTTATAGCGCCACTGGAGCCTGGCATTGATATTGAGATTCTCCAATTGCTCGTTATACTGGATATAGGTGGTAAAAAAGAGGGTATTCGTAAACGTTACGTCTATACGCGGGCCCACCAGTAAAAAATTAGTTTTAGCCCAGGGCTGGGCTAATAAAAGCCGGTTATAGCTGGCGCTCATGGTAATATTTACATAGGGTTGAAAACGGTAGCCCACATCGCCGCCGGCAGTGAACAAATGACCATTGGCATAATAGCCGCCGTACCGCATAGACGCGGTGTAGGTAAACAGGTGCTGGGGTGCAGAAACATAATCAAAGCCAATGGTATTCCAGTTGTGCTTTGATCCGGCAGCCAGTGAATCTTTGCCAAGATTGGTAGGATCGAAGGGATTCAGCAACTGCACATAATCATTTTGCGCAACAAAATTGAATGTGCTTTTGGAGCGAAATGTTATGAGGTAAGATAATATATTGGAGTGATCCGTTTCCTTAAACGCCGAATTGAAGTAAAACACGCTGCTCCATTGCGGCCCGTGTGTGAGCACATTTCCTCCTTTAGGAAAAAAGTAATGCGTAATGAGCGGGTTGAGCTTAATATACCCTTTGCGCGGCACATAGCCTGCTTCCGAAGTATAGTTTTTACCTACATGCTGAAGCTGCGCGGTAATAAGCCATTTGCGGCTGCTATACTGCATGTTCGCTGCTTGCGTCCAGTCATCACCGGCAGCTCCCGGTTGAAAAGATTTAAGCACCATCGCTTTACCCGTCCACTGGTTGCCCGAAGAGGCGAGGTTATATTCCATCCCGATATTCCGGTTATACCGCGAGTAAATGTTTTTACTGCTGTCGGCTTCATCGGGATGATAATTCAGGGATGCTTTATCAATATATATAAAGCCGATATTCGATCGCCTGAATACTTTTCGTTGTAAGGATAACACAGCAAAGTTTTGGGCAGGCAAATCCGTTTCTGCTACCTTCGCCGTTTGCATATTCATAATACCTATACGCCAGTTCTTATCCAGCTTTCCGCTTAACCTGGCGCCAAAATTAATGGGAACACCCAGTCCTATTCTCCTGGAAAAGAATGGACGGATGTCTGCATAGCCAAAATTGGCGAACAGGTCGCCGTTTTCTAAAAAGAACTGCCGCCGTTCGGGAAAGAACAGTTCAAACCGGCTGAGGTTGGTAACCTGCTTATCTACTTCCACCTGCGAAAAATCGGGACGCACGGTGAGGTCAAGGTTGAGTGAAGGGCCAATGGAAACCTTAACATCACCACCAATACCTTTATCAAATACGGTTTTGGATGGGTTGGTATAATTTTTTGCAGCGCTGCCCAGCACATAGGGTATAACGGAGATATTAGAGCGGGGAGCGGGTGGTGCTTCATCCCAGATAATGGATCCGGTATAGGCGAGCGATGCCGTGGGAAACTGGCGCGGCACGGGTGTCCAGCTCGACTTTTCCGTGGTCTTCAGGTCATTTCTGCCGAAGTTGATGCCCCATTGCTTCGCGTCTTTTTTATAGCGTATCGTTTTAAACGGAATAGCCGCTTCAAATATCCATTTATCCGGATAATTTTTCACAGCGGAAGTCCATTTGTTATCCCAGTTCAGGTCTACTTTTCCGCCTTCATACATGGCCCCATCCCATTGCGCGCCAAAGGCGTTGGCGCCAAAAGAAAAACCTGTTGTCTGATCTTCAAAGGTATCCATGAACAACAGGAAGTTATCGTTCTTCAAAAAAGAAAAATCCCTTCTGAGCGATTCCACCATGTGCCTTCCTTCACCATAATTATAACAAACCGCCAGCAGGTAAAGATTCTCGTTATCATAGGTCATGCTTACATCGGTACGAACTAAAGCGCCGCTGGTATCCATAGGTAAAACCATACGGAAATCGCCGGCAACCTCCGCATTGAGCCAGCCTTCTTCATCCGCTATTCCATCTATATGGACAGGTGCGTTGGTTTTATGGATATGCAGTTGAAAAGCGGCATTCTTTTTTTGAGCGTTTGAATAAGAAAAAGCCAGTAGAAAAAAACAGCAGGTAAAAAAACGGTTCAAGGGAATATATTTTGATCTTGAAGAGACGGAAAGATAGAGATTTTTTGAATGCTGTTTTAAATGGAGGGAATAAATGCTGCCATAGATGCGCAGAAGATAAAAATCATCAGAATAGCGGCTGTTTTAGCGGTATTAACAAGGTGAAGTAAGTCCAGCTTAATTGTCGCATCGCTGATGCGACAATTTGCTCATCGGGGAAAACTTCGGCAAACTGCATCATCCTGCGGATGTTTTCTTCAAATCCTTTGCCATAGGTTTCTGCCAGTTGTCGCGCTAATGTTGCAATAAGTAGTCGGGGGGAAATCCTACAACTTTATCTCTTCTTCATTACTGTCAAAAAAGTGGAACTCGGTGAGGTAGTAATTGTTGTTGGTCTTTAGCTTCATTTTTTGCTTGTATTTCCAGCTCCACTTTCTGCGGATGGAAAAAAGCCAGCCTTTGGTAAGATAGGCGTAGATGATCGGGTGCACAACAATAGTGAGCCCGGTATGTTTTTGCATTACTAAATAACTCAGGTTCTTCTCAATCTCATCTTCCAGTACCAGTGTGGAGGATATTTTGCCGGTGCCGTTACAGGTAGGACAAACTTCCTGAGTATTGATATTCATCTCCGGCTTCATGCGCTGCCGGGTGATCTGCATCAGTCCGAATTTTGAAATAGGAAGCACCGCATGCTTTGCCCTGTCGGCCCGCATACAATCTTCCATTGCCTCAATAAGCCTGCGTTTATTGTCGGGCAGCTTCATATCAATAAAATCCACCACAATAATGCCGCCTATATCGCGAAGCCGTAGCTGCCGTGCAATTTCGGCTGCGGCTTCTAAGTTGGTTTCCAGCGCGTTCATTTCCTGGTTATTGCTAACGCTTTTATAGCCGCTGTTTACATCAATAACGTGCAGGGCCTCCGTATGCTCAATGATCAGGTAAGCGCCGCTGGGGAGGTTTACCGTTTTACCAAAAGAAGCCTTTACCTGCTTGGTAACGCCATACTGATCAAAAATGGGCGTACCATTATGGTATAAAGAAACAATCTCTTTTTTCTCGGGAGCTATCTTTTGAATATAATTACGGGTATCGTTGTAAATATTCTTATCATTCACCACAATGCGGTTAAAATCTTCATTCAGAAGATCCCTCAGCATACTGGTGGTTTTGGTTTGTTCGCTTAATATTTTGCAGGGGGCTGTTGCACCTTTAAGGTTATGCTGGAGGTTTTTCCAGCTCTGCACCAGCATAATCAGGTCTTCATGCAGTTCCGCTGTGTTCTTGCCTTCAGCAGCGGTTCTTACAATTACACCAAAATTTTTAGGCTTGATGGATTCCACAATTTTATGGAGCCGTTTTCTTTCTTCCGAAGAATGTATTTTACGCGAAACCGCGATAATATCATTAAAGGGAGTAACTACCACGAACCGGCCGGGCAGTGAAATTTCACAGCTCAGCCTGGGGCCTTTAGCCGCAATGGGTTCTTTTAATATTTGAACCAGTATATTAGGTTTTTGGCCTAATACTTCATTGATCTTACCGGTTTTAACAATCTCCGTTTCCGTCTGGAACTGTGAAAAATCAAACTCAGCCTGTGGATTATCGTTCATCGCCTGGTGGGTGAACTTGAGCAAAGAACGGGCATACGGACTAAGATCCGTATAATGCAGGAAGGCATCTTTTTCGAAGCCTACGTCTACAAAAGCGGCATTGAGTCCCGGGATAAGTTTTTTTACTTTTCCAAGGTACAGATCTCCCACCGCAAAACTGGCGTCTGCTTTTTCGTGGTGCAGTTCTACCAGTTTTTTGTCTTCCAGCAGGGCAATTTCTACGCCTACAGGAGCCGCATTAATAATTAATTCTTTGTTCAAGTAAAAAAGCCATTTAATGAACCGTCAAACAAACAGGAGAAAACCATTGGGCAGTCTGTTTGCATATACAGGTTTTACATTTATATGCAACTGCGGATACAAGCAGCCCGGCCCCTCAGCTTCACATTAACACATCATTCAGTGCAGGTTATCCGGCATTGAAAAACAGCAGTAGTTATTTGTTCTTCTTCTTATGACGGTTTTTTCTCAGGCGCTTTTTACGTTTATGGGTAGCAATTTTATGACGTTTTCTTTTTTTACCACAAGGCATAAACCAAATAGTTTTTTGTTAGGTGATTATTATTAATTCAATATTTTAATGCTGCAATTCTTTAATTCTCTTATCAATTTCTTTAAGCGCTTCCGGGTTCTGCACAAATTTTTTACCTGTTTCATACCACTGTGCAGCTTTGGCATTTTCACCATGGCGCTCATACGCTTCGGCTAATAAAAAAACCGCTTCCGTGTTATCAGGTTCAGCCTGTACTACCAGGTTCAGTCTTTCTATAGCCTTATCATACTGACCCGTCATTATTCCACCATACCCCAGCATAAACTGTGCATACATATTGGTGGAGTCTTTACGCACCACCTCCAGTAATTTCTGAATGCCTTCCATTGGGCTTGAAGCACCGGATGCACCAAAAATATAACTGCTTCCTAATCCGATTTTGCTGGAATCATTCTCCGGATTCAACGTTAGTGCCTGTTTAAACAGGTCAGCAGCCTGGTTGGCCATCCATACCTGCAAAGCATGCTGGTCTACACCTTTAAGCTGCTTTAAATATAAATGGGCTGCAAAGGTGAGGCTTTTTTCAGAATTTTCCAATTTGGACTTTTCGCCGAGATAATACATGAAAGGCTCAAAAACATGGGCAGAATCCTTCCAAAAAGCAGCCAGTTCATCGTATAATTTTATTTTCTGGCCGGCTACATCTCCTCTTACAACAGAATTTTCTTTTGCAGTAAGCCAGGCCTGCCGTTCGGGCGAAAGCCTTGATTTGGCAGTTTCAAGTATAGAAGCGGATTCTAATTGTTCTTCTTTATGGTCGGCCGCTGCCTGCGCCGCCGGGGTTTTTGAAGCATGTGGCTTGGTTCTCCCCAAAAAATAAAGGCTCAATAAAAGCACGAGCCCCGATGCCACAACTATCCATTGTTGTTTTTTCACTCATCTTGAATTTGGAGCGAAGTTAAATGCTATCTTCCGTCTCATCATCAAAATTCTCCTCAACCGGTTTAGCCGATTGCAGTTTCTTTACTTCGTGAACAAATTCTTTAGCGGGCTTAAATGCAGGTATATAATGTTCAGGTATATGTACTGCTATGTTTTTCTTAATATTACGTCCTATTTTAGCGGCTCTCTTCTTGGTTATAAAGCTTCCAAAACCGCGGATATAAATATTTTCTCCTTTGGAAAGATTTTCTTTAACCTCTTTAAACAAAGTTTCCAGTGTAACTAAAACATCTACTTTTGGAATTCCGGTTTTTTCAGAGATATTGTTAATGAGATCGGCTTTTCGCATGGTATTGTATTTTTATAAGTAAATGAAATTCAATGATAAAATAACACAAATAATATATTTCCTGCAAGTTATTGTTATAAATATTTTTTTTATCGTGTTGTGTACCTGCAAAAAACACATTGATTTTTTGGCATAATGCATCTGATTACTACTGAACGCACAGAATATCAGAAAATTGTATATTATATAAACAAAAAGACCGGCATAAGCTTGAATAACAGTTAATTACCCTTATAATGAAGTTATTTTTCACTAAAAAGCTGTTGTTGTGGAACAAAAAGTACAACCGGAGAGCGATGCCCTGGAAAGGCGAAAAAGACCCTTATAAAATATGGTTAAGCGAAATCATTCTTCAGCAAACCAGGGTAGAACAGGGGTGGAATTACTACCTGAAGTTTATAAAAAAATTTCCAACTGTACAGCAACTGGCCCATGCCCCGGAAACAACAATTTTTAAACTATGGGAAGGACTGGGCTATTATTCCAGATGCAAAAACCTCATCGCTGCGGCCAGGATCATTGATAAAGATTACGGCGGCCGTTTTCCCGCCATGTATGAAAAAATACTGGAGCTGCCCGGGATAGGTCCTTACACAGCAGCGGCCATTGCTTCCTTTGCCTTTAATCTTCCTTATGCCGTGGTAGATGGCAATGTGCTGCGGGTACTGGCCAGGATAGGCGGAATTAAAACTCCTGCAGATTCGGCAAAAGGAAAGACATTGCTGAACAAGCTGGCTTTTGAATTGCTGGATAAAAAGCAACCCGGACTCTATAACCAGGCAATCATGGATTTTGGCGCTGTGGTTTGTAAGCCCAAATCGCCCGACTGCCGTGAATGTATCATGCAAACCAACTGCAGGGCATACCAACTTGGACTGGTGGCCCAGCTTCCTGTAAAAGAAAAGAAAATCGTTAAAAAAAACCGCTGGCTGTATTATTTTATTATTACATACAAAAGCAGGGTATATATCCGCAAAAGAACCGCCAAAGACATTTGGCAAAATTTGCACGAATTTTTACTGGTGGAAAAAGACAGCGCCATCACCAAAAAGAACTGGCTGCTGCTCCCGCCTGTAAAGCAATTACTCAGCCGGAACGAAGCAAGGGTTACAAAGATTTCAAGAATATATACCCAGCAGCTTACCCATCAAACGGTGCGCGGACAATTTATTGAAATCAGCGTAAATAAAGCCCCTGATCTGGGAGCCGATTTTACAGGCGTAACACATCGCGAGCTCGGCAACTACCCTTTTCCAAAATTTATGATTACTTATTTGCAGGAAAAAAATGTAAATTTAAGTCAGCATTGATGAATGAAGTTCATTTGAACGAATCTAAAACAAGTTTTATGCGAGGAGTAAACAGAGTTATGTTAATTGGTAACCTGGGTAAGGATCCTGACATTCAGTTCTTAGAGGGGAATATTGCCGTAGCAAAATTTCCATTGGCAACAACAGAAACTTTTAAAGACCGCACCGGAAAATTAATAAGCCAAACAGAGTGGCATACCGTAGTGCTGTGGCGCGGGTTAGCGGAACTGGCACAAAAATATCTTCACAAAGGCAGCTTGGTGTATATTGAGGGAAGATTGCGTACACGGAGTTGGGAAGACAAGGAGGGCAACCGTAAATTTGCTACCGAAGTAGTAGGGGATAACCTGATTATGCTGGATAAAAGAGCGGATGGACCGCATGGCGTTAACCATTCCGGCGATCACCCGGAGGGATTCAATAGTGATGTACCTCCTGTAAGCGATTCTTCCTCTGAAAATATGGCTTTTTAAGATCTTACACGAATACTTATTTTTGTACGTTAATAAAACAGGCAGGCCATTGACCTGCCTTTATGATTACACCGCATTACTCACAAAAAATACCCGGCTTGGATCACCTATCGGTTTTATATAACAGTCTGCTTAAGCTTGAGCCCGTGCTACTGGCTGTTAATCCGCAAAGCATTACCATTTTAATTATACTGCTGCTGTCATTACTCATTGTATCTTTTTTTGTATCCGGGGCAGAAGTGGCTTTATTTTCCCTTACCTACAGGGATATTAATATGCTCAAAACAAAGCAGCACCCGTCAGCCCGCAGAATTATCACCCTGCTGGATCAGCCCAAAAGGCTGCTTGCCACACTGCAAATAGCCAACACTTTCGTAAACATAGGCACCATTATCGTATCTAATGTATTAATGGATGAATTGCTGCAGCAGCCCAATGCTTTTCTGAATTTCATTATCAAATTAATTGTTATTGTTTTTTTATTGGTGCTTTTCGGGGAAATCCTGCCCAAAGTGTCGGCTACGCAAAATAATATCAGGTTTGCTTACAGCGCTTCCCTGCTCATTGAAGTGCTCTACAGCTTTTTCAGCAGCATGAGCAGGTGGTTTGTAAAATTTACCGATGGTATTGAAAGAAGCTTCGGCGGGATAAAACATCACCATGTATACAATCCCGAAGATATTGACCAGGCAATAGAAATGAACGCCACAGAAAATACCACGGAAGAGGAAAAAAACATTCTCCGTGGAATAGCGCGGTTCGGGCAGGTTACGGTTAAGCAAATTATGCGTACCCGGCTTGACGTGAGCGCTATTGATTACGATACGGGTTTCAGGGAACTGATGCGCAAAATAGAAGAGCTGCATTATTCCCGGCTGCCGGTATATAAAAACAACCTCGATGATGTAGTAGGCATTATACACAGCAAAGATCTATTGCCTTTTATAAATGAAACGGATGATTTCGACTGGCGCAAGTTGATCCGGCAGCCCTATTTTGTTCCCGAACAAAACCTGATCAAAGATCTTTTACGCGAGCTGCAAAAAAAGAATACGCATTTTGCCGTTGTGGTGGATGAATTTGGCGGAACAGAAGGCATTGTGACCATGGAAGATATCATGGAGGAAATTATTGGCGATATCCGCGATGAGTTCGATGACGAAGAAAGTGTGAATAAAAAGATAGACGACCATACGTATATTTTTGAAGGACGCATAATGATAACAGACGCATGTAAGGCCATGGGCTTAAATGCAGATACCTTTGACCAGGTAAGAGGGGAAAGCGAATCCATTGCCGGACTGGTACTGGAGCTGGCCGGTGAAATACCGCAGGAAGGACAGGTGATCCCGATCGGCGATTTTGAATTTACGGTTATCGAAATTGACAAAAACAGGATTAAAAAAGTAAAAGTAACCATCAGGCTGTTAACCGCTCAGTAACATAGGCATTAAAGTAATTGTAAGATGATTAAAAAAACAGGCCTTCCCCTCTCCTTTTTGTTCTTGTTTACCACGATACTATTTTCCTGTAACAGCAATTACACGCCCCGGCCCAAAGGATATTTTGCCATCAACTTTCCGCAGCATCAGTACCAGTTGTTCAACCAGCCTGGTTATCCGTATAGCTTTGAGTACCCGGTATACAGCACGGTTACTAAAGACAGCGCTCTTTTTGATGAAAACCCCGACAATCCTTACTGGATCAATATTGACATTCCTTCTTTTAACGCGCGGATATACCTGAGCTATAAAACGATCGGGGGAAGATCATCATACCGCGTAAAAACCGATCACGGATATAAAGATTCTTCTTCCTTAAACACGTTTGAAAACCTCCGCGAAGACGCCTATAAAATTACGTTCAAGCATACCGTAAAAGCCTCTTCCATTCAAGATTCGGCATTTGTAACGCCTCATGGCATTGGCGGCATTTTTTTTACCGTAGGCGGCAATGCGGCAACCGGCAGGCAGTTTTTTGCAACCGATACCGTTAAACATTTCCTTCGCGGCGCTTTGTATTTTAACGCTACCCCCAATGAAGATTCTCTACACATTGTATACGATTTTTTACAGCAGGATATGATGCATATGATCAATACGCTGGAATGGAAATAGGGGAGCGTTTATGGTTTATGGTTTGCCAACGAAACTCCCTTCTCGTTACAAGTATTAAGCCCTGCTACTTATTATTATTTTTTCATTTTCTCCGTGATTCGCGCATTTTACGAAACACAACAACAGACCCGTGAGGCAGGTGCCTGGCAGGCAAATCAACGCTTCACTGTCATCCCTAAAGTTGAAACTACAGTACTTTTACGGCTCCTTTGTCAATATAAAAAACCTTTCGGCTTTTCTTATTTACAACTACTTCTTTGGTTGATACTTTTCCAAGCGAACTAATAATGCCTTTTTGAAAAAAGGGTTTCCATTCGTTCATTGTAAAGACTGTTGCGTGATAGGCGCCTTCTGTTTTAATGTATCCCCTGGCTGCGGCTTGCAGATTTTTCTTTTCCTTTAATTGAAAAAAATCGGTAAAGTCGTTTAGCCGCGTTGTACCAACGGCATAAAATATTTTTCCCCCTTTGGTTAAAGCTTTTGCATTTTTTTGCGCATAGGCTGTACCTGGTGGTAGGTAAGGCTTCGCCAAAGCCACTCTAAGGGACCGAACCTGAAATAGCGCAGCCATAACGGGCTTAAAAAGAACTGTAATAACCAGATGAAGCACACGATATAAAATACCTGGTAATACTCCAGCCTGCCAAAATAGTTGAGCCCATAACCAAAAAAGAAAAGTGTGCAAATGACGGTTTGCATTACATAGTTGGTTAATGCCATTTGCCCCACTGCTGCCAGCCTGCGGAACTGAGACTGTAGTATACCGGATTGAAAAATTAATAAGATTAATGAAGTATGGGCTAAAACCAGTAGTATTCGCTGAACAGGGTAAATAAGGTTTATCCAGGCAATAACGTGCTTTTCCATATGGACAAAAACTGCCGCGAGGTTAGGGAAATAAGTATACCCATAGTAAAAATCGTATAGCACTAAAGGCAATCCTGCGCCATAGCCCAGCAAAGCCGTCCATTTATATTTTCTTCTTGTCCATTTGCCGGTAAAGAAACCCCATTTGTACAAGGCCATGCCCAGCAACATTAAAGCCAGGGGATCCCATATCCCATAAATGAGGTATTTGGTTTGAAACTCCAAGGAAGCTTTCCGGACTTTTTTTGCCACAGTGCTGTAGCCCGATTTCATTTTACTGGTATTCTCAATAATATCCTGGTCGTTGGGAATAAAGCTCAACTCCATTTCCCGCCATTCCGCCAAAACCTTTTTTTGTGATTCATCCGGTTGTTGTAAACCAATAGATTGTTTAACCTGTACATAATCCAATCTCTTTTGCCGGATGTCCTGATAAAACATGGTTTGAGTTACAAACTCAACAATGGCAACCAACGGTAATGCTATAATCAGGTATTGGGGCTTCATTTTTCTGAACAGGAAAGCGATCATTCCAATTACGCCGTAGAAATATAAAATATCGCCTTCCCAGAGCAGCAGATGAGCATCAACCAGCCCAAATAATATCAGCCAGCCCATCCGCCTGTAAAATAAAAATGTGATAACGCTTTCACGTGCTTTTTTATTTGCGATGAATAAAAGAATACCCGCGCCGAAGATCATAGAAAACATGGCACGCATTTTACCTTCAAAAAAAACAAGCATTACGGCCCTTACCCAGAAGTTTACATTGCTCGGATCGGTGCGAAAAGCTTCGGAATAGCGTTGCGGCATGGAAAATTCCGTGATATTCATCAGCAATATTCCCAGCAAAGCAATACCACGCAGCACATCAACGGATGGAATACGATTTGCCTGGGAAACAGGAGTGACCGGCAGATTATTAATAAAAGTAGCAGTTGCAGTGTTCATAATATTTGTTTACCGGCCCGTTAATACTTTAGTAGTTATTACATGTCCTTCATGGAAGGCTGCTCATAGGTGATAAGAATAGGATATCAGCAATTTTGTATTAGTTATACAATTGCCTCGCAGGCTTATCTGATTTTATGCAGTATTACTCTTTTATCAGCTTTTTTACTATCCGGCTATTTTCTTTCATAACCTCTATCAGATAAATGCCTTTGGCCAAGTTGTGAGCGGGTAAACTAATGGTATTGTTTCCTTTAAACGATTGCTTTCGATTATGTACCAATATCCTGCCCTGCATGTCTATTATTCTGATGTATAATAATCCGGCCTTGTTCGTACTTATAGAAAATACAATATTGCTCTGCACAGGGTTTACTATTGAATGAACCACATCCTCTCCTTTTAGTTTTACCTGCTCAATCCTGCTAAAATCGTATTTCCCGTCTAAGTCTGCCTGCTGTAGTCTGTAATACAATACGGAAGTATTGTTCATAACAGAGGAAACATCATCCGTCCAGCCATATTGCAATACACTATTGCTATTGCCTGCCGAATTTACGCGGACTCTATTTTCAAAATCAATGCCGTTCGCACTCCGCTGAACAACAAAATGACTGCTGTTTTGCTCTGATGAGGTTTGCCAGTTGAGTTTAACCTCATTATCAACCAATGTTGCGGTAAAGTTTATGAAAGTAACAGGCAGCGCGCTATTGGTTCCGGCAGTAATAAAAAAGCCGCTGAACCCTGTAACGTTAAAACTCACACTCCAGTAGCCCGGTTCCAACCCTCTTCCGGGATGCCATTCAATATCTTCATCTTCCGGATTAATTAATTTGAAGCCGGCATCGGGATCATAGGAGCCGGGCAATCCCCGTCCATCGGATGAAATACCATGAAATTGGTTTACGCGAAGCTTAGCTTTGTTAGCTGCATCGCCGGAACCGGCAGGAAGGTGGTCTTTTTTTGTACCGACCGCTGTATTATAATTGTCAAAATCTTCCTGCGTAAAATACAGTGTTACTTTGGCGGTTGCCGTAGAAGGGTTATCGCTTTGAGGAGAAATATCGTAGTGCCTCGCAACGTAGTATTCATCATTATATTGGGGCACCGAAGTATGGACAAATGAAATTGCTTTTACTCTTCCCCACAGAGGGTTAGCCTGGTTGGGTAACACAGACGCGATTATTTTGCAACCGGAAACTAAAGCAGTGGTACCTCCATAAACGTACGTATCCGTTTCGGTTCTGTTTTCTGCAAGCATTGCCGCAGACCCAGGCATTACTTCAAATTGATATTCATAAGCTCCTATATCTGCTATCTCATTAATAATTCTTTCCTTACCGGTTATATCCTCATCATAGCCACTGATGCCTGCATTGACTGCCCTGTTTATGGCCTGACTGCATGACAAAATATTTAATCCGTCATCACCCGTAAACCATTTATTATCTGCTCCGTCAGGATCTGCCGGGTTTCTGAATTCCGGGTCAACACTCAAATTGCCGATGCCGGTATATCCGCCGGCAATAATGCAATAGTTAACTCCTTTTATATCTGTGGATCCATGACTGCCCCATAATGGAAGAGCACCGGCAGCATTCCATACTATAGTATTTGTGAATGAAAGATTACTGTTTCGGTTATCCGCAACATTATCTCCAATTATGCCGATGTTGTTATATAAAGTGCTATTATTAAAATGTACTGTAGAATTTCGCGTGCTGTATATGGCTCCTCCGCTATTAGCTACAATATTATTCGCGATAACACAATTTGTAAAACGCACCTGAGCATTATCGCTATAAATGCCACCTCCATTACTGCCTCCGGTTTGCCCGCTATTGGCCACATTATTATAGATTGCGCAATTTTCAAATGTTATGTTTACGGTATTCAGCAAATAAACCCCTGCGCCATTATCCCTTCGCATTCTAACATTATCATCAATCTCAATGCTGCCTGTGCCATCAGCAAAGCCGTTTCGTATCTGAAATCCGTCAATAGCCAGGTTACTAACATCGTACAAAGTAAGCACATGGTAGCTCTCAAACTGATCGGCTATATCCCCGTCAAGGATAACAGGATTATTGATATAATCCCGCACTCTGTTTTCTCCGCCGCTATTAGGATATCCGCCTATAAGGCTATAATTATTTCCTATAAAAAAAGTAGCGTCTCTAAATTCAGGAGCTACAGATTCGCTGGCCTTATAAATGCCCGCGGCTACATAAATGGTTTTAATATTATTGCAGGCATTACCAATATCCAATGCCGCCTGTAATGTTTTTTTGGCAGTAGCCCATGTAGTTCCATTGCCCTCATCATTTGGCCGGTCCGCATTTACATAAAGGCTTGCGCCGGAAGGGCATGTAATAGTTCCGCCATTATTACCACCCCCGCCTTCGCCCCCCTGACAAGGAATGCACCGGCGCATTGATCCTTCGATGGTGGATTGCGCTTTAACTGCATTAAAAAGGGCCAAAAGCAAAATAAAACTAAAGAAGCAGTTTTTTTTCATACTGTCGGTTTTGAAAGTTTACCTGAATTTTGCAGTTTTAATTTACTTGTGGTTGCAAGCAGATAAAATCTATTTCAAACCTAAGGGTCATCCCATTTAAATTCAATACCCCATTGGGTGATTTTAATAATGGAAATGTTTATAGCGTGTATTACCTTTTTATCCTGGCGTTTAATTTCTTTTAAGTACAGCAATGCAATAACAGCACCTGCTATACCACGTATACGTATAAAGAGGTTTTTTACAAAAGGAATGATTGGAAAAAGGAAAATGATCCTTATGATGCAGGGAAAACAAGTATCGCAGGCGCATGAATGCTCCCGAATCTTTTACATTAGGTTTGCCAAACGTTCAGCTACCCAGTTGTTTTTTCAGATCCTCATGATCCCAACTGATCTGGATATCGGTTATTTTATTTTCAGGGTTTAAACGGAAAATAAAAATATGATCACTGTCGAAGTGCAACCCTTTATTGGGAATATCGCCAAAATCTTTTTCCTGCGTTCCGCGTATCACTACCTGGCAGCGAACGGAATTGTCGTCTTCCGCTACGGCAGCATCTAAGGTATTATCAATATCGGGGAAACAATCAATCAGGGCAGACCAGATGCCTTTCCCCAACTCGTGGATCTTACCTTTTCCGGCATCACCCAGGGGCTTAAAATCTATTGTTCCTTCGGGATGGCAGAGGCTGAGCATTTTATCTACATTCTTTTGCTGGTAAGCGAACATAAAAGCCACGCATGCATTTTTAAGGCTTAATGCGTGTTGTTCGCGGATGGCGGCTGGCATAACTGTAATTTTATTTTGTTAAAAAATAGTTACTTCAAATTGTCGGACGGCACAGCATTCCTGTAATCCCAGAAGGCCGAAACATTTACGATCTTCCATTCCCCGTTTTGCTTTTCCATTAACCTCAGTTCCTTGCTAAATTGAAATTGCTTACCTGCCTGGTCGCTGTTATACTGATCCCACAACAGATAGGCAACAGTATCTGCATAAAATTTGGTGATCATGTTTTTGCGCAACACCACCGGATGGCTGCTGCCTCCCGGCTCTACCGGATAGGTTTTGATGTAATTGCCGATTCCGGAATCAACTGCAGCCCATCCTGTTTTGGCATCTATAGTGCCATCCCCGTTATTCCAGGCCTGGAACGCATAGTGTGTATGAATATAAAAGTTTTTCCAGCTTTCATAATCCCGTTTATAAAAGGACCTGGTTTCTCCTTCAATTACCTGCATAATTTTTTCCATTTCTTTAGTTTCATCGAAACTTGCGGCTAATGTTTGCTCCGTAGTTTTATTATTGCACGACTGAAATAAAAAACCGGTGAAAAGTAATAGGAGGATGAACTGTTTCATTTTCGCTGTTTGTTGCATAAAAGTAATAACAACCAGCACCGGTTTCATTGTAAAACTGCGACAAAATTGTTCGGGGAGCAGTATTTGTTATTGAAGGGCTTTTGTTACCGGCTTTTGAATCATGGTAGCCAGCTCTTTATTGGCTTCGAGGTATTGCTGCGGAGTACGGCCCGTAAATGCTATAAAATCTTTTATAAAATGCGACTGGTCATAATAAGCGCAGTCGCTGAAAAGCTGTACCCAGTCTGCTTCCTTTTTACCCGCTATCCTGTTCATTAAAAATGAAAAGCGCCGGATACGCGCATAATATTTGGGACTAAGCCCTACTTTTTTAAAAAATTTTCTTTCGAAGTTCCTGCGTGACATAAATATATCTTTCAGCAGGTCATTTACATGCAGCATACCGTTCAGCTCAACAATACGGTTGGCGGCAATATCAATTTCATCGGGCTCCGGAATATTGTGGTGGCATAATTCCAAAACAAACTGTTCCATCAGCTTTGCCTTTTCTGAAGCATCGGTAAGGATTTTTAATTGTTCTTCTATATGCGCTACCAGCCGGGAGCTGATCTTTTCCTTCAAATCAATCCTTTCTTCCGTAAACTCATATACCGGCAGATGGAATAACGAAGCCAGCCCGGCAGGCTTAAAAACGATTCCTGCAACAGCTATACAGCCGCTTAATGTCAATGAATAACTGTATATGGCCTGACCTGCAATAAAACTACCGGGAACAGCAAGCATATCGTATTTCTTATTCTTTAGCGTATATGCATCCCCGGTATTGAATACGACGGAGCAAAAGCCATTAGGCGGAGACTCAACAACCAGGTTGCTTACCAGTTCTTTTTGGGAAGTCCATATATAATAGGTTTCAATAAAAGGAGCCAGTTGTGCGCAGGGGCTGAATTTTTGATACAACATAATAATGATTCAAATGGTGTGCCTGCATTTTTCTTTTTATGCTTTCGAATTACCAGTCTCTCTTTCAAAAATAAACATTTCTCCAATTTCCCACATTCACCACATTTTCCACACTTCCACATTTCTCTGTTTCTCCTGTTTCCACGCCTGCACAATACAGTATCTTTACAAAAAAATACCCGTGATAGAAATTGATAACATACTGGTAAGTGATGAGGTGGTAAAAGCTCAATTTGTGTGCGACCTTATGAAGTGTAAGGGCGGCTGTTGTGAAGATGGAGATGCCGGCGCACCTTTAACGGGCGAAGAAACGGAAACGCTCAATGCCATTTTTGAAGCGGTGAAGCCCTATCTTACGAAAGAAGGATTAGCAGAAATTGAAAAAAGAGGCAGGTATTATTACGATAAGGATTTTGGCTGGGTAACCCCCACCGTTAATGGCAAAATTTGCGCATACGGCCATTACGACAATAAGGGGATTATTAAATGCGGTATTGAGCAGGCCTATTTAGATGGCAAAACGCAATGGAAAAAACCCATAAGCTGCCATTTGTACCCGGTTAAAACAAAAAAAACAAAAACATACGAGCTGGTAAACTATGAGCCGCGGGAAACGCTGTGTAATCCTGCCTGCCAGTTGGGCAAAAAGTTAGAAGTGCCGGTATATGTTTTTCTGAAAGAGGCACTAATCAGGAGATTTGGTGAGGATTTTTACAGCGTTCTTGACCAGGTTGCCAAACAATATTACGACGAACATGACTGAACAGGCGTCTACATTTATTGCTAAAAGTACCATCAAAGCGGCCGACCTGGAGCACCGCCGCACCATCAATCACAATATCAGTAAATATAATGCTGCTGTACCTGCGGGTAAGTTGCAGTTCCATGACCTGAACTTAGCGAGGGAAAGAGCAAAGAATGTGAAATGGAGAGCTATAGAAACCTTAGATCAGCAATTGGAGGAATTTGAAAGACAGTTTACAGCAAGAGGCGGGAAAGTAATATGGGCGGAAACAGCGGAGCAGGCTTTGGATGAAATATTGATGATCTGTAAAGCAAAAGCATGTAAAACCATTGTAAAAAGCAAAAGCATGGTGACGGAAGAAATTCACCTGAACGCTTTTTTGAAGGAACACGGTATAGAAAGCATAGAAACGGATCTTGGCGAATATATACAACAGTTAGACGAAGAAGCGCCTTATCATATTGTTACCCCTGCCATGCATAAAAGCAAGGAAGACATCGCTAAGCTTTTTGCTGAAAAATTAGGAACGGATTCAAGGCTCAACCCGGAACAATTGACACAGGTTGCCCGCAATATTTTACGGGAAAAGTTTACACAGGCAGCAATAGGTATTACCGGCGCTAATTTTTTAATTAGCGATACAGGCGCCATAGCCATTACGGAAAATGAAGGCAATGCACGCTTAAGCTGCGCCTGGCCTCCTGTACATATTGCCATTGTGGGCATCGAAAAAGTAATCCCTTCCTTTTCAGACCTCGGGCTTTTTTGGCCGCTGCTGTCAACCTATGGCACAGGTCAGCGCATCACCGTTTACAATACCATTGTTTCCGGACCCCGGCAACCCGGCGAAACAGACGGGCCGGAAGAAATGTATGTTATATTGTTAGACAACGGAAGAACTAACCTGCTGGCTAATGCAAAAGCGCGTGAAGCCTTGTATTGCATTCGCTGCGGCGCCTGCCTCAATGCATGCCCCATATACAAAAACATTGGCGGACACAGTTATAATACCACGTATAGCGGGCCTATAGGAAGTGTTATTACACCGCATTTAAAAGGATTGAATGAGTGGAAGCATTTAAGCTACGCTTCTTCCCTTTGCGGGAACTGTACCGAAGTATGCGCCGTAAAGATCAACCTGCATGAGCTATTGCTCGAAAACCGGCATGAAGCGGTGGCGCATCACGATACTTCCTTTGCAGAACGGATGGCATGGAAAGGGTGGAAGCAGGCCATGCTGCACCGGGGAATGATGAATATGGGCAACGGCAAATTAAAAAGCAGGATCGTAAGCAAGCTTTTTAAGGGGTGGGCAACACACAGAAGCGCATTGCAGTTTCCCGCCAAAACATTTAATGAAATATGGAAAGAGCAGCATACCCCTCCAAAATAATTACGCTGCTTCGCTAAATGCGGGGTGGCATAAAAAAGTACTTCGTAATTTTTTCGGCTGGTTTCTTTTACTTGTTTATTTTGTGGATGCATGCTTTTGATCTATTCTACATATAACAGCCCAAGACTACAATATATAGCGGATGTTTTGCTGGATAACCTGAGTGGTATAGCCGTATCCTTCACCACCCGGCCCGATGAATTTAGGGAGCATGAAGGGCCTAAGATCAATTATTCCCCCGATACCTTAGCGCAGGATGAGCTGAAAATAATACCGGCATCGCTGTTATTCGAAACCGGCATCACACCGCAAAACATTCCCTGCAAAGAACGCGGCGGATACAAAATACTATTCCCCACAGACAATGGCGACCTGTCTTTTGATATTTTTGCCGCCTCTTTTTATTTGCTCAGCAGGTATGAGGAGTACCTGCCGCACCAGCCGGATAAATACGGGCGATTCACGCATACCGAAAGCACAGCATACAAAGAAGGATTCCTGCAGCAGCCTTTGATCAATTACTGGCTTGTTGATTTCCAAAAATCATTGCAGTCTAAATTTACCACGCTGGTCTTCGCGATAAAGAAATTCAGGTTTATACCCACCTATGATATTGATATCGCCTTTTCGTACCTGCATAAAGGTATTACAAGAAATGCAGGCGGGTTAGTGCGTTCCCTTCTGAAAGGAGAACTGGCTGATATGAAAGAACGTATAGCCGTACTCGCCAAAAAGAAAGAAGACCCTTTTGATGTATACGAATGGCTTTATGCGCTGCATCTAAAATATAACCTGCAACCCTATTATTTTTTTCTTGTGGCGGCTTCACCGGGCGAATACGACAAGAATGTTGATCCGCGGCATGCTGAAATGCGGGAACTGATCAGGTATCATGCAGCGGGCTACAATACAGGTATACACCCATCCTGGCAAAGTGGTGATAATAACGAATTGCTGGAAGCGGAAATACAAACACTGGAAGACATTATTGGCCGGAAAGTAGTGCACAGCCGCCAGCATTATATTCGCTTTACCCTGCCCGGCACCTACCGGCAATTAATTGATCATGGCATTTTAAATGAATTTTCAATGGGCTATGGAACCATTAATGGCTTCCGGGCTTCCATCGCTTCTCCTTTTTACTGGTATGATCTTCCACGAGAAGAAAAAACATCATTATTAGTATACCCTTTTTGCTTTATGGATGCCAATGCATACTACGAGCAAAAACTTACCCCTTCGCAGGCATATAGTGAAATACAATACTACCACGATATCATTAAAAAAGTAAATGGCGCCATGATCAGCATCTGGCACAATAATTTTTTGGGGAGCAATAAGATGTTTGATGGCTGGAAGGAAGTGTATGAATTATTTTTAAAAGAGGTAGTATACTGGGATTTGTAAGGGTGAGTGGTCAATGCTGAACAGTGAGAAGGGGATGGTCTGTTGCTAGTGGTGAGGACGTTTCAGCCTCCGCTAATTGCTTTACATTTTTCATAGCCTGCGAAAGATCGCTGGAAGCATTGCGGCCAAACAGTTTCCACCACATCCAGCTTAACGGGCCTTCCACCCATATTTCATGCGTAAATGTGGTTTTCATATTGTGATAGCCAAGAAAGCGATGAATGTGTATTTGGGCCAGTGGCAGTTTGGTGGTAACGGTATAAGAAAAATTAGGATCGCAGGAAGTAACGGTAAAACCCGCTTTTGGACCTTTTTCAGGAATTAGCACACCATGAACATTTTTTTGAAAGCTGCCTTTCAGCAAAGCCTCCCGCAACATCACATCCCATTGTTTCCAGTTCTTTACATCCGTCCATATTTTCCAGATCTTTTCGGGGCTTGCTGTTGTCAGCATGGTATGTGTGATATGCATATATGGGATTTTTGAACTGCAGGCAAGATATTCCTATTATAATGAAAAAAATGAACAACTTATACAGAACAAATCTGATCAGCCATATACTGCTGATTATCAATTTATAACCCCTATATTAAGTTTATGTTACGTAAAGTGAAAAAATCATACAGCATCGGTGATTTTGCCACAAAGGCCAGAATCACAAAGTAAAACGCCCTGTGTCTTCAGTGATAAGTAATAAGAGGGTGCCACTAAGACACTAATGCACTAAGTTGCACCAGGTTGTGTCCTGCGTCTTCGTGTCCTGGTGACTGCTATGTAGAAAAGCATAAAATGTTTTGTGAGTCTTTGTGTCGCTGTGGCAATATTGCTTTTTTATGATCGTCTATTCATTATCCATCTTCGCCTTTCTTTTAAATCCTGTGTTTACCAGGTAAATACCCAGTATGGTTACTATGGTTCCGGCAGCTATGATGATGGTTAATTTTTCACTGTTCAGCAATGCGCCTACTATTACAGCCACAATAGGATTAATATATGCATATACCGACACCTGCTGCGCCGGCAACCTTTTTAACGCGTAAACGAAGGCGGAATACGTAATGATGCTGCCCACAAATACCAGGTATAAAATAGAATACCAAACCTCCGCGCCTGTACTATGCAAAGGGGTGTACTGCCCGCTGAACCAGGCTACCAATAAAAGCACGATCCCTCCAAGGAACATTTGCCAGCCTAAGCTAAAGTAGGGATTAACATGTTTGGCGTTCTTTACAGTAAATATGGTACCAAAGGCCCAGGTAACCGATGCTATAAGATTTAATACTATGCCCACAGAAAAATTAGTATTAAAAAGATCCTGCAGGTAATCTGAAAAAATGATAAGGATGCCGCTTATACCAAGCAGCAGGCCAATGATCGTCATGGCATTAAGCTTCGTTTCCTTAAACACAAATGTGCTTAGTATGGCGATCCATAAAGGAGATGCCGCGCCTATTACCGCACCCAGCCCGCTGGGGATATATTTCATAGACCAGGTACTGAAACCATTATTGATAACGATCATCAGCAGGCTCATCCATCCAAACTGAATAAACTGATCGCGGGTGGGCAGCTTAAACCCTTTTATAAAAAAATAACCCAGGAAAAAGGATCCCGCAAGGAACTGCCGTATACCCGCAAGCTGCAGGGCAGGCATATACTGTACGCCTTTCTTAGATGCCAGCCATGTGGTTCCCCAGAAAAAGCAAACCACTACCACTGCCAGCACCGCTTTGGTTCTGTCGCTTTGATTGCGCAGGTAAACAGGTTCTATGATGCTTTTAGCCCTGCCATAAATATCGTAGATATAGTTTTTCATAACAGGTGCTGCAGGCAAACCGTACAGATAGTGTCCATATTGTTTTTTTAACTGTGAAACATGAAATGACAAGTTAATCGTTATTGTTCCACTTTATACTACAGACACTATAAGCTGCTGCCTGTTAATGCCTGAAATGCCTTAAGCCGGTAATAACCATCGCCAGCTTGTTTTGCACGCAATATGCAATGGAATCTTTATCGCGTATAGAACCACCGGGTTGTATAAAAGCGGTGATGCCCGCTTCATGACCCAGCTTAACACAATCATCAAAAGGAAAAAAAGCATCTGAAGCCAGCACAGCGCCATTCAAATTAAACTTGAACTGCCCTGCTTTCTCCACTGCCTGGCGCAGGGCGTCTATACGGCTGGTTTGTCCGCACCCTTTACCCAGCAACTGTTTATTTTTTACCAGGGCAATGGCATTCGATTTTAAATGTTTACAAACGATATTGGCAAAACCCAGGTCTGCTTTTTCTCCGGCCGTGGTTTCCCTGCCCCCGCTTTCTTTCCATTCGGTGTAATTGCCTTTATCATTTTCCTGCATCAGCACGCCGTTCAGTATTGTTTTAGACTGGTGAGTGGCAGCGGGTTTTTCTTTCAGCGTAAGTAATATCCGGTTCTTTTTACCCTGTAAAACACTTAGGGCATCTGCACTATACGCGCCGGCGATTAGCACTTCAAAAAATATTTCGCTTATCGCTTCGGCGGTAGGTTTGTCTACTATCCCATTGCATACCAGCACGCCGCCAAACGCGCTCTCCGGGTCGCCTGCCAGGGCAGCATCCCAGGCTTCCTTAATACTACCCCGTGCGGCTATTCCACAAACGTTGGTATGTTTGATAATCGCAAAAACGGCTTCCTGCCCCGCTTCATTTCCAAAAGAAGGAAACTCACCGATCAACTGAACGGCTGCATCCACATCCACGAGGTTATTATAGGAAAGCTCCTTACCGTGCAGCTTATCAAAAACAGCATCCAGGTTACCATAAAAAACACCCTGCTGGTGAGGGTTTTCACCATAACGCAATATTTGTCCTTTACCGCCATAATTCAATACCGCAGCGGAAGGATTGAAATAGTTGCTGATGGCAATGTCGTAATGCATTACAATTTCAAAAGCTTTGGCGGCAAACGCGCGGCGCTGCTCAAAAGTAGTTTCGCCGTTTTGATCCGATAGCAGGTTTACCAGGGCCGCATAATCGTCTTTAGCCGCCACCACCAGCAGGTCTTTACAATTTTTGGCCGCGGCGCGGATCATGGATGGCCCGCCGATATCAATTTTTTCCGTGATCATTTTCTCCGCTTCTGCCGCGCTTCCTGTAAAGGAAGACGACTTTGCCTCTGCCAGCGTTTCTTCAAAAGGATACAGGTCAACGATCACCAGGTCAATTTCAGGAATGTTGTATTCCTTCATTTCCGCTATATCCTGCGGTACGTGGCGGCGGCCTAAAATTCCTCCAAAAACAACGGGATGGAGGGTTTTTACTCGCCCTCCCAATATAGAAGGATAAGTGGTAAGACTTTCAACCGGCACACAGGGGATGTTAATAGCTTCAATAAATTTTTGGGTGCCGCCGGTAGAGTATATGGTAACACCAAGTCTGTGAAGCTCTTTTACAACGGGCTCAAGTCCGTCTTTATAAAAAACGGAGATAAGTGCGGAACTGATCTTTTTTTGCATAGTATATATTGCTGTACACCCTATGGACATTATAGCTAGCCCCAGGGAGCTGAAGTTATAAATCAAGTATAAAAGCGCCATCTTCCTGCACGGAATGGCGGCGCAAATGTAAACTATCGCAGTCATTTTTCCATT
>CALMQS010000082.1 GCA_937871285.1 uncultured Sphingobacteriales bacterium | reverse complement strand
GGTATAGGGTATAAGGTATAGGGTATAAGGTATAGGGTATAAGGTATAGGGTATAAGGTATAGGGTATAGGGTATAAGGTATAGGGTATAAGGTTTGAAGTATCAGCTTACCACTACTGCCCACTTATCACTTACTACTCACTACTCCCGTTCCAGTTTCCCCTGTACTTTCTTCTCACAAACTGGTTAGCCGGTTCAAAATTGGTAATGCGCATGTTTTCGCCATCCCAGAGCAGTTGTTTTCTGCCATTGAACTTGCGGTTGCCTTTGGCATCGGTTTCAAAATGATTATAGCTGTGCACGGCCAGGTTGCCCATGAGTACGGTTTCCGTTAGAGGTCCCGATTTATCGAACGAAGAGCTGGTATAGGCGCCATATCCCTGTTTGCACGCCTTTACCCATTGCTGCTGGTGCCCTTCGGTACCACCTTCCACGAAACCGAATTTCGATTTGGGCAGTTCCGTTTCCTTCATTTTTCGTGTAGGCAGCAACGTTGGGTTGCGGCCGAAAAGCCCGGCCATGATCTTGCCTTTCGTTCCTTCAAAAATAATTCCGCCGTCGTATTCTCCCATTTCCTCATCAGGCAATAGTTCAACAGGTCGTTTAGGACGGATGCCGCCATCGTACCACACCATTTCAACCGCCGGCATGTTTTCCCTTGCAGGGAACCGGATATGCGTTTTAGCAGATGGGGGATAGCTGTCGGGGTAAATAGCTTCCTGGAAGAAACCGGTATATACGGATCCCACGCTGGTTTCCACCGCAACAGGATAGCCTAGCTTCAATGCACGGTAGGGCACGTCAATAAAATGACAGCCCATATCACCGAGCGAGCCTGTTCCAAAATCAACCCAGCCCCGCCATATGGCCGGCAGGTAGGTAGGGTTAAATCCCCTGTAGGGAGCAGTGCCAAGCCATAGTTCCCAGTCTACCTCTTTCGGTATCGCAAATTTTCCTTTAGGTGTAGGAATGCCCTGCGGCCAGGTAGGACGGTTCGTCCATACGTGTACGGTATGCACATCACCTATAAGCCCGTCCTGTACCCAGGTTTCAATAAGCCGCGTATCATCGCCGCTGCTGCCCTGGTTGCCCATTTGCGTAACTACTTTGTATTTTGCCGCGGCGCGGGTAAGCATACGGGCTTCATAAATATCGTGGGTAAGCGGTTTTTCGCAATACACGTGCTTGCCCAACTGCATAGCGGTCATGGCCTGCACAAAATGCATGTGATCGGGTGTGGTAATAATCACTGCATCTATATTTTTATTCTCTTTTTCCAGCATTTGCCGGAAATCTTTATAGTAGGGCGCTTTGGGCCATCGCTTGCGGCCGTTTACCGCCTGACGGTCGTCTACGTCGCAGAGCGCAACAATATTATCTGATCCTTTATTAAAAGCATAAGGCAGGTTTACTTCTGCTTTTCCGCCTACACCTATACCGGCAATATTCAGCTTATCGCTGGGAGCGGTATAACCCTTTCCTAACACATAACGGGGTACAATAAAAAAGCCGGAAGCGGCAAGCGCGGTATTACGGATAAACTTTCTGCGTGAATTATTTTTTTTATAGGCAGGCATAGCTAAAAATTTTATGTTAAGGTAGGAAGAAGTTGGGAAGTTTATGAGTAGTTTGTTGGTTTATGATTTTGGGTTTGCAGTTAACCGGAGAGCAGGAAGAAGAATATTTTTTTAACTTTGATGCAGCACTATGAAGCAATTTTTAATACTTATCCCGGCAATTTTTCTTGGACTAACAATTTGTACAGCCGGCAACAAAGAGGAAAAGAAAAATCCGGTGTCAGGGAATTTTGTTAAAAAAGATCCCATCGAAAATTTTTGGAAATGGTTCAAAGCAAACCAGAAACGGCTCAGTAATTTTGAGGAAAACCCCGACAGCTATTTAACCGAAATGCTGGTACAGGCAAAAAAAATTCAGCCGGGACTTGCTATTGAACTGGAACCACCGCAAAATGGTATAATCCGGATGACGGTTTCTGCCGATGGGAATGAAGATTTATTTGGCCTTGTTAAAAATATTATTGCCAAAGCGCCTGCAATTAAAGGATGGCAATTTATTGCTTTCCGGCAAAGGATGCACCCTGAACAACTGAAGGGAATGAAATTAAAAGCACAGGATCATGAATTAGATCCGGAGCAAATGAAATTCTTTCCCATCGTTACCGGCGATACGCTCGATGTGATCATTTATGCAAAGGGCATAACTGAAGAAAACTATAACCAGGTAGCTTATGGCGCGCTGCTTTTACTTGATAATATACTTGGTGAATACGATTGCGTAACAAAAGTGCGCAGTTATGACTTTCACGATATGCCCTCAACAAAAGAAGAATTAGAAGACCTGCTTCCTCTTTTACACCTGGCTGCGTATGTTGATGAATTCCATAGCTCAAAAAAATAGCATACCCCCGCTTTATTCAACTTAACCACGGTAAAGACTATATATTCGGAGCGAATACAGATTTTTAAATTGCTTCCGGCGCCGGTATAATCGTCAGCGCCTTTCTTGTTCTGTAGCCGAAAGGCTGCCGGATAGAAACGGCACCCCGATATGCATCGGGGTACAGTGCATAGCCGGGACGGCTGTAGGGCTTTGCACCTTGGTTCACAGCCCCAAATTGCTCTTCGTTTTCCTGTGGATGTTCGCAACGGCATTAATCCTGTAGCAAATAACCATTAACAGGTAGAGCCATATCAATTACTCTTTTTAGCTTTGCCGGCAATTTTTATGCTATGGATATTTCATGGAACGATTTTGAAAAAATTGATATCCGGGTGGGAACCATCACAGCAGCCGTACCATTTCCCAAAGCTAAAAAGCCCGCCTACCAGCTAACGATTGATTTTGGCGAACTGGGCATAAAAAGATCATCCGCGCAGATTACCACGTTGTATACCACGGATGAGCTTATTGACAAACAGGTGATCGCTGTGGTGAACTTCCCGGTTAAACAAATCGCCAGCTTCTTCAGCGAATGCCTGGTGCTGGGCGTATATACAGACAGCAATACCGTGGTGTTGCTGCAACCGCAGCAAAAAGTTATCAACGGTAGCAGGATAGGATAAGAATTGCGCTAATTTTGCGTGCATTGATTAAAGGGATATACAAAATGGTAGCAACCGGTTTGTGTGTAACATATTATGATTCCCCTGTTGGTACGCTGGAAATTAAAAGCTCCGCTGAAGCAATTCATGCCATATTGTTTGTAAACGCGTGGAAAGGACCAAAGTTAAATGAAGCTGAAATAAAGCATGATGCAGGCAGCGCTGTTGTGCATACCTGCACTACCCAGCTGGATGAGTATTTTGCAGGACGGCGGAGAGTATTTGATTTCCCCTTCAGCCAGGAGGGAACTCCTTTTCAGCAAAAAATATGGAATGCTTTGCCGGGTATCCCTTTCGGGAAAACCATTTCCTACCTGGAATTGTCTAAAAGAACCGGCAATGTAAAAGCCATTCGTGCGGTGGGAACCACCAATGGAAAAAATCAATTATGCATCGTAGTGCCCTGCCACCGGGTTATTGGCGCCAATGGTAGTTTGGTTGGCTATGGCGGTGATCTGTGGCGGAAAAAATGGCTGCTGGATCATGAAGCAAAATACGCCCACGGTGTGCAGGAGCTGGGAGAATGGTAGAGGGAGGTTTCATGTTTCAGGGTGCAGGTTTTCAGGTGTGAGGTATGAGGTATCATGACACAGGTGAGTAACTACTCACGTGAGGCTAACCACACGCTATTCACCATTCACCGCTACTTATGATACTGCAGCATCCATTCATATATATTCATCTTATTTTCTTTGTACAAAGGATCGGTAGCTTTTGTCCAGGCATCATGCCCGCCGGTAGGCCACAGGGTTAGCCTGGCTTTGGGGTTGGGGTTATAGCTGTTGATCATTGCAACAAAATCTTTTGTTTTTTGCACAGGCGCCGCAGGGTCGTCTTCATTGTGAAATGTCCATACCGGAATGTTTTTTGAAGCTATCGCTTTTGTGTTTGCCGCGGTTGCCGTATTGGAAGCACAAACAGGAACTATAGCTGTTACCATTTGACCATATTTAGAGGCGAAATTCCATGTGGTGTTACCTCCCAGGCTCAACCCCGTCACATATATTCTTGTTGTATCTACCCTTAGTTTCGCTATGGCATATTGTATCATGGCGCGTACATCTTCGGGTGTTGTCCAGCTTTTAACCTGTGGTGAAAGCACGATAAAGGAAAAATTTTTGCCACCGGATGTAAAGTTGGGGGGGAATTTCTTTTTGTTAATGAGGTTGGGAACAGCATTCTTTAACACTTTGGGCAGGTCTGTTGTGCCATTGCCCATTTCACCTGAGCCATGCAGAAAAACGAGCAAGGGGTAATTTTTAGCTGTTGAATCGTAACGTGCCGGCAGGGCCCTGTAAAATCCCGCGCAGTTAGGGGTAAGATCATATGAAACGGCTACCTGAACCGGCGGAAGGGTTTCAATAACATCCATATCGGGTTTGGTTGCGCTGCCGGCATCTAAACCGGTGTTTTCTTTTTTGCAGGAAATGAAAATACTATGGAGCAAAAGAATACATAACAATTTTACAATTGCAGGTTTCATTGGTATCAGATTTTAGAAATAAACGGGTTGTTGCCGCTCTTTATTCAAATCTGATGCCGGGAGTAGTTGATAAATGTGAAAATTTATTCTTCCATTTCCCTTTTGATCGTTTCGGAAATGATTACCAGCACTTTATCAATGCGGTGTCCGTCCATATCGGCTATTTCAAAAGTAAATCCACGCCACTCCAGCTTGTCGCCGGTATACGGAATGCGTTCTAATTGATGTAAGATAAATCCTGCAAGCGTATCAAAATCGTGCTCGCCTTCATTCATCCATTCCGTTTTTTCAAACGCCCTTAAAAAATCATAAAAAGGTATCTGCCCGTCTACAAAATAGGTTCCGTCATCCCGTTTAATGATCTCGTAGTCTTCTTCATCCGGTTGTGGAATATCTCCCACAATAGCTTCCAGAATATCATTAAGGGTAATCATGCCCAGCAGGCTTCCATATTCGTCTACAACAAAACAGCAATGTATTTTTGTTTCTTTAAACCGCTCCAGTACCTGATAGGCGGTATTATTTTCAGGCACAAACAGGGTGGGCTGCATGATCTCACTAAGGAGCGTTGTGCTTTTCTCATGTATGTACAGATCTTTAATAGACACTACACCCTTAATATCGTCAATATCATTTTCACAAACGGGGTATACAGAGTGAGGCTCCGCAATGATCTTTTCTTTTATTTTATCTTCATCTTTATGGATGCTGAACCATACAATATCATTACGGTGTGTCATTAGCGATGTAATGTTGCGGTCGCCCAAATGAAAAACGCGTTCAATGATCTCCTGTTCCGCCTCTTCAATCGTTCCCTGCTCCGTTCCTTCACTAATGATAGCCTTTATTTCTTCTTCCGTTACCTGGTTGTCTTTTCCCTGGATCTTCAATAGTCTGACAGTATAAAACGTTGATTTGCTCAGCAGCCACACAAATGGATGGGCTATTTTGCTCAGCATGCGCATGGGAGCGGCAACCAGCTTGGCTATACTTTCCGGACGTGAAAGTCCTATGCGTTTGGGAACCAGCTCACCTAATATCAGTGTAAAATAAGTAAGGATGATTACAATAATGGCAGTAGCGGCTCCATTGGCATAAGGACGTATCCAGTCAAACCTGTTAAGATAGATTATGAGGTCTGTTTTTAACGCTTCACCCGAAAAGATACCCGTTAAAATGCCGATAAGGGTAATGCCAATTTGAACGGTTGAAAAAAAAGCGTCAGGCTTTTCAATGAGCTTTAATGCTTCACTTGCTCTTTTGTCGCCCTTTGCAGCCTGTGTTTCTAACCGTGTTCTGCGGGAAGATACCAGCGCCATTTCTGCCATTGAAAAAATACCGTTCAGTAAAATTAATCCCAGTATAATCAAAATTTCGATCATGATATATGAAGTTAAGCTAAAGTGGGTAAACCGGCGTTCTTATGGAACACCCATGCCGTACCCATGCCAATAGTACAACCCAGCAGCCCTCCACAGGCAATGTCTAAGGGGAAATGCACGCCAACATATACCTGGGCGTATGATATGGCAAAGGCCCAGGCAAATAATACCCATCTCCATGACAGTGGAATAAACAATAATGTTTTAAAAGCGAACATGGCCATCCCAAAATGATTGGTGGCATGAGAAGACGTAAAGCTGTATGGTCCTCCGCAGCCCACAACCTGCCGTACTGAGTCTGCAAGATAGGGGTCGGCGCATGGCCGCAAACGTTCAACCCAGGGTTTGATCAGGGAACTGCTTACCATATCGGTTAAGGCGAAGGTTATCAAAAAGAAAGCGATCCATACCAAACCTTTCTTCTTAAAATTCAGCAGTATAAAAACAAGGGTAAAAAGATACAGCGGCGACCAGAAGTACTGGTTCCTGAGCAAGGGTAAAAGCCAGTCGAGAAAGGAATTATGCCATTGCCTGTTTATTTTGAAAAACAATTCAATATCATACCGGATCAGGTTGTTCATGCTATTGGATTTTTAATATAAACCAGAGCTGCCGTAGCCACCAGGGGGGCATTGCCGGATGATTGGAAGAATAATGAATTGTGAAGAACCTACGGTTACCCGCCATGAATGGAATGGATTGTTTAGGCAAATGTAATTATAGTTTTACAACCCGGCTCAATTCCTCCGGTTTTAAAAAATTAAACTAAGTTTGCATCCACAAAATAATTAGTACCGTGGCATTGATTAAGAGCATATCCGGGATCCGGGGCACTATAGGAGGAAAACCTGGGGAAACACTTTCACCTTTAGATGTGGTAAAATTTACAGCCGCTTACGGAAGCTGGCTGATTGAAAAAACCGGTAATAAGAAAGTAGTTATTGGAAGAGACGGGAGAATAAGCGGACCCTTAATACAAAATATTGTAGTAAGCACCTTAAATGCTTTGGGGATAGATGTAATTGACCTGGGATTAAGCACTACACCCACGGTTGAAGTGGCGGTTGTAATGGAAAAAGCAGGCGGAGGAATTATTTTAACCGCCAGCCATAACCCCAAGGAATGGAATGCCCTGAAGCTGCTGAACAGTAGCGGAGAATTCATTTCGGGGCCGGATGGTAAAGCAGTATTAGAGATAGCTGCGGCAGAAAATTTCAGCTTTGCTCCTGTTGATAAGCTGGGTACGGTAAGGGAAGAAGATGCTTATCTTCAAAAACATATAACAGCTATTACTTCGCTTGGCCTGGTTGATATTGAAGCCATCAAAGCCAGGAACTTTAAAATTATCGTAGACGCTGTAAACAGCACGGGCGCTATATTTGTTCCGGAACTGTTGCGTGCTTTGGGAGTGCAGCCCGAGGATATTACCGTTATAAACGGGGAGGTTAACGGAAAGTTTGCCCATAACCCCGAACCGCTTCCCGAAAATTTGGGAGAGTTAAGCAATATGGTGCGCAAGAGCGGGGCAGATATGGGTATTGCTGTTGACCCGGATGTTGACAGGCTTTGCTTTGTGTGTGAAGATGGCAGCATGTTTGGCGAGGAATATACGCTTGTTGCCGTTGCCGATTACGTATTAAGCAGCCAACCCGGTAATACGGTAAGCAACATGTCTTCTACCCGCGCCCTGAAAGACATTACGCTGAAGCATGGCGGACAATACTTTCCCAGCGCGGTAGGCGAGGTAAACGTGGTAACCCGTATGAAAGAAGTGAACGCGGTAATTGGCGGCGAAGGTAACGGCGGTATTATATTACCTGCGCTGCATTACGGGCGCGATGCGCTGGTGGGCATCGCTTTATTTTTAACCCAACTGGCAAAAACACAAAAAAGCATTAAACAGCTAAGAAGAACTTATCCTGATTATTTTATCAGTAAAAATAAGCTGGAGCTGGAGCAGGGCGTGGATGTGAAAGCAGTGTTTGAAAAAATAAAAACCAAGTATAAAAGCCACCCGGTGAATACCGAAGACGGTTTAAAAATAGAGTTTGATAACGACTGGGTACACCTGCGTACCAGCAATACGGAACCGATCATCCGGATATATGCCGAAAGTAATTTTGAATCTACTGCCAATAATATAGCATTGCGCCTGATGCAGGATATCAGGGAATTAAAATAACATAGCTGATTTTTGATGACTGTAGTTTTTAAGCGTGAGCGTAAAGTACCATTTCGTGCAAAGAAGAATATATTTTGATAATGCCGCTACAACAGCCCTGGCTCCGGAAGTGCTGGAAACGATGTTGCCCTATATGACGGAAAAATTTGGTAACCCTTCCTCCATTTATTCTTATGGCCGGGAAAGCAGGCTTGCCATTGAAAATGCCAGGAAGGCTGTTGCTAAAATACTCAACGCCCATCCCGCTGAAATTTTCTTTACCAGCGGGGGAACAGAAAGTTCCAATGCAGCCATTACTGCTTCCGTAAGGGATTTGGGATGCAAACGTATTATTTCATCTGCTATAGAACATCATGCCGTTTTGCATACGGTAGAATACCTGCGCAACAGGGGCGAGGCACAGCTTCTTTTTGTGAAGTTATTGCCGGACGGGCATATAGACCTTGAAAACCTGGAGCAGTTACTTGCCGGCAGTGAAGAAAAGACCTTAGTTACCCTTATGCATGCCAATAATGAAATCGGCAATTTGCTCGATCTGCATGCCGTGGGTGAAATGTGCAGGCTGCACGGCGCTTTTTTTCATTCCGATACGGTACAAACCGTGGGTCATTATCCTATTGATTTGCGACAAACGCCGGTTCATTTTATAACGGCCTCCGCACATAAATTTCATGGACCCAAGGGTAGCGGCTTATTGTATATTAATGAAAACGTAAGCATAGAGCCTTATATACACGGTGGGAGCCAGGAGCGGAATATGCGCGCAGGAACAGAGAACCTGTATGGTATAGTAGGTTTTGCAAAAGCACTGGAGCTGGCTACGGCAAATTACGAAACGGAAAGCAGGTATATAAAATCTGTTAAGCTGTATATGGCAGCACAGCTAAAAAAGCACATTAAAGACGTTGAATTTAACGGCGATTATGCAGGGCAAAGCTTATATACTGTGCTCAATGTGAGTCTTCCCGAAACGGAAAAATCTGAAATGCTATTATTTAATCTTGATATAAACAATATCTGCGCATCCGGTGGCAGCGCCTGCACCAGTGGCGCCGAACAGGGATCGCATGTTATACGGGCAATGAATAACAATCCCAACAGGGTAGCCGTTCGCTTTTCATTTTGCAGGCACAACACCAAAGAAGAAGTGGATCTTGTAGTTGAAAAGTTAAAGGAACTTATTTGATAGCTAAGGCACAGGGCTCGCTATTCAACTCTCGTCCGGAGCTGTCAGCCATTAGCCGTCGGCAATCAGTTTCACCTTTCACTTCTCACGTTGTATTTATCAATCAGTTGTATCCCTGTTATTTTCAGCGTAACTAAAAACGCATATTATTTACCCACAAGACACCACTCGCCACCCGGGTCCGTTATGTTATATTACCCTTTGTTGCTTAAACGTAACAATTTTTCATGCAGTGCGATAACCTGCGGTATTAACAGTTGTTGTTCATCATTATATAATACAAAATCGCAGAGCTTCATTTTCAGCTCTTCATTTATCTGGTGGCTTATGCGTTTCAGCACGGCTTCGCGGCTTATATTATCGCGCTGCATGGTTCTGTGTATACGAAGGTGTACAGGAGCGTAAACACCTATTACTACGTCGAGTCCTTCCTGTGAGCCGCTTTCAAAGATCAATGCGGCTTCTTTCATTACATAGGGGGTATTTTGTTGTTGCATCCACCGTTCGGCTGCCTGTATGGTAGCCGGGTGTACTAATGAATTTAATAAGGCTAATTTTTCTGTGTTTTCAAAAACAACAGATGAAATATATGCCCGGTTAAGTGTGCCGTTTGCATAAGCCTCTTCACCAAAATGCTCAATGATTAATGCCTTAAGGTTTTCATCTTCATTCATGATGGTTTTGGCGGCAGTATCCGCATCGTATACGGGTATGCCCAATAATTCAAAAACACGGGCAACAGTGCTTTTGCCCGATCCGATGCCGCCTGTTAATCCTGCTTTCAGCACAAATATTGGTTGAAGTGAGTATGCAATAAAAATCCGGGATCCCTTCTGCATTGGATCCCGGATATTAAAAATAAGAATTTGCGGCAGCTTATTTTTTGTCGGCTGTGGCTCCGCTGTTCAGTTGTTTGCTCCATTCCATGCTCACCGCGCTTTTTTCAATACGCAGGTAGCTTCCCGGGCTTACTTCTAATTGAATGGTATTATCTTCTACTTTATCAATTTTGCCGTGTATGCCGGCAATGGTTACGATCTTATCGCCTTTTTGCAGGCTGCTTTGAAAATTTTTGGCTTCTTTTGCTTTTTTAGTTTGGGGACGGATCATAAAAAAATAAAACACAGCAATAATACCAACAAGCATTATCATCTGCATCATTTGTGCATTGCCTCCGCCACTTTGCAATAAAACGAAATAATTGTTCATGTGTATGATTTAAATAGTAATGACTAACTTTTTTTATTTACAATAACATTAAAGGTTAATGCATAGCTCTCCGGCTCGGTATTGGATACTACGGTTATGGTTTTGTGAGTTGGGCCGGGTTTATTTTGGCTGTCGAATACCGCTTTGATGCTTCCTTCTTTGCCCGGCGCAATAGGCTCCAGGGGCTTTTCGGCTACTGTACAGCCGCAGGAAGGGCGTACATCTTTTATGATCAGCGGTTTTTCGCCGGTGTTTTTAAAACGGTAAACGATCTCTATTTTTTCACCTTCAGTAATGGTTCCTTTATTAAAGGCAGAATCTATCCATTGAATAGTGGTAACGGGCGCCGGCTCATTTGCCGGGGCAGCAACAGGGCTTTCCGCCGGCTTGTTTTCCGGAGACTGGCAGGCTGCAAACCCAAGACCCAAAACAGCCAGGAGCAGAAAAGATTTTTTTATCGTCATTGCAAATACTTTGAAGCTGCAAATGTAGGTATTTGAAGGTATATCATGGCAGCATACCCGGCACTAATTTCAGGGTTTTTTATAAGATGTTTTGTGTAATTTATCCTGCGCCAGCAAATCTTTATGAATGTTATCCAGTATGCCGTTCACAAAGTGTCCGCTTTGGGGTGTACTGTATGCTTTGGCCAGATCAATGTACTCGTTAATGGTAACCTTGGTGGGAATGGTTTCAAAATACAGGAATTCGCATACGCCCATCCGCATCAGGATCATATCCAGTACGGCTATTCTTTCGGCATCCCAGTTTTTTAATTTGGGTTTAATGAGTTCCATGCAGTAGGCTTCCTTATTGATTACGGCGTCTAACAGGTCATTGGCGAACTTTCTTTTTTCCGCACCGATCATATCCTGGAAATTACACTGAGCAGGTTTTTGCAGGAAGTTCAGTACCAACTGGCTCATCATTTCCGCATCATCATCCCAATGAATAAAAATATCCTCTATTTCCGATGTGAAGTCATCGCTGGCAAGCATAAGATCGGTAAAAATATATTCCAGGATGTTTTTTTCCGACTTTTTATTACGTTCCTGAAGTGCGATATATTCCTTGTAAACAGGCGCTTCGGCCAGTTGCAGGTATGTTTTCCGGATAAGGCTGCTATTGTCCCACTGCTGGGGCTTAATATCGCTGCAGGCTTTCTGGAAGGAAGGATCTTCCAATATTTTCCACATCAGCTCATTGCCCGCTATTTTAATATTTACATTCAGATCCTGTTGGGTGGGCAGGTGTTTAGACAATCTGTTATGGGAATCCTGTTCGGCATAACGCGCTACCCGGGTTATAAAATGTAGCAGATATACGAATAATTGCCGCGACTGCTCCAGGTGCTTATCCAATAGCTTTTTTGCCTTATCTTTCTGATCTTCTGCTGCGTCAATGGTATACAGCGTTTGCATTACTTTAACCCGGATATTTCTTCTGCTAATCATCTTAAAGAGCTTATTATGCGGCGGCGAAGATAAGGAATTTATAAACCTGTTAGGTCTTCCGGCAGAGCTAACAGGTTTGTTGCGCAAATTTGGCATGCCGCTCTGCACCAAACGCTGCCAACTTTTTCATTTAACCCGCAATTAGCACCAAAACCTGAAATTTTTTCCGGGCTTGACGCTTTGGCATGTTATTCGTTTACCTTTGGCAGCCTTAAAGATTTAATAAAACCAATCTTTAACCAACACAAAAAATTATTAAACTATGTCTAAAAAGTTCAATGTAACTCCGCTTCATGACAGGGTGATTGTGAAACCCGCTGCTGCCGAAGAAAAAACTGCCGGCGGCATTATTATTCCTGATACTGCTAAGGAAAAACCTCAGCGTGGAACTGTTGTTGCAGCAGGACCCGGCAAAAAAGATGAGCCGGTAAGCGTAAAATCGGGCGATACCGTTTTATATGGCAAGTATGCCGGTACTGAAATTACGATTGAAGGTGCTGATTATCTTATCATGAGAGAATCCGACATTTTAGCGATCGTTTAAAACACAGCATCAGGTTGTCTTCTGAACGGGAGGCAATTTTCATTTTCAAATTTTCAATTCACAAATTTTCAAATTGTTATAATTATGGCAAAGCAATTATTCTTCGAAGTAGAAGCCCGCAATAAAATGAAAAGAGGGGTTGATATCCTTGCCAACGCGGTAAAGGTTACCCTCGGGCCTAAAGGACGTAACGTGGTATTGGAAAAGAAATTTGGCGCTCCTGCAGTAACTAAAGACGGTGTTACCGTTGCTAAAGAAATTGAACTGGAAGACCCTATTGAAAATATGGGCGCCCAGATGGTAAAAGAAGTAGCCAGCAAAACTGCCGATATTGCAGGTGACGGTACTACAACTGCCACCGTTCTGGCACAGTCTATCATCAGTGAGGGTTTAAAGAACGTAGCCGCCGGTGCTAATCCCATGGATTTAAAGCGCGGTATTACCAAAGCGGTTGAAAAAGTAGTGGAACACCTGCGCGGACAATCGCAGGTTGTAGGTTCCGACAGTAAAAAAATCCAGCAGGTAGCTTCTATCTCTGCCAATAATGATGAAAACATTGGTAAGCTGATTGCAGAAGCTTTCGGTAAAGTGGGTAAAGACGGTGTAATTACCGTTGAAGAAGCCCGCGGTACAGAAACAACTGTAGAAGTGGTAGAAGGTATGCAGTTCGATCGGGGTTATGTTTCTCCTTATTTCGTTACCAACAGCGAAAAAATGCAGGCTGAGCTGGAAAAGCCTTATATCCTGATCTATGATAAAAAGATCAGCACCATGAAGGATATTCTCCAGGTGCTGGAAAAAGTAGCACAGCAGGGCGCTCCTTTGCTGATCATTTCCGAAGATTTGGAAGGCGAAGCGCTGGCAACCCTGGTGGTAAATAAATTACGCGGTACGCTTAAAGTGGCAGCCGTTAAAGCGCCCGGTTTTGGCGACAGGAGAAAAGAAATGCTTACGGATATTGGTATTCTTACCGCCGGTACTGTAATAAGCGAAGAAATGGGCCATAAATTAGAAGCTGCTGATCTTTCTTCCTTGGGAAGGGCTGAAAGAGTGGTTATTGACAAAGACAATACTACCATTGTTGGTGGTAAAGGTAAAAAAGCAGATATCGCCGGACGTGTTAGCCAGATCAAAGCACAGATTGAAGTAACTACCTCCGACTATGATAAAGAAAAATTACAGGAACGCCTGGCTAAATTAAGCGGTGGTGTGGCTGTATTACAGGTTGGCGCCGCTACCGAAATGGAAATGAAGGAAAAGAAAGACCGTGTGGATGATGCTTTACATGCAACCCGTGCTGCGGTTGAAGAAGGTATCGTTCCCGGCGGTGGCGTAGCGTATATCCGCGCTATTGAATCTTTAGAAAAATTCAGGGGACTGAATGAAGATGAGCTGACCGGAATTGCTATTGTGAAAAGAGCTATTGAAGAACCGCTTCGCCAGATCGTTATCAACAGCGGTATTGAAGGCAGCATTGTAGTGCAAAAAGTAAAAGAAGGTAAGGGTGATTACGGCTTTAATGCAAGAACAGAAATATATGAAAACCTGTTCAAAGCCGGTGTAATTGATCCTACCAAAGTTACCCGCATTGCATTGGAAAACGCGGCTTCTATTGCAGGTATGTTGCTCACTACGGAATGTGTGATCGCCGACAAACCTAAGAAAGAAGAAGCAGCAGGACATAGCCATGGTGCACCTGATATGGGTGGAATGGGCTATTAATACAAAGCTCCTTTTTCTTAAGGGAAATAATAACAGGTCCCGCTTCTGCAAAGAGGCGGGATTTTTTTTCCCTATATTTGAAGTCATAACCCTTTTGTATGAAATTAATGATAAGATATGCTTTAATAATAGCAGTGAGTTTTGTTTTTGTAAATGTGTTAATGGCACAGGAAGCCACTGGAAAAAAGAAGCGGAAGAAGGACAAAAAAGCTGAAACCGAGCTGCCATCGGTAAGCCAGCAACTGTTAGACAGCATATCCGGCAATATGGTATGGGTAACAGGTGGCAGGTTTATCATGGGTAACCGTTCGGGAGAAGCGGATGAGCGGCCGGAATATGAAGTGATTGTTGACGGGTACTCTATCAGCAAATACCCGGTAACCCAGCGGCAATGGACGGCGATCATGGGCAGCAACCCCAGCGAATTCGTGGGCTGCGACCAATGCCCTGTAGACAGGGTAAGCTGGGATGAAGCACAGCAATTTATTGAGATATTAAACAAGCTCACCGGTAAGAAATATGCTTTGCCTACCGAAGCCGAATGGGAATATGCCGCCAAGGGTGGGCTAAAAACCCAGGGCTACCGGTATAGCGGCAGCGACAATATTGACGCGGTAGCCTGGCATACAGGCAACAGCGGCAGGCATCCGCATCCGGTAGGTGAAAAGGCGCCGAATGAGCTGGGCTTATACGATATGACCGGGAATATGTGGGAGTGGTGCCAGGATTGGTATAATAAAAACTATTATGAGTTACGGGAGAGCAATAATCCAACCGGCCCCGCTTCCGGAGCCGCCCGCGTGCGGCGCGGGGGATCGTGGTTTACACAGGCCATCAACTGTAAAACCTCTACGCGTAACAGTGTAAAGCAGGATTACAAAGACGATAGCGGCGGTTTCAGACTGGTGCAGTATCCGAATTAGGTTAAGTTCGGATAATAAATCAAATTCCAGATTTCACCCGTTCATTTCTTCAAAGCTTACAGGATAAAGCATGAATTCGTATTTCCGGCCGGTGAGAGATTCGTTAATATTTTCTCTGTCAAAATAACATTGTTCAATCTGGCAGGGCTTCGTACGGTGAGGTACTTCGCAGAGAACAGAACCGGATTTTATATGTAATTTCGCCGCTCGTATGAAAACAAGAACGCTCCGGAAAGACAAGGTGAACATCATTACCTTAGGCTGCAGTAAAAATGTGGTAGACAGCGAGGTATTAAGCGGCCAACTGAAGGCTAATGATATTAATGTGGTGCATGAAAGCAAAAAAAGCGACCACAATATTGTGGTGATCAATACCTGCGGGTTTATAGATAAGGCCAAAGAAGAATCTATTAATACTATTCTTGATCATGTGGAACTCAAAAAGAAGGGACGGTTAGATAAGGTATACGTTACCGGTTGCTTAACCGAACGCTACAGGCAAAACCTGGAAGAAGAGATACCTGAAGTAGACGCCTGGTTCGGGACCATGGAACTGCCATTGATCTTAAAAAGATTTGAAGCGGATTATAAGGCAGAATTGGTGGGTGAAAGGTTACTGAGCACCCCGGGTCATTACGCTTACATGAAAATATCAGAGGGCTGCAACCGCACCTGCTCTTTTTGCGCTATTCCCTTAATGAGGGGACAGCACGTAAGTAAGCCGGTAGAGCAATTGGTGGCGGAGGCGGAAGGGCTGGTGCGCAGGGGCGTGAAAGAGATCATGCTTATTGCGCAGGAGCTTACTTATTACGGGCTGGATATTTACAAAAAACGCGAGCTTCCCAGGTTGCTGCATGCCCTCGCAGATGTAAAGGGGCTGGAATGGATCCGTTTGCACTATGCTTATCCTTCTAAATTTCCCTTAGAGATCATTGATGCTATTAAGGAGCGCCCCAATATCTGCAATTACTTAGATATGCCGCTGCAGCACAGCAGCGACAAAATGCTGAAAGCCATGCGGCGCCAGATCACCAAAGCAGAAATGGATGATTTGATAGGGGAGATCAGGAACCGCATACCAGGCATTTGTTTGCGTACCACGCTTATCGCCGGTTTCCCCGGAGAAACAGCAGAAGATGTGGAGGATATGAAAGGCTTTTTGCAGCAGCACCGTTTCGACAGGGTAGGCATTTTTACCTATTCGCATGAAGAAGGTACTTCCGCCTATGCCCTGGAAGATAATATTCCATATGAAGAAAAAGAACGCCGGGCGCAGGAAGTAATGGAGGTGCAGCAGGAGATCAGCTACGAAAAAAACCAGGAAAAAGTAGATAAGATATTTAAAGTGCTCGTAGATAAAAAAGAAGCCGGCCGTTATTTGGGCCGTACCGAATTTGATTCGGTTGAAGTAGACAATGAGGTGATCATTACTACCAGCCGCAAATTAACCCCGGGGGAATTTGTGAATGTGAAAATTACCAGTGCCTACGATTATGACCTGGAAGGAACCGTTGTGGAAGACGGGCAAGCATAACTTTAGGTGGTGACTTAGGGGGCTATGGTAATGGAAGCCTGTTCAAATTCGAGCCGGATATATTTCATGATATAATGAATAAACAGGATTATCCCTGCCATTTCAAATATCTCTTCACAACTTGCAACAAGCGCAAAGGTAATATTGTTTAATCCCTGTTTTTCTGCAATGCTACCCCCAATCATTTCAAATCCAATAACACCGCATAAATACACTATGCCGGATAAAATAAAACCTGTGCGAACCGGTTTTTGCAATGATAGCAAAAAGCGCATAAAGTACAAACCAACCAGTAAGGTAACGAGTGCATAGGGGAGTATCCACGCAAATGTAAGGAAACCACTTCCCCCTATCCCTAATTGAGGCAAAATCACGGTAAGGTATTCATGTATGGAAATGCTTTCATCAGCAGATAAGAACAAAAATATAAGCGAAAGCAGCAACCAGTAGTTTTTAATTTTAACATTTCCCCGCTGCTTATGCAGCAGAAAGGTAATAAATAACAATGCGGCAGCAATTAACAATAATACGGTATTAAAAAAGCTGGGAAGGTTCGATTCCCGGTCTACATATAACAGGTTATACAACTTGCGGCCAATACCAGTACCTAAAAGTCCGTTATGATACAACGTTATTACACCGAAATTAAGTACAGCCACCATCAGAAGGCATGCCCAAAGAACATTAATATAGCGTTTTGAATGAATTACTGCGGACATAAACGGGTTATAGAATTTAATGTAACAATTAGTACGTAATCCCCTCTAAGGGAAAAGCCTGCCTTCAAGGTATTGTATTTTTTCAATATGTTACTTAATTTTTCAAAAATAGTTGGGGTGGGAGCTGACCGGGGATCAGGTAACAACACAATATAATTTGAACCTCCGGTAAAATAAACTTACTTTGAAGCTGAGCTATGAATCACGATCAAAAAAGAGAAGCGATTATCCTGGCAGCCGAAAAAAGATTTGCCCATTTTACCGTAAGCAAAACCACTATGGCTGAAATAGCCCGTGACCTGGGTATTTCCAAGCCGTTGCTGTATTATTATTTCCCCGACAAACTGAACCTGTACGCCGCGGTTATTGATAACATTATCAGCAGGCAGCAATTAGATGCTGACGGATTTACGCCTGATGAAGACCCGCTGAAAAACATCATCGTTTATCTCAAAAAAAGGAAAGACTTTATTTTTCAATATTATAATATTATTGAGTTTGTTAAAACGGCCATCGAAAAATCGCCTGATGAGCTGAAACCTATCTTTAATGCTGCGCGGATATCCGAGTTTAAGCGGGTGAAAATAATTTTTAATAAGGGGAAAAAGAGTGGCGCGCTTAAAATGAAGGACGTAACGGCTACTACCGAGCTCTTTCTGAACTGCTTAGAAGGCCTCAGGCATATATTACTCCAGCAAAACGGTGGAACCATTTTCCCCGGAAAAGAAGCATTTGAACTGATTTTTACCAAAGAAAAAGAACTCGCAACTATTTTCCTCAAAGGTTTAACGGCTTAGATAAACAACATGCCTGCACAACTGATTATCATGGGGTTGCCGTAAAATAACCGGGAACCTTAAAAAGATGGGCACACCCCCCGATGCCTTACCGCAACAGCTTAACATTTATTTTTTAAAAAAAGCAGCAGGGTTTCGCTTTTATTCTTAATTTTGACTTTTAAATCAAAATAGTCAAATAGTAAAATAGTCAGTTTTAAGTGAAAGCAGGAACATCCATAAAACAGGAGAGCATTATTGAGGCGGCTTTAAAGCGGTTTATTCATTTTGGGTTTAATAAAACCACTTTTGCAGATATCGCCCGCGACTTGGGCGTTTCCCAGCAAAACCTGTATTATTATTTCCCCGATAAAAAAGCGTTGGTTGCTGCAGTGCTGAATAGCGTGATAACGGAATATATAGACCGGCTGACACATATCTTTTCCCGGAAAAAAACACTGGCTGAAAAAATGACAGGACTGGTAGAGGCCAAAGAGTTTTTTTTTGAAAAGTACTACATGCTTTCGGCCGATCATTCGCAGGAGGCTTTTTATAACCATCGGGAGCTGACGGCATTGATGGAAGACCTGGGAAAAAGACAACAGGAACTGGTGGAAAAAGAGCTGGAAGCAGCTATATACACAAATGAAATTAAAGCGATCAACGTTCCCCGCGTGGCGGCTCTCCTGTTAGATACCCTGGCAGCTATGCAGGAGGTGGTACGCTGCCGTACTGTAATTCCCGATCATACAGCCATAGCTGAAGGTTTTAGAAAGCAAAAAGAACTGATTGTTATTTATGTAGCGGGGCTTAAATCGTGCACATGCAGCAATAAAGGATATGCGAATAACAAAATAAACAATGTTTAAATCAAAAAAATGAAACGAGGTAAACGTACCGCACACATTCCGGTAACAGGCTATGCTAGCGTAGCCTTTCCGGGCAACCGGGGAAGCACACCTGTAAAAGCAGGCTTATGGCTGATGCTGTTAATGTTCTGTTTTTTTAAAGGCGCAAAAGCGCAGAAAGCGGTTAAAGAGCTGAGCCTGAAAGAGGCGCTGCAAATGGCCCTGCACGCCAATCAAACAGCCCGCAAGGCAAAGCTGGATATTGAAAACAGCATATACCAGGTTGATGAAGTACGATCGAGGGGCTTGCCCCAGATTAATGGCAGCGGTAATATTACCTATAACCCCCTCCTGCAGCAAAGCGCACTGCCGGGCGACCTGGTGGGGCAACCGGGTAAAACGCTGCTGGTGAGTTTTGGACAGAAATGGATATCCACCGCAGGTATCAGCTTAACCCAAAGCCTGTTCGATCAGTCTTTATTTACCGGCTTAAAAGCTGCTAAAGGCGCACGGGAATACTATGAACTGAATGGCGAATTGGCCGAAGAGCAGGTCATTGAGCTGGTGGCAACAGCATACTACAATGTGCTGGTGCAGCGCCAGAAAATTGGAGTAATAGACAGCACCATCAGCAATATCAGAAAATCAGAGGCTATCATTAAAGGATTGTACGAAAGCGGGCTGGGTAAACAAATTGATGTAGACAGAATTGCTGTAAACATCGCTAACCTGGAAAGTCAGAAGCTGCAGTTACACAATGCCGTTATTATAATGGAGAACCAACTGAAGTATGTGGCAGGGATGGATATCAAACAACCCATTGTACTGTCTGACGTTGCATTATCCCAGGTGCAGCCGGAAGCGCTGGAATTGCAGTCAGCGCTCGATATAAACACCCGTACTGAATTTCAAACGCTCAAAAAGCAGGAAGAATTGCTGCAATACCAGAAACAGGCCTACAAAGCAGAATATTACCCCTCGCTTTCTTTATCGGGTAATTACAACTACCAGGGTATGGGCAACGCTTTCCCGGTGTTTAAAGGAACGAACCAGGGCGTAAGCTGGTTTGATTACAGTAGCGTAGGCGCGTCGCTTAAGATACCCCTTTTTAATGGCGGCGCCACGCGTTCCCGCATCAGGCAGGCAGATGTAAGTTTAAGGAAGCTAAAGGAAGATATGGCGCAAACCGGTTTGGCCTTAAACCTGTCTTTTGAAAATGCAAAAATTCAGATCAATAACAGCATCATCATTTTAAATAACCAGAAAAAAAATGTTGAGCTGGCACAGAAAGTATATCATAATACACAAAATAATTACAACCAGGGCTTAGCCTATCTCACCGATCTGCTTCAGTCGGAAAATGCGGTTACAGAAGCACAGAACAACTACTCTGCCGCTTTGCTGGATTATAAGCTGGCCGAAATACAATTAATAAAAGCGCAGGGAAAACTTCAAACATTACTCAACTAAATCAATACTATTCTTTATGAGCAGCAAAAAAATTACACGTGCGCTTACTACGCTTATTATTATTGCGGCGGCATTGGCCGGAATAAGCTGGGTGCTTGCTAATAATAAAAAGAAAAACGAAGAAAAAACGGATATCGTAGCCCGGCGCAATACGGAGGTTGCTGTTAAGACAGCTACTGTTGCGCAAAAGGCTGTAAATACAGATTTTACAGCCAACGGAAATTTTACGCCGTTTCAGCAATTGAACTTTGCTTCAGAAACTGCCGGCAGGGTGATCAGCGTGCTGGTAAAAGAGGGCGACAAAGTAAGGAAAGGGCAAACACTGGCAGTAATTAAAACCGATGGACTGCATGTGGATTTACAAAGTGCAGCAGACAATTATCAAAATGCCCTGCAGGATAAAAACAGGTTTGAAAATGCTTTTAAAACAGGCGGTGTAACGCAGCAGCAATTAGATCAGGCTGAACTATCATTGAAAAATGCGGCGTTCCGGGTAGAGCAGGCTAAAATTAAAATTACAGATGCCAATATACGGGCCTCTATTAACGGAACAATCAATAAACGGTTTATTGAACCCGGCGCTGTGTTGAACCCCGGCACCCAATTGTTTGAACTGGTGGATGTTTCGAAGCTTAAATTAAAGGTTCAGGTTAATGAAGCGCAGGTTGCGCAATTGAAAACGGGAGATAAGGTTCAGGTAAAAGTGAGTGTTTTTCCCGACAGGATTTTTGAAGGCGTGATCAGTTTTATAGCAGCCAAATCGGATGATGCGTTAAACTTTCCCGTGGAAATTGAAATGGCCAATACCGCAGGCGCGGGGGTAAAGGCAGGGATGTTTGCTACAGCCATGTTTCATTTTCCTGCCCCGCCGCCATCGCTGGTTATACCAAGAACCGCGTTTACGGGCAGCGTGAGCAGCAACCAGGTTTTTGTGCTAACCGGTGATGGTACAGCCCGTTTACAGCAGGTGGTTGCCGGCAGAATTACGGGAGACGAAGTGGAGATACTCAGCGGACTGCGTGAAGGAGATAAGGTAATAACCAGCGGACAGGTGAACCTGAGCGATGGTGCTAAAGCCGCTGTAATACAATAGTGCTAAGTTAAGAAAATTGTGTCTGTAGGTTATTGTGAAAAGTGAGCGGATAAACGTGAACAGGCAATGGAAACATTATAAAAATAACAGGATGAAAATTGCAGAAATATCAATAAAGCGCCCTTCGCTGGTTATAGTGCTGATACTCGTACTAACACTGGGTGGGTTACTCTCTTACCAGTCATTGAACTATGAGCTGTTGCCCAAGTTTTCGCCGGCCGTAGTATCGGTTACTACCATATACCCGGGCGCATCGCCGGCAGAAGTAGAGAATACTGTGTCTAAGAAAATTGAAGATGCGGTATCCTCCATGGAGAATATTAAGAAGCTGGAAGCGAAATCATTCGAAAGCCTGTCCATTATCATCATTACATTAAACAGCGGGGCCGATGTGGACTATGCGTTAAATGACGCGCAACGAAAAGTAAACAGTATTTTAAAGGATTTGCCGGATAACGTAGATCCTCCTTCCCTGAATAAGTTTTCGCTTGATGATTTACCGGTGATGACCCTTTCCGCTTCTTCCGGCCTGAATGAAACCGATTTTTTTGATCTGATGGATAAGCGGATTGCCCCGGTTTTGTCGAGGGTGCCCGGTGTTGCCAGGATTAATTTAATTGGCGGACAGGAAAGGGAGATACAGGTAAGCGTAGATGCCGCCAAATTAGAGGGGTATGGGTTATCGTTATTGCAGGTGCAGAACGCGGTGCTTTCCGCCAACCTCGACTTCCCTACCGGTAGCGTACAAACGAGGGAGAGCGATATACTGATCCGCTTATCCGGTAAATACCAGTCGGTTGATGAATTAAGGAACCTTGTGGTGGCCACCGGTAAACAGGGAGCGCAGATCCGTTTAAGCCAGGTGGCAGATGTGCAGGACGCGCAAAAGGATATTGAAAAAATTGCCCGTGTAAACCAGCAGAGCGCTATTGCCCTGCAGGTAATCAAACAGTCGGATGCCAATGCTGTAGCCGTGAGCAAATTAATTAAAGAAAGTATTACAAAACTGCAGAGCGATTATCAGCAGTCGGGGCTAACGATGTCGGTTGCCAACGATAGTTCTGATTATACCCTGGAATCGGCCAATGCGGTAATATTCGACCTGGTATTGGCTATTATACTGGTAGCTTTTGTAATGTTATTCTTTTTGCATAGTGTAAGAAACGCGCTGATCGTGATGGTAGCGATTCCTGTATCACTGATCGCAACGTTTATTGGCATGTACCTGCTGGGTTATTCGCTCAACCTGATGTCGTTGCTGGCGCTTTCGCTGGTGGTAGGTATATTGGTGGATGACGCTATTGTGGTGCTGGAAAATATATACCGCCACATGGAAATGGGTAAGAACAGGGTAAGGGCAGCGTATGATGCCACAAAGGAGATAGGCTTTACCGTTACTGCCATTACGCTGGTAATTGTGGTGGTGTTTTTACCTATAGCGCTCAGCTCGGGGCTGGCGGCGGATATATTAAAAGAATTTTGTGTAACCGTAGCTATTGCCACCCTGCTTTCTCTGGCCACATCTTTTACCATTGTTCCCTGGTTGTCATCCCGTTTTGGAAAGCTGGAAAAAATTACCGGTAAAAACTTCTTTGGGAGAATTATACTCGCGTTTGAAAGCGGGTTAGAAAAGTTTACCCACTGGGTAACAGGCATATTAAAATGGAGTCTTGCGCATAAAAAAACCACGCTTGCACTGGTGTTTGGTTTGCTGATCGCTTCCTTTGGCCTGGTGGGTGGCGGATTTATTGGGGCAGAATTTTTTGCCAAGAGCGACAGGGGTGAATTTTTGGTACAGATAGAATTACCGAAAGATGCTTCCATTGAACAAACCAATGCGTTAACGCAAAAGGCAGAGAATTACCTGAGCGGTAGAAAGGAGATCATACGGTTGATTACAACAGTGGGACAATCCAGCGATGGTATGGGCGGCACACAGGCCACTCCTTATAAGTCGGAGATCGCTGTGCAGTTAGTACCCAAAAATGAGCGGGCAGACGATGCCAATATATATGCTGCAAAAATGAAAATGGAACTGGAGCCGGTACTTGTTGGGGCCAAAGTAAAAACAGTGCCTGTAAGCATACTGGGGTCGGCGGAACGGGCGCCACTGGCATTGGTGGTTACCGGGCCGGAGCTTAGCAATATCATGGTATATGCCAACCAGGCAATGGATGAACTGAAAATGATTAAGGGTGCTACGGAAATGAAATTATCTGTAGAAGCGGGCAATCCTGAAATTGAAGTGCAGGTAGACCGTGATAAAATGGCTGCGTTGGGGCTTACCCTTTCTACGGTGGGCGCTACCATGCAAACAGCTTTTAGCGGCAATACTGATAGTAAGTTCAGGCAGGGAGAATACGAGTATGATATTAATATCCGTTACGGGAGCTTTGACCGTAAAAATATTCAGGATGTTAAGCATTTGCTTTTTATTAATGATAAAGGAAACCAGGTACGCTTAGAGCAATTTGCCAGTGTAAAGGAGGGTTCGGGTCCCAGCCAGTTGGAAAGAAGGGACAAGAGCACTTCGGTAACCGTGGAAGCGCAAACGGTGGGCAGGCCAACCGGTACTGTTGCCGCTGAGTGGCAGGCTGCATTAGATAAACTTGAGCGGCCTGCAGGGGTGAGTTATGTATGGAGCGGGGATATGGAGAACCAGAGCGAAGGTTTTGGCTCGATGGGAATTGCCCTGGTAGCAGCCATATTTTTAGTATATTTTATTATGGTGGTTTTATACAACAGTTTCGTTTACCCGTTAGTGGTATTGTTTTCCATTCCACTGGCTATTATCGGCGCCCTGCTGGCGCTGGCGCTTACCAATAATTCTTTAAACCTGTTTACCATTTTAGGGTTGATCATGCTGATTGGTTTGGTGGCTAAAAATGCTATTATACTGGTTGACTTTACCAACCAGCGTAAGGCAGAAGGTCAAAGTACCTATCATGCATTGATAGATGCCAATCATGCCAGGTTACGTCCTATTTTAATGACCACCATAGCAATGGTAATAGGAATGCTGCCGATAGCGCTGGCCAGTGGCGCAGGTGCAGAATGGAAGAATGGCCTGGCATGGGTGATCATAGGCGGGTTGCTGAGCTCTCTTTTCTTAACGCTTATAATTGTGCCTGTAATGTACGCTGCCTTTGATGGTATAATAAGAAGGGTTACCAAAGGAAAAAAACCACAGCCTGTTGCGGAACTTATGGTGCAGCCTTACAGGGAAGAGCAAATGATTCAGCAGAACGGGCATGAGCCTCACTTAGTTGGCGGTGTTACCGTATAGCAAGTAACTTTATTTTAGTCCCGGTGGTTGTATAACTGCCGGGATTTCTGCTTTGCATTTCCTTATCATTTTTTTTCACGCTCATTTACTTGTTATATGAACCGTTTTGCTATGGAGGCAACTCCTGCAGTGCCGGAGGAAATCATCCTGTCCGGTACAGACCATATCGAACTGTATACTGGCAACGCCAAACAGGCGGCGTATTATTATAAAACAGCTTTTGGTTTTCAATCTTTGGCTTATGCCGCATGAAGGCAGCGGTATCCTGCATACGATGTATGGTGATCTTTCTTTCGGCTATGGCGATTATATCATCATACCCAGAGGAGTGATATACCAGGTTGAATTTTCGGATATCCGTAACCGTTTGCTGATCATGGAGTCTTTCAGTCCCATCCGTTTTCCCAAACGTTACCTGAGTCTCTACGGGCAGTTGCTCGAACATGCGCCTTACTGCGAAAGGGATATCCACGGGCCAAAAGAGCTCGTTACCCATGAGGAAAAGGGAGATTTTCTGATCAAAGTAAAAAAGCAGGGATATTTATACAGCCTGCATTACGCTACGCATCTCTTTGATGTGGTGTGATGGGACGGCTGCTGTTATCCCTTTACTTTTTCGATACACGATTGAAACTAGTAAATTTGCTATTGTGCAAGAAATAGCGTGTGAACCATTTTTAGTAATCCGCCCAAAAAAGAGAAAATTACCCCGGTAAGAAAAATATTCAGGGTCTTTCTATAATAGGTGTCTGCCTTATCATTATTGTACCTGTTGTTTAATATCCGGTATAGGGCGGTAATCAGCAATACGATACCTACCAGGGTAGAAAATATGATCAGCAGCACCATTCTGTCATTTTTGCTGTCGCGTTTAACTAATTCAGTGGCGAAATTTAAAACGAATCCCAATATAATGCCTGCGGCTGTTACCAGTGGCTGCCTGAATTTAAAAAGCGGATCTTTTTCCATCAGAGGGCTCTTTACTTAAAAATTGTTCGAATTAACGACATAACAAACTATTGCTGCTATCTTTTTTTATGATTGAGACCAAGATAATTAAAAAATCCAGCTCCCCATTGCTTTTACTTTTGGCATATTATTCATTTGTAAGTTGCCTGTTGTCAGCTAAAATTGCTAACTTATGGCCAGTAGATCTTAGCTTCATTTCTCAAAAACTATTATCATCTGTATGTAAGGCTATGATTAATTCTTTACCCTGATAAACTGAGCAAAGTAGTTAAAGCGTTTTATCATTTATATAAATAAATTTTATTCCAATGCAGGCATCGATTTTTTTAACGCTGCTACTTTTTACGGGGGCTGTGCTCCCGGCACGGGCCCAGCAAGTTAACCAGGGGCAGATATTGCTGGAGGACGTCAGAGTATTTGATGGGAAATCACAGGTACTTACACCGCGTGTTAATGTATTGATTTCAAAAGATACCATCCAAAAAATCAGCGCTGCTCCTATTGCTGTGGAGCAGCATGTGCTAAAAATAAATGGTGAAGGAAAGACCCTTATGCCCGGGCTGATTGATGTGCATGTACATATGACTTTCGGTGCGCTTACCATGCAGGAGATGATGTCTCCCGGTTTTTCAGAAAAAACATTAATGGAAAAGGTGAGTGTTTCAGCAGAAAAAATGCTGATGAGGGGCTTCACCAGTGTGAGAGATGCAGGAGGGCCGGTCTTTCCGCTAAAGGCGGCTATTGACGCTGAAAAGATAAAAGGCCCCAGGATATGGCCTTCCGGGGCCACTATTAGCCAGACCTCCGGGCACGGAGATTTCAGGACGCCTGATGAGCGGTCGCGGCGATTTTTCGGAGAACCTTCCAGGGCTGAGAAGCTTAATGCCACTTTTATAGCTGATGGCCGCGATGAAGTGTTAACGGCTGTTCGGGAAAACCTGCGGTTCGGGGCAAGCCAGATAAAGCTGATGGCCGGTGGCGGCACATCATCTGCATTTGATCCTGTAGACGTTACACAATATACATTAGATGAGATGAAAGCGGCAGTAGAAGCTGCGGAAGATTGGGGTACTTATGTAGCCGTACATGCCTACACGCCCAGAGCCGTTCAACGTGCCATTGAAGCAGGAGTAAAATGCATAGAACATGGTCAGCTCCTGGATGAAAAAACTTTGCAGTTAATGGTTCAAAAAAAGATATGGTTAAGTCTTCAGTACCTGAGGGATAGTACACCGGATATGGCGGAGCTCAGGAAGCAAAAACGTAAAATTGTACTGGAAGGGCAGGAAAAGGTATGGTCTTTGGCGAAACGCTATAAAGTGAAATTAGCCTGGGGTACCGATTTTCTTTTTGAGCCGGATTTAAATGATCAGCAAAACGCTTATATTCTCCGTTTGCAGAAATGGTTTACCAATGCTGAAATTCTTAAAATGGTCACCCACGACAATGCGCAACTTTTGCAACTCTCCGGTTTGAGAAGTCCTTATCGGGGTAAATTAGGCGTAATTGAAAAAGGAGCGCTTGCTGATCTGTTACTGGTGGACGGTGATCCCCTGCGGGATCTGTCAATAGTTGCAGACCCGGAAAAAAAATTCCTGGTGATTATAAAAAGCGGGAAGCTGTATAAGAACCTGTTGCAAAATCAATAAGACAGCTTAATTACACAAAATACTGCCACCAACGGAAGAATTCAATTTGTTGGACACGGAAAATGCGGATATAATTATTGGATAATTTGCTTTGAGTAAATAAACGATATGCAAACAATACTGGGAGCAAACGGCCAGATAGCTGAGGAATTGGCAAGAGAATTACACAGCAATTATACCACTGACATCAGATTGGTAAGCAGAACCCCTAAAAAAGTAAATGCCACAGATGAACTGTTTGCTGCAAACCTCTTAGATGCCGGTGCAGCATGCAAAGCTGTAGCAGGAAGCGATATTGCTTATTTGACCGTAGGGTTGCCTATGAACGCCCAAATGTGGGCAGAACAGTTTCCTGTTATCATGCGGCATGTAATAGATGCCTGTAAAAAACATCAATGTAAGCTGGTATTTTTCGATAACACGTATATGTATGCCAAAACAGATGAGCCGCAAACCGAGGAAAGCCCGTTTGTTCCTGTTGGACAAAAATCAACAGTAAGAGCTGAAATGACAGCAATGTTGTTAGCCGAGATGAATAACAAAACCATTGAAGCTGTTATTTGCAGAGCGCCGGAATTTTATGGGCCGGGTAAAACGAAAAGTATTACCAATTCTTTAATTTTTGATAACATCAGGCAGCACAAAAAGCTGAAAGTTCCTTTAAAAGATAATACTTTACGAACGCTGATCTGGACACCCGATGCAAGTCGTGCCATGGCATTGATCGGCAATACCCCGGATGCGTATAATCAAACCTGGCATTTGCCCTGCGATGACAACAGGCTAACTTACAAAGCACTGATAAACCTCGCTTCAGAAGTTTATCAGCAACAGTTCGATTACACTGTTTTAAAGATATGGATGTTTAAACTTGGGAGTTTATTCAGCAGGCAGGCTAAGGAATTGCAGGAACTGCTGCCACGCTATAAATATGACAACATCTTTATCTCCGAAAAATTTAAAAAGAGATTTCCTGATTTTAAATGTACAATTTACCAGGAAGGCATTACACGCATAATGAATGAACAGAAACGAAAGTAGCTACTTCACCTGGTATTCGTATTGTGTGTCTCTGTAAAATCCACCCAGTTACTATCAGCCTCGTACTCCGTGATCAAAACGGCATGGTCGTTAATTGAAAAGTTCGAGGCTAAATGAGCAATATCCATCCGGATATTCAAGAGGCAGCCTTCGGCAAGTTCTTTCCGAAATCCTTTTTCCTGAAGCGCCAGCACATATTGTACGCAGATAAGCCGTGCAATGATTTTACCCAGATCCACTAATCTCCTTTGCGAAATATTCGCGTTGAGTTCTAACCGCAGATGGTGGCTGAAATGGAGAGCGGAGCGGCTTGTCAGCTCAAATCCGGAAAGGAAAGTATAAAGGTTTGCTTCTTTTTGTTTTTTCATTCTCTTCAGTAACATTTCTGCTATCTGTGTGTAGAGCATTTCATTAGAACCTTCAAATATCTGGAATGGCCTACTGTCCACGATTCCCCTGCCCGCTATATGGCTGATACGATATCCGTTGGCGCCGGATACCTGGAGGCAGAGCTGGGCCGATTCCTGCATCAAATCGGTTACAAGCGCTTTCATACTGTTGGCCTCCAACCCTTCCTGGGCAAGGTTATGTTCAATACCGCTGATCTCACTGCTTCTTGCACACATTCCCGAACAGAGTGTAAAGGCTGTTTGTATCCTCGATAGCTGGAACTGTACAGAATCCAGCGTCAACAAATTTCCCGCACCTACTACCCGGTTTGTGCAGTGCCACAACGCCTCATCAAGCATACGTTGTATAAACCCCATTCCCATTCCCGGAAATTGCATCCTGCTTCGGTGGAGAATGTCGAGCATCATCTTGATACCGGTACTTTCGGGCCGGAGCCTGTGGTTTTCCGGTACGCTAATATCAATATTGTTAAGGCCGTAGGGAATCATGTAAAGGCCAAGATTGTTGTATAATGCTTCTACCCTGATATGCTGTTGCGCCACCGCATTGTCGGTTAAGAAAAAGTCCACATCCCTGGCCAACTCACCATTGCCGAGGTCTTTCCTTGCTGTCACCAGCCAATAATCAGCCTGCCCGGTCAATCCCTGCCAATGTTTGTGTCCTTTTATCGCATAGCCATCGCCGGTAATTCTGTAGAATGTTTTCATGTTTAATGCATCACTCCCGAATTCAGGTTCGGTGATCATCAGCCCGCCCATACGCTGTTCCCTGACGAATTGGGGTAAAATCCCCTGCTTTAGCGATGTATGCCCATACTTTGCCAGAGGTTCCAGGAATAAGGCAATGTTGATGCCGAAAGTGAGCGACAAAGGCAATGATTCATAAGATGCCGCAGACAGAAGACTGAGACATTCCTTTACAATGCAGCCTCTTCCTCCATATTCCCTGGGGATGGCCACTGAAAGCGGCGCAGCGTCCATAATACCTGACCAGATGTGCGGGGGAAGTCCTCGTTCAAGGCTTAATTCATTGATGTCGTTTTGTTCGTGGAATACCCTTTTTAGAGCATGTCTGAATATGGAGATAAACGCCGCAAAATCATCATTGTTTCTTTCCATTGCATCTCAATAAAAGAAGAAGTTTATGAAAGCACCAAAATTATTCATTTTTAGAAAAAATAACAAGAGGGTACCCCGATTTTCGTACACAACTAAAGGGAATAGCTCGTTTTTTTGCAAACTGGCTGAATGTGGATGCAGGAAATATGTACAGGGCTATCCAGGAAATACGAATACGCAAAAAGAGCAGAACCAATTTTATAGATCAGCTAAAGAAACGTCTTGAAGACCACCTGGATGAATTAGATGAAAACCCTCGTTTTTAATCCCCATAAAACGAATATTGATGCGATTTCGGTTTTAACCTTCCCAAATTTCCTGATCTTCGACCCAGGGAGCATCGAAGTTGAGCATAACACCGGGAGTAATACAATCTGAATGTACGTAGCTACTCTATATGATAAAACGGATCAAGTTTTAAAATCCATGTTTTATGGATCAGATCCTCCATAATCTTTTCTTCATCCACGTCCGCATAAATTTGTGTTGTCGAAATCTTTGTATGCCCCATCATCATTTGAACGGTTTCCAATGGAATACCGTTTTTCAAAGGTACCGTTTTACCGAAGGTATGCCGGGCAACGTGAAATGTGAGGTAGGTATTAATTTCACATGCCTGCTGAATTATTTTCAGTGATTCGTTGACGTATTGATTGGTGAACTTAGGAAAAATAGTGGTGCGTCCTTTTTCTTTTGCATCGTTTCGATATTTTTGTAGGATCGCAGCGGCGGATTTCAGAATGGGAACAGCACACAGTTCGTCGGACTTAGTACGGTATATTTTGCACCATACCGTCCCATTAATGTCCCATTCAAAATCGCCTTCTGCCAGGACCATCGCATCTACAAATGCAAGCCCCGTATAGCAGCTATAAAGAAATATCTCCCTTATAGTATTCAGGGATACACTGGTAAGATGTTTGGTTTCCAGTGCGACGAGTTCCTGGATATCGAGTTTCTTTCGTTTGCTTTTTTTCAGCGGACAGCTATATTTTTCACACTGGTTTTCCTTCATCCATTTCAAAACATCGGTTGCCCAGTTCAATATCCGCTTAAATCGCTAGATGTGTTTTCCCACTCCATTGCCCTTGCAGGGATTATACTCTTTGATAGGCGTAGTGCGTATGAAATGTTCGAAGTCGGTGGCGAACCGGCCGTTTACCTGCGAGAGATAAACATCACCTGAAGGATATTTACTGTAGAGAAATAATTCAACATATTTAATGGTGGTTTTGTAATTTTTGAACCCGCCGTTTTTCAATTTGTGTTCCCAGATTTTCTTGTAGTATGTCATGAGTTCTTTCAACTTATGGCCCTTTAGACTGCTCTGTATCCCCAGGTAAGCATCTTTGACGGATTGTGCGCTGACAAGTTCAGCGGCATCCTGCAGTTTGCGGTACTTGTCTTTAATGGTGAGCCTGATGTTTTCCAGGTGATCGTTGATGGACTTAACAGCGATGCTATTGCCTTTTTCAATCCCTTTTTGACTGTTCCAACTGGATGCATCAATTTGTTCTTTGGTTGAGCATTCTTTTTCTTCTCCGTCTACTGTAATGCGTACATAAATGTCTGCTTTTTTTTTGTCGGCCTTACATTTTCTGATAAGGAAGCAAACACCGAATGATTGTGTTTTCATGCAATCTGTTTTGAATGGTTTTGAAATGATTTTTCACTCTTCACTTTTGTCAGTCCGCACTTCGGAACCATGGTGTCCGCAGCTTCGAATCCTCTGAGGACGCAGGTTCGAATCCATCTCAAATCCAGTCAAAAAATGTCATAAAAATTGACATAACAGAATGGATCACAATGAATTGCGAGAGGTTTGGTGAGTACAAAGTTTGTGCCTGAAAAACACTCACCTGTTTACTCATCCAGGTATTGCTTTTTTTGAAATGATTTGACAGGTGAAAAAATACAAATCCCTGTAAATCAATTAAGACTTACAGGGATTGATTTGATTTGACCTCGAAAAGGTCGTCCTGTCGGGACAATTTTCGAACTATTTTCTGAAGGATTTGAGGAGGTTGATATCAGAAAATGGAAGTTCAATGTTTTGATATACAACTGTTTAATTAACAAAAGGTTATTGAACAATATTAAAGCTTAGAATGAAATTCTTTGCGGTTGAACTTTATAGCATTTCGCATTCCACCGATAGTGTAAACTATAATTTACTCATTTTAGCTTTTTGGACTAACCCAGATTATACGCTTCTGACAAGAAAATATTGATATCGGCAAACTATACCAATATTTTTGCCCAAAACTGTTGATATGTTTGATGCGTATAAAGAAGTTCCTTTAGCCTCTGTCGAAGAACTATTTGACTTACAAATCCTATTAAGTTGGCTCAGAAGGGTATTGACTTGAATGATTATATTTTTAGAGGTGAAGGAAGTCTTAAATATAAACTAATACCATCTGGTTGTAGAGAAAATAACAGAAAGGTTCTTGAAGATATTTCAGGTTATAGGATTGTAAATCCAAACTATAAAATAGATAGGCACGTAACTTATACAAGGGAACTCAGGGTATTGAGAGAATTTTATATTAATTCGGACATTCAAGGGTTGAAAATTCCTGATATAGCAATTTGGAGAGATGGAATTGTCAGCAGACATTCAGACCCTGTTCATTGGGAGATTGAATATAACGATAAACCTTGGATGATTCCAGAGCTATATGAAGTAGCAGCATTAGCACAACACTATGGATTACCAACCAGATTATTAGACTGGAGCTATAATATATACACAGCACTTTTTTTTGCTGCTATAGGAGCATTAAACAATTATTCTGAAAAGGATCACTTTACAGTCTACTTTTTAAATCATACTTGTGTTTCTGCTGGGCAAGGGTATCTTGACAAGAATCTTGAATTAATAAGGCCTATTTATTCTGGGAATGAAAACCTGAGAGCTCAAGAGGGTTTATTTTCAGTGAGGAAACTCGTTTCACCTGAAGATGACCAAATACCGTTAGACGAGTACTTGCAAAACAATTCTAAGAGTTTTCCGGCTGGGAATTTAATACTCAAGCTTCTAATACCACACACCGACTGCTACCTAACATTGAATGCTTTAGATAATTTAGGAATAAATGAAATGAAACTTTTTCCCGGATTTGAGGGAATTGTGGAGCACCAAAAAAGAGTTTCAAAGGATTATTCGGTGAATGAGAGAATGAGAATAAAAGCGTAAAATAGCTTAATCGGTTGACTTTTAGATACATGGATAGCTTTGAAATTATCTATTATTGAGAAAAACTAAGTATTTTAGCAGATAAATTATTTTCTGCGGAGATTATATTTAACCTACTATGAGATACAATTATGTGAGAGGCCAATACGAAATTTCTTTTTTTAGCATTACCCTGCACATACTTGATGATCTTGATTCCATTCAAAAGCTCCCGGAAAACAAGCAGAAGCTATTTTTTCACGAATACTTGCATTTTATTCAAGATATAACTACTGTTTTTGGTATTAATTCAGCCTGGAATCAGTTTGATCAAATAAGGCAAGCAATATCTAATCTGCAATTAAAAAAAGGAGTAATCAGTCTACCAATAGAAGGATCAGGTGCTCAATTTATTTTAGATAATGGTATTTTGTATAATTATCTTTTTGGAGATTTTATGCCAAGAAGTAAAGAAGCTGTAAAGCAAAGTTATCTTACTATTAAGGGAATACGAAGAGAAGTTTCACAGCAGATAGAGAAAATTTTTCCCGGAAGTAAACTACTTTTTATTTTTCTCGACTTAACAACACCGAAAGGATTAAATGCGGAATATACATTTGGTGCAGCGGGAATTGTTGAAACAATGGCTTTTCTTGCACAGAAGAAGCATTATAAAGAGCAGCCCAATGACATCTTCCCTTATATGATTGCGGTGGAAGTTTCAAAGTTTATCTATGATGAGATTGGTAGCAACGAAGAATATGTGTATGCTTTGTGTGACTTCTCATTAATGTATCACTATCCGGGTCATCTTTTTTATGACCTTCTTGTACAAATGAAAGAAGAATCTTTTAGGCCCTTGAGAGCAGAAGATATATATGAATTTGGAATGAAATTTCTACAAGGTGTGAATTATGACATTGTAAAAAATTATGCCGAAGCAAAAGACAATTTGATAAAAATAATTTCAATTCTCTTTGGCCATGAAGTCTTTAAAAATGAGAGAAAATGGCTCATTACTACAATAGAGCAGGGGTATGATTTGAGAAGCCAAAATATATGCTTCCCTCTTGAAATATACAGGGCAGATAGGGCTTTATCTATGGAATATGGACTAATAAAGGATAAATTAGGTACTCCTAATTTGTATAATCTCGATAAAAAAAGATGGTTCTCTGCACCAAGAATAATGAAGGAGGATGAGGAAAATTTACAACCAGCTTTTTTGGAAATATTTTTTCATTTGAAGGAAGTATTACTTTCAGGGAAAAAGGCTTGTGGTATGATTGACAATTGTAAGGTTTCTCAAAGAAAAATGCCAATAGACGAAAAGTGTATTGATTCCCCTTGGTTAAAAGCTAAAGAAACACCTTTATGTCCCTTTGGTGGTATATGGAAGATGTTCGGTTTAGATGAAAGCGATGTTTCACTAAAAAGTATAAATTAATCCCTTAACGAAAAGAATTAAAACGTAGCTGTGATTCATTTAAATAAGAGTTCAGGTGAAGTTGCTGCAATAATGGGATATGAATTCCAGTATTCCATATTTGCTACAGAAATATATAATTCGCTATTAAATGATAGCAACCAAATTGAGTGGATTGAATTTGCAAGTAACAATGCTGGAAAAGTTGATGATGTCCTGATAGGTTTAGAAAAATCTGTTCTTGCATTTCAGACTAAGAACATTGACTCGGCTTCTTTTAGCTATAACACTTTAACTACCTCTGAAACACAAAGCATACTGGAAGGTATGTTTATTGGATGGAAAAGGATTAAAACATCAAATGTTAATAAGCTTATTGATATTAGGTTTATCACAACGCAAAGCCCTTCAGAAAATGATAAAATTAAATCTTGTGCTGGCACACCTAAGCCTTCATTTAAGGAATTTGTGAACAACCTTTGGATTCCTATAAAAAATGGGAAATATAGTTTCGAGAATCTGCCTGCCAAATGGAAGCCGGTATTTCAAGAAATGATTGAGGTAACAAAATCCTCATCTTCCGAGTTTATTGAGTTTATTAAATGCACGACATTTGTCTTTAATTATCAGGTCCCCAAACTGTTTGACTCTTATATTGAAAGACAACGAAGAATTGACATTCAAGATATCACTAAAAAAATTTTCCAAACAATAGCACAGAAGGGAAATGTTAAGTTTAGCAAAAAAGATTTTTTAAATCATTTTGGGCTTTCAAATAGGTATGAGAGTTACTATACCCATTCATTTTTTGTAGATGAAAATCACTATCAGTCCATTAATGAAACAGTTAATCGATTAGAGGCACTCCTTAAAAGCTATTCAAAGGGATATATTTCATTGATAGGCAATGCAGGCTCAGGAAAATCCACTTTATTGACAAAATGGCTACAAAATTGCAACTATCGAATATTTAAATATTATGCTTATGTGAATACAGACATGAGCTATGAGTTTGGTTTTAGAGGTGAGGCCAAGACTTTTTTACATGACATCTTGATTCAAATTAGGCAGGCCAAATATTCTATTCAAGATAGGCTTCCTACTGATGATTTTGAAGATTTACAGAAACATTTCAATAATGAACTTAATAAGCTATCAAGGGAAGAAGAAAAGGTCATAATTATAGTTGATGGTCTGGATCATATTGAAAGAGAACAAGATGTTTCAAAAAGTTTGATCGGAATACTTCCTTTACCTGATAGTGTGCCAGAGAATGTGTATTTCCTCTTAGGTTCACGAACAATTGAAAACTTGGAAAAACTCAATGTTAGAATCAAGGATAGCCTTGAGAAAGAAAGTCGTATTATCAATATAAAGGCCTTATCTAAACTTCAAACTCAGTCCCTTCTCCATTCTTATAATATAACTTTATCAGAAGACTTATTTGAAAAATTATATGTAAACACAAAAGGACATCCACTTTTTCTTCGCTATACTATTGAGGAAATAAGAAGTAAAGGTCAAGGCTCACTGAAAGAAATTGTAACTCAGAGAATATTCAGCGGAGATATTTACAAAGAGTATAAGGTCTTTTGGGATACATATAAAACAAACGAAGATTTTATTGAAATACTTGGAATACTTTCTCGACTTAGACATTCTTTCTTTAATATTGATATACTAAATTCATTCCCGAAGCTTACAAGGGAAAGTCAATATAAAATTAATAGGCTATCGGAAAACTATTTTTACAAGATTGGTACTACATGGCAGTTCTTTCACAATAGTTTCAAAGAATTTCTCACAAATGAGACAGCCAAGAATATTTTAACAGGTTTGTTTGATAAATCGATTGACAAAGCCTTTCATTTAAAAATAGCTGAATCAATTAAACAAATTGACAGTGAATACAAATGGAATGTTATATATCATTTTTTTAAAGCTGAAGAATTTCCCCTAATCTGCCAGGATGTATCTCAGGACTATTTTCGACAACAATGGTTTGAATATCGAAGCTATAAATTAATCAAAGAGGATATACAACTTTCAATTAATGCATCTTCCAAAGCCAAAGATATTTATTGTTTGTTTCGATGTTTTATTTCAATATTTGAGCTAAAGCAACGATATATAAATTTTAATCCAAGCGGATACTTTGAAACATTTCATCAACTTGGTAAAATTTCTTTGGCAAATTCTTTTGTTTACGATAATGTAGAGCTTTTGGTTTCACAAAAGGAAGCTCTAAGTTATTGTGTAACTCTGCATGACCAGGGACTTGAAGAGTTGGCACATGATATTTTTCTAAGAGCCACTCCCTCTTATATTTTGAATCAATCCAAGTCTGTAAATTCAAGAAGGTATGATAGTGATACTTTTCGAGAAATAGATGAAATTGATTTGATTAAGAAATGGACTAAGGCGGCTTGCCTGTTTACTCCTATTGATAAAATTCTTCTGACAATAAAAGAAATCTCTATTGAAAACGTACAGCCTGAAGAAAAAAGAGATTTATACTCTGAGTGTTTGTCAGCAATACTGAGTATTAGTATTCGGAAAAGAAACTGGGAAAACTTAAGACTTCTTGAAAAAATTATTCTTAACGAAAAAGATAAGTATGACTTATTTTATTTCTACTTTGATATAGTAAGTAAACTTACAAACGAAAATGACTTTTACGGCCATTGTCTTCACTCCTTACAAAACTGGGAGATAGGTGAGAATAATCCGATTAATAGAAGACTGCTTATTGTCAATCTTATTAGTAGCCGAAATATAGATGTAGCGAAGCAAATTTTCACAAATCTTTTGGCACCAAATAAGGTCGAAAAATCTGATTATTCGTTGGATGAAGCTGACTTATTGAACTATATATTTGATTACTCAAGATTTTTTTATATAACGACAAGAGAATTTGCAACTTCTCCCACGCTTTTTTTGCCTAACACAGGAAAGCATACAAAAACTGCATTTTATTATGCCTTTGCAGAATTAGGAAAATCCTATGCTTACATATATCATAGTTATAGAGATGCTGCGGTAGGCTATTATTCAAGTTTTGAGAATTTTCTTAAACTATTTCACTATGGGCATTCTGATTATGGCTATGACTATTCGGTTTCCGAGAATAAGTCATTATTAATTAATTTAATCTTAAAGATTACTTCTAAAATATCAGCTCTTATTTTCAGCGAAATACTAAATACACTGAGCACCGAATGGGAAAAGAACAAAACATATTGGAATACCAAACACATACAAGAGATAATTGATTGGGTCGCTAAATCAGGATTAAATAAAACGTGGTGTGTAACCCAGTTGGAAAGAATTGATTCATACGCTTTTGAGAAAGGCTACCTTGATGAGAGGATAGACAGAGGCATAGCACAGATTCGATTATGGTGCAATTTAGGTTTGAAAGACAAAGGGGAAGCCATTTTAAATCACATTATGAATATTTCTCTTGATGTAAGGGGTGAGAATGATAATCAGTTAGATTACATTGCCGAATGGATAAACCAGTTTAACAGTGATATGTCAAAAGAAATTGACTTTTACTTAAATAAAGTCAACCATCTCAGAGAAAAAGTAAACTCACGATCACATACACCTGCGAAAGAAATTCTCACGCTATCTTTAAAATACGGGAACGGCTTTGATATTTTACAATATTTTCTATTTGAAGGCTTGGTTGATTTCGGAGACTGCATGGAAACTCTTTTAAGCTATCTTACCAACTCACTTCCTCAGTATAAGAAAATAGTGGTCAAACTTTTTACAAGGATTGTTCTTGCATATGATAATGTTCATTATGCACGAAATAGCTTTTTGTATAATCTATTTAATAATCCTGAGACACTTTCAATTGATGAATTGAATGAATTAATTAGCGAAGTCAATATTTATTCAATAACTGAGCATAGAAATGATTACTTACTTGAAATTCAAGATTATACTATCAAGAGGAATATTAATTTAAGCGACATAGGCCTTGATAGAAAGATTAAGACAAAAGACAGATATACTGAAACAAAAACGGATGAATTGCAACTGGATGATGGCACAATTTTGTCCATGCAAGCCTTAGCCAGTGAAATAAAGACAAGGAAACAATTAAATAAAATAGAAAAAAAGGCAGAAGGTGATCGTAATTTTAATTGGGCAGGATTATATACCCAAATACTAAAGGAATTTTCTGACATCGAGATTCTTGAGATACTTGCAAATGGCAGGCATGATCCCAGAGAGGTAGTCTCAATAGCAAAGGGACTAATAGAAAAGGGCAGAATAGAAATTGTCAAAGAAATTTTGTATAAAACCATTAATAATGGAGAAAAATATGGATGGGTTACATTCTACGACGGGGGTAGTAAGATTGCACCTTTTGAGTTATTAAGTACAATTGAAGAAAAAGCTATATTCCAAAATAAGATATTAAATGATTTTAGCAACAGTATAACTTCTCTCGATGTCCAAGCACTTGAAGTTCTCGTAAAAGATGCTCCGAAGATTTGGAAATTGTTTTCAGACAATGTTGATTCAAAGATATTGTATGAAGAAATTATTGTGTTTAGAAATGAATTGCTAAAAACACATCCTGTAGATAATAATGCTCCAAAAGTAAATGGAAGCACAGGTGACGAGACATTATTAGCTGAGGCCATATTCTTTATACTTACAATGCCAAGTGATTTCAATTATTCTTTGTATGAAATATTTCTTGAAGGATATCCACGAAGCAAATCAATTGTTGATCAAATTCTTCAAAGGTTATACTCGGAAGGATATTCTTTGAAGTATGTTAAATTGTTGGCAATTATCAGTGCAAAGTATAAGGACACTCTGGTTGAACACAAGGAAAACATAATTAAACTACTTAGCCATAGGCGCTATGACATCTTTAGAATTTCATCTCGATTATTAATTGAGTTAGATGTTGATCCCAAAGACGTACCTATCACAGAAATCACAGAAGTCCCTCTTGTTTACAATATGGAATTTGAGTATAAGCCTTCCATACTTAGTATGAAGGATTTAGATTTAGAGCATATCAACAAAAAAGGGTTTCTAAAGGAAACTGATGATCCTTTGATTTTTGTAAAACTATATCTGACTCAAATTAAAATGCTGTCTGAAGAAACAGGTATTGACGTAATTAATATTGCATATAGGGTTATGGCATTAGGAAAGGATTTGGATTTTCCAAGCTGGTGCAATTCTGTATCAGAAGAGGAGATAAGAAAGATTTATAGTGCAAGATTTGACTTGGAAATTTCATACAAAAGACCGAGAAATCAACTGGTTTGGGATGGGTTAATGAAAGTCGTTAAAGAGCTTGATGAACTTGAGTTAATTGATGAAGCTTTGGCAAATGAAATTTCCGATGAGTTTGATGAAGAAGCCTATTTAATAGAAACAGCTATAAAGTCTGGCTTTGTTTCCACCATTTTGGAAGATATTAATTTTATTTAATTCATTTGAACTGTTTGCGTAATAATTGAGCATTCAAAGCAACGATGATGGTACTTAAACTCATCAGCACTGCACCCATCGCCGGACTGAGTATAAATTTGGGATAAAGAATACCAGCCGCCAGCGGGATAGCAATAAGATTGTATCCTACGGCCCAGATAAGATTCTGGATCATCTTGCTGTAAGTAGCTTTGGCAAAAGCGATCATTCCTACCACATCTTTGGGATCGCTGTTTACTAAAATAACATCGGCGGTTTCCGCAGCTACATCGGTGCCTGAACCAACAGCAATGCCCACATCAGCCTGAGCCAGGGCAGGTGCATCATTTACACCATCGCCGGTCATGGCTACCAACTCTCCTTTGGCTTGAAACTCTTTTAGCTTTTCCTGCTTTTCGTGTGGCAATACATTGGCGAAATAACCATCCATCTTCAACTTACCTGCTACAGACTTAGCAATGTCTTCATTATCGCCGGTCAACAAATACGATTTGATATTCATTTGCTTTAAATCAGCAATCGCTTCTGCTGAAGATTCCCGTATAGAATCGGCCAGCGTAAATATTCCCGTAGGTTTATTATCAATAAGCAGGTAATTAATCGTTTCAACACTCAGGTCAACAGAAGAAGGCGTAGCAGGAACAGGTTGATTGTTTTGTTTGAAATAATTAGGTCCGGCGGAAATAACCAACTTTCCATTAACCGTACCTTTTACACCAACACCCTGTATATAGCTGAAGTTTTCCACCGGCCATAGTTGTAAAGATTTTTCTTTGGCTTTCCGGGTCAACCCATGAGCGATATGATGTTCAGAGTTTTGCTGCACCGAAGCGGCATATTGTAAAAGCTGATCTTCGGGAATGTTGTTATCCAACGAAATTATTTTTTCTACCTCGTGGGAGCCTTTGGTAAGCGTTCCGGTTTTATCGAAGATGAGAGTAGTAATATTCCTGGCTGACTCAAAAGCAGTGCGGTTGCGGATCAATAAGCCATGTGTGGCGGATAAACTGGTAGATATGGCAACCACTAACGGAATAGCAACACCCAGCGCATGAGGACAAGCCGTAACCATCACCGTCACCATTCTTTCCAATGCAAAGGCGAGATCATTTTCTTTGTTGAACCAAAAAATAAAAGTGATAACGCCTACTGTAATAGATATAATCGTTAACCATTTGGCTACTTTATCAGCAAGGTTTTGTGTCTTAGATTTGGAAGCCTGTGCAGATGAAACCAAAGTAATTACCTTGTTAAGATAACTATCATTACCTGTTGCTGTAATTTGCAGTTTCAACGCACCGTCTCCGTTGATAGAGCCACCGATAACTTTCTGATCTTTTTCTTTTTTCACCGGTACACTTTCACCGGTAAGCATACTTTCATTAACGTAAGAATTTCCATCCATCACCAATCCATCAGCGGGAATTTTTTCTCCTGGCTTCACTAATACTTTATCTCCACTTCGCAGGTCTTTCAAATTGATGTCAACTACTTCCCCGTTTCTTTCTACATGAACTGTTGAAGGCAATAAAGCCACCAAGCTTTCCAATGCCTTGGAAGCAGCCATTTGCGAACGCATTTCAAGCCAATGACCGAGCAACATAATATCTATCAGCGTTGCCAACTCCCAGAAAAAATCCATTCCTTTCAAACCGAACACAACAGCTACACTGTAGATAAATGCCACGCTGATAGCAATGGCCACCAGGGTCATCATCCCAATAGCTTTGTCTTTAATTTCACTAACCATCCCTTTCAGGAAAGGCATACCACCATAGATATAAATGAAAGTACTCAGGACTAACAACACATACTTGTCGCCGGGAAATCTTATTTCAAAACCCAGCCATTGCTGAATCATGTGCGACAATAATAATATCGGAACAGTAATCACCAGGCAAATCCAAAACCGTTTCAAAAAATCATGGGTATGGTGTCCGGCATGTTTATCGTGGGCTATATGCTCTTCATGCCCCGGGTGTGCATTCTTTACTGCAGCTTGATGGTGCTGATGTTCATGCTGATGGTCTGACTGATCTTTATTGTTAGGTGGTTCAACAGGAACAAGATCCATTCCGCATATAGGACATTTACCCGGCCCAGGTTTGATCACTTCAGGATGCATGGGACAGGTGTATGATTGTTGTGGATCTGTGTGGTGGTGTGTATGGTCCATAATATTATTTGATTTACATTAAGTTTTGGTTTGGCTAATTTTATTACTGGCTAGCGTAAGGCAACTAAAATTATAAATTTCATTGCCATTATTCATTTATACTTTATCAATATAATACTTGTAATGCTTAATATATCAATGTAACACCTGCACCTAAGCCCATATCACTATCATAGTGTGTAGAAAGCGCAAACCATTTTTTTACTATATATCGCAAGCCTGCGGCATATTCTTTGTCGGTATTCCACATCATGTTTAACCTTAAACGATTGGTAAGTGGTATATCTTCCCTGCCTAACTGGAAACGGAATTTACCATCACCATCCACTCTGGCATCCGCCACTACCAGCATGGGTAAGGTATATTGTAAACCAACCACAAATGTTTTGCGGTCGCTTTTATTGCTCACCTGGCCGAATGCATTTTTTTCTATTTCATCACCCACTTTTGCATAATGATAGTCGAAGCCAACATACGGAAACAACCACTGCATCTTTCCCAGGTAGCGTCCAAAATTTACTTCTACTTCCCGTCCGTGTTCGGGTGTTAAACCCAGGTGCCATAAACCCTGTAATTCGTACCGGTTGCCCGATAGCATAAAGGTTGCATCACTGCCATTGCTTTCCAGTCCTATAGTAGCCGAAGGATGTATCATTTGTTCGCTACGCTTAAACTGCTTCCATGCTTTTGCTTTATCGGGCAGTTGCGGATTGGGTGGCGAGTTTTGATAGCTTAACACATTGCCCATACCTGCCATCATGTGGTACAAAATATGGCAATGGAAAAACCAGTCGCCATCTTTGTTAGCCGCAAATTCGAGGGTATCCGTTTCCATCGGCATGATGTCTATCGTATTTTTAAAAGGTGCATATTCGCCTTGTGCACCCAACACCCGAAAGTCGTGCCCATGCAGGTGCATCGGGTGGCGCATCATAGAATTATTGGTAAGAATAATGCGCACCTTTTCTCCCTGTTTAATTAAAATTTTATCCCATTCACCCAGGGTTTTATTATTGATGGACCATACATAACGGTTCATGTTTCCTTCCAGTGTAAAGTGCAGTACTTTGGTTGGTACATCCGGCAGTGTTGTTTTAACCGGGGAGCGAAGCATGGCGTAATTAAGGGTTACGATGTCCGTACTGCTGCCCATATCCATCCCTTGCATATCATGCCCTTTCATGCTGTTCGAAGTATCCATTTTTGCATTGTCCATAGCCTTCATGTCATGCATCTCTCCGGCTTTAGCGGTATCAGCTTTCTTATCCTTCATACCATCCATGTTCATGCCTGGCATATCATGCATTCCATTACTGCTTTTTTCTTCTTCACTGCCGGTAATTTCCGGATACATCACCGTGTTCATATCCATTGATTGCAGGCTCATTTGCATGCCTGGCATCGGCTTCATATCACCATTCATTTTCATCATGCCATTCATCATCTTCATGCCCTCAAAATATTTCAGCTTAGGCAGGGTTGGTGCGGGCATTTTCATGCCGCTTCCCAGCCATAGTGATGTATAGCTACTCCGGTCTTCGGGTGTGGAGCGGAATTCATAACTCATGTTATCTGGGATGGTAACAATTACATCATATGTTTCTGCAACGCCAATAATTAACCGGTCTACTTCTACCGGCACAACATCATTGCCATCATTAGCAATTACTGTTATTTTCCCGCCGGCATATTGCAACCAGAAATAAGAAGAAGAGCCGCCATTCACTACCCTCAACCGAACTTTATCGCCAGCTTTAAACTGCGGCGCTTCGGCTTCCGGTTTGCCGTTAGATAAAAATTTTTCATAATAAACATCACTCACATCCATGGCGTTCATCCGTTTCCACTCATTCGTTACTTTGGTTGAAAAATATCCTTTACCTATGGCTTCGGCATAGCTTTGCACACTTCCTTTTTTAATAGCATACCAGTCGTTGGCGGACCTTAATCTTCGTTGAACCTGGTGAGGATGTTCATCCGTCCAGTCGCTTAACACCAATGGCAGTTCAGCCGTGTAGGGTTTGTTCATCTTCATCATTCCATTTCCATTCATTGCACTGTCTTCCCTGCTTTTAAAAATCAAAGCGCCGTAAGTGCCCACCTGCTGCTGCAAGCCCGTGTGCGAATGATACCAATAGGTTCCATTTTGTACAATTTTAAACTTGTACAAATGCGTAGTGCCACCGGGAATTACAGAAGTGGTTAAAAAAGGAACACCATCCTGCTCGTTGGGAAGTATGATGCCATGCCAATGGAATGAGGTTTCCGTTTTCAGCATATTGTGCAAATAGATTTCAGCCGTGTCGCCTTCTGTAAAAATGAGTGGCGGTGCCGGAATGGAACCATTCACCGCAAGTCCATGTCTGTGTTTGCCGGTATAGTTTACCATGGTATCGGTAACATATAAATCGTAACGAACGGTTTTGCCGCCATTAATGATCACCTTTCCGCCAATCTGGTTAGCTGCATCCGTGTCCGAATGATCCATGTTCAGTTTATCATGCATGTGCATGTTCGTATCTGCCTTCATATCCATCTCCTTCATGTCACGCATTTCTTGCATGTCTTTCATTTCTTTTTTAACGGGCACAGTATCTTTTGGCTTTGCAGGCTGCTCGTTATTTGGAACCGTTTTCGGTTGTGCTGTTTTTATTGTCTTTTTGACCAATGTCATTCCGCATTTGGGGCAGTTACCTGGCTTGTCCATCTTCACTTCAGGATGCATCGGACAAGTATAGATAACTTGTGTTTGTTTTTTTTGTGCCTGAATACCGGGTGCAAAAAAAACAAGCAAAATCAATTGCATGGTGAGGAATAGTATCTTTTTCATTTCATTTTAGTTTATGTCTATTGACAACATTTTTTCTTGCGTAGGAAGATTGCTTTAAAAATTATACCTATCAGTTTCTTTACTTTTTTCATTATGGTTTAATTTGCTCAAGGTTGTCTTTTGTATTCTGCGCCCAATCTGTGATCAATGCTTTTTGCTCTTTAGTAAGTCTTGCCTTTCTGTGCAGCATCGTATAAGAAGCCAGGGGCATTTCATCATCTTTCACCTGGCTTGCAATGGATTTTAGTTTGCTCAATTGCCGCCTGAGCGAATAAGAGCCAAATTCACTAAAGTTGAGTTCCTTTTTGCCATCCTTTATGTGATTGTTTAACAGCCAACCCATCGGTTGAATGCTGGCATACCAGGGATAGTTGGTATTGTTACTATGGCAATCGTAACAGGCTGTTTGCAAAATCAACTGGACATTTGAGGGAATGGAAATTGTCGTGGAAATGTCTGATGGCAATGCCTGCCCGTTTTCATTACTGGCAGGTTTTATAAACTGAATGCCTGTTAAAACAATCAAAACACCCAACCCTATTTTTTTCATCCGGCTCATGGTCTTTGTTTAAGTTCTTCTTTCACTTCGCCGCAGGTGGACATTTTAGCTCCGAGATAGGGATTTTTAATGTCTTTGGTTTCGCTCAACCAATTGGCGCCTTTGTTATTATTATACATCGGGCAATGAGTTTGATACAGGGTTTGACCCGTTCCAAAAACCTTTACCATATCATACAGGTCCTTACTAAGCGTTTCAAAATGTTCCCGTTGATGCGCTATATTACTTGCGTTCGCTGCTATATGTTCTGCATGTTCTATTGCATCATCTTTTACATCGGCAAATATCTTTTTTTGATCTGCAGAAAAGGTAGCCGGGTCTGCATTTTCAACAGCTTTTTGCATCTCACTTCCTGCTGTAGCAGCATCTTTACTGTTATCGTTTGCTAATGCGTTTTTGAGTTCCAAATAAGCTTTAACCATATTGTTTATTGCCATGTTGCTATTTGTTACTGTAGTAGCGGACTGCATCCCCGTTTTGGCGGTATCACCTGATGTAGCTGTTGTTTCGTTCGGTTGATTATCGTTGTTGTTACAGGCTGAAAAGGAAATGGCCGCAACTGCGATCATAATTAGCGTTTTCATCTTTATTAATTTTTATTTTTAAGGAATAGCTAAAGACAGGACACCCAGTGCATCCCAATTAGCTGTAAGAAAGGATTATTGATTAATGGTTTCCACCACATTACCGCAACTCAGCATAGCATTGCCGTAGTAGGGATTTTTGATTGTTTTACTATCACTGAGCCAGGAGCTTTTTTTCATGGGGCAATAAGTTTCGTAAGCAGGTTTTGTTCCCAGCTTTATAGACTTCGCCAGTGTAATCATGTTGGCAGAAAGCGTAGCAAATTTTTCCCGTTGCTTTTTGAGGTCTTTTGTTTCTGAAACAGAACCCGCATCTTTTAGTAATGCATGGATATTACCTTCAGAAATCACTTTGTAATCAATGCCATTAGCTGTTTTTACAAAGACTTCAGCACTGGCTGAAGCCATGCTGGCATCGCCTGCTACCAAAGCATCTTTGATATTATAATAGGAATTGAGTAGTTGGGAAAGTTTAGTTTGTGTTTGATTTGTGCTATCCTGGGCAAAACTTATTTGTGTAAGGGCAATTGCAAAAATCGCAACTATGAAAATTAGCTTTTTCATTTTGAATTTGATTTAATGTAATAGAAATAATTACAGGACATGACAATATCATGCCCACTGAAATAACATTACATCAAATCATATCTGGAACGACTGAATAGCTATGCGAATGTCCGGTATAGGGGGATGATGGCCACGGACAAAATACCTGGTATTGGGAACATCCTGAGAGGAAAATAAAATATTAGTATTATAAAATGAAGCAAGGAACGCAGTAAAAAATACTGGATTGAAGACTGCATTTACCGAAGGGGTAAGCGATTTATCAAGTTGTTCAAATTTGATCACCTCGTCGTTGCAGCAGTTCTCCTTTTCGTTGTTATCGGTTTTATGCTTGTCTGCTTTATCGTGGTGATGGGAATTACCGTGATTATGACTGTTGGTTTTCTCCTTGTGAATATGTTTTTTACCATCTCCATGAATGTGAACTACTGACACTGTGGCTTCTTCATCGTTGTGATGTTTTGAATTAAAACCCATATCTGCTCCAATAGCACAAGCAAAACCTACAATGGTATTCAATGCGAATATCATTAAAAGAAATGCGGCTTTTAGCTGTATGGAAAATTTCTTTATAAACACATGATGAAATTAGTCTATTTAAAACAATTCCCTATTTCTATTTGTATAATAAACCGGGCAAAAACCTTGCCCGGTTCATCCTTGTTTTTTAAGAAAGCGCTTCTGCCTTGAATCCGGCCTTTTCCACCGCTTTAATTACTTCCTTTTCATCCAGATTATCCGTGGTAACAGTTAGTATTTTCTTTGGGTTCTGCGTATCCACTTCCCAGCCGGCGGCACCTACCGTTTCATTCAATGATGGGGTAACTTTTGCCACACATCCGCCGCAATTGATATTCGTCTTTAATTGTATTGTTTTCATACTATTTGTTTTATTGTTTACTGCAAAATTAGTTCATCTATTGGCCAGGGCTGTTATACAATTATGGATAAAATTTATATAATTTTGATTTATAATTTTTTATTT
>CALMQS010000081.1 GCA_937871285.1 uncultured Sphingobacteriales bacterium | reverse complement strand
AGGATAGAGGATCAGGAGCTTTCATAGGATGTTTGTTCAAGGGATAACTGGATTTGGTTTTTACATCGGATCCTGGACTTTTTGGTTTTTCATTGCGGACGTTTGGATTTTTGGTTTTTACATCGGACGATTGGATCTTTTGGTTTTTACATTGGATCTGGATGGTTTTTCATAGCATAAGTTTTTTCCTATTTCATTGATAAGGTTAATAAGCGTTTAATGAGGTTAGTATTATTTACATTAATCAGATCAGCTATATAACGCAGTACTGCATATAAATTGCATTCTGTTCTGCCTTTTTTGAATAACTGAAATGAATTGCTTAAAATACTAAGTACATCTACGTAACATTATATCCTTCAAACGTTTGCATTACAATAAAAGCAGGTGTACATTCCCGGTATCTTTTTCTTTCTGAATTTGAAATAGCCATACCACGCTCCTGTTAACCATTAACATATGTCAACAACGGTGTCAGCAATATTAAAACGCATAAATGCAGCGATCCAGGTGGGCACGAAGAAAATAAAACGGGAAGATCAGGGCTTTGTGTCTTAGTGTCTTAGTGGCACATCTTCTATACCGGCTCTTTTGAGTAAGCATTAACGATCTAACTGTTCTTCAGCGGGTTTCTGCGGCGGTTCCAGATATAGTTCCGGATATTAACCCAAAAGGCCAGGAACATATATATAATGATAGGTGAACCCATCGTAAGAAGGGAAATATAAATAAAGTGTTTGCGGATGGTGGTACTGGCTATTCCTATTTTTTCACCGATATAGGAGCAAACCCCAAACACCTGCCATTCAATAAAGTGCTTGAACCTGTTCATACTGCTAAATTATAAAAAATAAATAACGCTAATGCAAATGGCTTGTTATGAAACCGGCCTTTTTTTGATAATTTCGCCCAACTTTTTGAGAGCCATTCATACACGTGCCGGCGTTATATTAACGATAGTACGTTGTATGTCCTGAGTGAGAAGTGAGAAGCAAAGGTGAAACCCAGGTTCCCGGCCGGGAATGTAAACAAGTCAACCATCAAAAAATAGCTACATATGATTTTTGATCTCGATCTCATTAAAAAAACCTATGCAGGCATGCCCGCTAAAATTGCAGCGGCACGCCAACTTACCGGAACACCCCTTACCCTGGCAGAGAAAATATTATACGCCCATCTTTATGAGCCACCTGTTCGTGCCTATGCAAGAGGAAAAGATTATGTTGATTTTGCACCCGACCGGGTAGCCATGCAGGATGCCACAGCACAAATGGCCCTGCTGCAGTTCATGACCTGCGGCAGAAGCACCGCAGCGGTTCCCTCAACCGTTCACTGCGATCACCTCATACAGGCTAAAGTGGGCGCCGTACAGGATTTAAAAACCGCCGTTGACGTAAATAAAGAGGTATACGATTTCCTTGCCTCCACTTCCAATAAATATGGCATCGGCTTCTGGAAAGCCGGTGCAGGTATCATTCACCAGGTAGTGCTGGAAAACTATGCGTTTCCCGGTGGTATGATGATCGGAACCGACTCACACACCCCAAATGCCGGCGGACTAGGCATGGTAGCCATTGGCGTTGGCGGCGCCGATGCGGTGGATGTGATGGCCGGGCTGGCATGGGAACTTAAAATGCCTAAGCTCATTGGCATTAAGCTCACGGGGAAATTAAGCGGATGGGCTTCTCCTAAGGATGTTATACTGAAAGTAGCCGGCATTCTTACAGTAAAAGGCGGCACAGGCGCTATTGTGGAGTATTTTGGCGAAGGCGCAGAAAGTCTCAGCGCTACCGGTAAAGGTACCATATGTAATATGGGCGCCGAAATTGGCGCAACCTGCTCCATCTTTACTTATGATGAAAAAATGGCTGCCTATCTCAAAGCTACAGAACGCGAAGAAGTGGCGGCGCTTGCAGACGGCATTAAAGAACATTTACGTCCCGACCCGGAAGTATACGCCAACCCGGAAAAATATTACGACCAGCTAATCGAAATCAATCTTAATGAATTGGAGCCCTATGTAAATGGTCCTTTCACACCCGACCTGGCATGGCCCATCAGTAAATTTGGTGAAGCGGTAAGAGCTAACCAATGGCCCGAAAAATTAGAAGTGGCCCTGATCGGTTCCTGCACCAACTCTTCTTATGAAGATATCAGCCGCTCCGCTTCACTTGCGCAGCAGGCCATTGATAAGAATTTAAAAACAAGAGCCGAATTTACCATTACACCCGGTAGCGAAATGGTTCGTTATACCATTGAAAAAGATGGTTTCTTGGATACCTTTGACCAGATCGGCGGCGTTGTGCTGGCCAATGCCTGCGGTCCCTGCATCGGGCAATGGGCAAGACATATTGACGACCCTAACCGCAAAAACTCCATCATTACTTCCTTTAACCGCAATTTTGCCAAACGCAACGATGGATTATCCAGCACACATGCTTTTGTTGCTTCTCCCGAAATTGTTACGGCATTTGCCATTGCGGGCGACCTTACTTTTAACCCGTTAAAAGACAGGCTCAGAAATGAAAACGGTGAAGAGGTAATGCTTGATGAGCCCACAGGATTAGAACTCCCGCCCAAAGGGTTTTCTGTAGACGACCCCGGTTATGAAGCGCCTGCCAAAGACGGCAGCAAGGTAGAGGTAGTGGTAAAACCCGATTCACAGCGCCTGCAGTTGCTCGCCCCTTTTGCTGCATGGGAAGGAACAGACCTGAAAGGGTTAAAGCTGCTTATTAAAGCCAAAGGCAAATGTACTACCGACCATATTTCTATGGCAGGGCCCTGGTTAAAGTTCAGGGGGCATTTAGACAATATCAGCAATAACATGCTCATAGGCGCTATTAATTTTTATAACGAAAAAACAGATACGGTAAAAAACCAGCTAACCGGTCAATACGGGCCTGTTCCTGCAACGGCAAGGGCTTATAAAGCCGCCGGCACAGGAAGCGTGGTAGTGGGTGATGAAAACTATGGTGAGGGATCGAGCAGGGAGCATGCAGCTATGGAACCGCGCCACTTAGGCGTTCGCGCTATCGTGGTAAGAAGCTTCGCCCGCATACATGAAACCAACCTGAAAAAGCAGGGCATGCTGGCGCTTACTTTTGCCAATAAAGAAGACTACGATAAAATACAGGAAGACGATTCCATTGATATTACCGGTTTAACCGGCTTTACCCCGGGCAAACCGCTTACGCTGGTGCTGCACCATTCCAATGGCACCACTGATAACATAACGGTTAACCATACCTACAATGAGCAGCAGATACAGTGGTTTAAGGAAGGGGGGGCGCTGAACGTGATCAGGAAACAGTTTGCGAAATAAAAGCGGGCAGAGGCTGTCTAAAAAGTAATATTTTGCCACAAAGCCACGAAGGCACGAAGAAAATAAAACCTGGAGATCAGGACTTTGTTTCTTCGTGTCTTAGTAGCATGGCTTCTATACCGGCTTTGGGGGACAGCCTCTTTTCATACCGATACCGGGGTGTGAACGATCAGCCATCGGCTATCAGATGGTAACTACTAATGATGGGAATGAATACGCCTTCGGATTTCGTGATTTGTGGCTTATGGCAGTATCCGGATTCAGATGGTTTTACGCAGCGTACACGAAGAAGCAAAGGACGCAAAGAAAGGTTTACGGCTTTGGGGATACTCCTTTTCTGCTCATAGCTGGCTGTCTTCTTCGAATTTCGAAATTCCGGCTTCGGATTTGAAATTTATCGTTTGAATTTTATTTGTTTCTTGTGATTTGTTTCCTGGTGCTTCCTTCCGGATTTATAGAACAACTCACCTCACACCCACATCTTACACCTATACCTTCTACCTTAAACCCCATACCTTATACCACTTTCCTCATTCCCCCCCTATTCTTCTCATATATCCTTTGAGCACACCTCTGTTCCAACCACTGAATCGGCCGCGCTGAACTACCAGGGTATTATCTTCGGGGTGATTAAGGATATAATGAAATACAAACTTTCCCTGCGGGTTCTGCCACCCCATCATTTGCCCGAACCGCAGGTCATTGAACACCAGGGTATCACCCCATAGTTCTGCTGTATAAAATTGCTGCGAAAAACGGATGAGGTGCTGCAGCTGTTCATGATCGGCAACAGGTTTTAATAAGGAATCGTTGCGGGGAAAATATGAAAAATCTATCTGCTTTTTATTGTCTAATACAGAACGGAACCCAACATGATAGCCCGTATCGTTACCCGCTACTACATACCATAGCAGGTTAGTAAAAGGCGCCGGTGTTGTAAAATAACGGGTATAGGCGATATGCTGTTGCTGCAGGATATCTTTTACATCGCTGTTGATCTTTATTTTATTAACCGTGCACCAGCCAAGGTAAAGGAAAGGGATGAACACACCGAAACGCCACCAGAACCTGCGCCGGGGATGATAGCTGTGCAGGCTGAACAACATTACGATAGCAATGCCTGCCCAAATGGAAAAGAGCGGATCGGCAACATAGATGGCATTAAATGAAATCCGGTAATGACTAAAGGGCTCAAACCAGCCTACGCCATAATTATTAAAACCATCAAGCAACAAATGCAACAACACTTCCGTAAGAAAAAAAATCAGCCACTTACTAAAGCGGATATTATGCGGACGGTGTATTTTCTCCGCCACCAGCGCCAATACCGGTGATACCAGTAAGGCAAACAGTATGGAATGTGTAAACCCCCTGTGCGCAAGCAGGTTTTCATCTGTACTTAACCAAAAAGCGCCCAAAAAATCTATATCAGGAGCGCTATGGGCCAGCGCTCCCCACAACATCGCTTTTTTACCAAATCCCCTTCCAAAAAAAGCCTCGCCTACACAGGCGCCCAATGCTATATGCGTAAAAGAATCCATTTCAGGTTATGCACCGGTTTACAATTACAAATACACTATTCATTGCAAATGTATTACTTACCGGACTGTTTTCGCAGATGTAAGGTTTAGGGTGTAAGGCGTAAGGTGTGAGGTGTAGGGTGTAAGGTGTAAGGTGAATGGTGAGCGTTACGTTTGTTGCAAGTTACAGGGTTCATGTTACAGGGAGATGCAACCTAGTGTATCGAACCCTATACCCTGTGCCTGCCTTATACCCTATACCTTATACCTTATACCCTGCAAACTGAGACCTGTAACCTGAGACCTCCTCCTTAATTGTGCGCAATAAACACCGGGAGCTTTAATTCTTTTATCAGCACATCGGCCATGCTTGGTCTGAACCACCGCGACACCATACCACGCTGGTAAGCGCCCAGCACAACAAGCGGTGATTGCTTTTCTTCCTTCAGAAAATTAATGATCTCGGTTTCAGGTATACCCTTCATTACTTTATACGCCGCTTTGGGAAAATGCCGCTTCATAAATTCTCTCATTAATTTATTATCCGGCAAATGCAGCGACTGGCTCATTGGCTTTACCGACAGCACTTCGGCAGGATGCGCTTTTAACGCGGGCAGCATATAACTGAACATTTTAATGGCATGAACAGAAGAAGGCTCGCCATCGAATAATAAAACGAGCTTACCGAAGGGTTTATAATGCGCAGGCACTACCAGCACCGGGCATTGAACGGCCGATAAAATATCCCTGATAAACCGGGTAGGGGCCTGCTCACCCCGATTGGTAAACGTTTCATTGCCGCCGATCACTACCATATCTGCATAAATACTTTCCTGCAGCAGTCCCTGGGTAGCAATTTCCTTATTGCGGCGAACGGTGTACTGGAGTCCTGCCTTCCGGCATGCCGCTTCAAAGCCGGCCACCGCTTCATCCCTGGTTTTGGCATCTGCCGCAAGAAAGGCTTCCTGCTTTTCAGGAGAAATCCCTCCTTCTTCCCCAATCAGATCATATACTTTATAGCTCTGGTAAAACGGGTCATCAAGAAAAAGACCCACTAAGTGCGCATTATTTTCCCTGGCGATCTGAATGGCATAATCACGGGTGCTTTTGGAAAACTTTAACCCGTCAAACGCGGCAATTATTTTTTTCATACTGAGATATTATATTAATTGAATTAGGCGTATAGGTCAGGATAGATATAGACTTTACAAAAGTTAACCGGAAATTGATTGTTCATTTCAAAATAAAAACTATTACCCTCAAAACCAATATATGGTATCGGACTATTTTTTCTTTTTAAATATTACAATGGCAATGCAAAAGGATGAGAACAACACCCGATCACATATAGTTGTGCCTGTCCTTCACGAGTGCGATCTGCTGGCCACCCAGCACATCATCATCTACCATTTCAACATCACCCCCGTTTTCCAGCACTTTTTCTATAACATCATCAATGACATGCCTCACACACGAAAATTTATTAAAGGGGTTCGCGGGTGACAGTGTATCTGTTTCCGGCATTCCCGGGTTGTGTATTAAACTCTTTCCAACAACCAGCAGCCGGCCCCTGTGATGTGAAAGACTTTGCTGTACCGCCGTTATGCCATTTACTAATTGATCCTCTGTTGCCGCTTTTTCTAACTGATGGTACAAATGTTTTATTTTTATTTTATCCCAGTCTGCTATATAAGGGTGAATGATATCAAATAATGCGCCTTCAGCAGCTTTTTCATGGCTGCCTTCAATACACTCCACTATACTTTTACTATTTGCGGTTAAAGCTTTAAAATAGTCCAGCACATTTTTTTTACCCGTTACCAGCACAGGCATTGGCATAGCCGATAACATGATGGAAAGCCCTTCATCGGTATGCTGTAGAAACTGCTTTACAAAAAACGCGTTATCATCCGCAACATTTTCCATGTTTGCGGCATGCTTAAAACCGGGGATATTTCCTGCACCATTGGATTTTATTTTAATAAGCCCGGCAATATTGCCTTCATATAATGTGCTCCACTTTTCACCCAGCACCAGCACAAAATAAGCAGGTATATCTTTTTTGGCATAAACAATATCTCTTATTACAAAAAATTCATTAACGGTAATGGTTTCATTAACCGGCATATTCAAATACATTACCTTTTCAAATACAGGTGAAACGTAAATGGCAATGCTTTTTTTAAAGGTGCTGAAGTTGAGATTTTTGATGACCGTTCTTAATTTCAGCATTACCAGTCCCGCCAGGTCTTCGTCATACCCGGTTCCCATTTCCCACTCCACCTTCTTCATGGCTTTCCGGAGCTGCTGCATGATATCATCCTTACGCTGTATAACAGGCTCAAAAGGCATAATAATGGAAACTGCGGGCCAATGCCGCTTTTTTTCGTGTACTGCAGGAATGGATGTAGAAATATTGATTTGCATAACGGAGGCTTTGTTCCAAACTTACGCTTTACTCCAAATACTAACAATGATGCTGATCAACAGGTATTATGATCTAACTCAAATATTTCAAAAACGGCAATTATTTTACAATTCCGCGACAAATAAAAAAGGGCACAGTGCAACACCAAACGCAATACTCAGTCAAAAACCGGCAGCAGCATTTTCCGGTATTTCTTCTTGGTTTCATTGCCGGTGATCTGGCGTAGCTTTCTATGAATGCTTGTTGATTTTACCAAGGAGGCAAAATTTGGTAAAAACGAGCTAATATTTATTTGTAAAAGGCAAAGCATATCAGGCATATTGTGCTTTTGGTTGTTTAACCGGTTTTTCCTGACACTTTTTTTCTTCTTGCCCCACCATACCAAAAAGCCGGTAACAGGCAGGCTGGCACAAATTAAGCTGGCTAAGAAAAACAAGATTTTAACAGGTAAGCCGCCAAAAGCTCCCACGTGGAGCGTATAGTTAGAACGTCTGAGATAAAGTGCGAAGTCTTCATCCTTCATTTTTTTCTGGGTAGAAGCAACCGGTTCCAGGCTGTGCTGATCCAGGTTTACATAACGCCAAACACCATTGCGCATATCCACGCACAAGGCTATTACATCTGATGCTTTTTGAGGAAAAGATACAATGATGGCATCTTTGTTATATTCTCCGATTTCAGTAATTCCTTTTTCCCATGCCATATCAACCTGAGATAAAGGAACAAGGGTATTGTGAAGGGTTGTATCAGATTTTGATATAATTCTTTCTTTTATGGTACCTCCTGTGGCTACGAAAAAAGCATTAGAAAACCATGCAAAACTCATGATTAAACCCGTTATTGCAAAAACCAGTGAGATAATGACGGCATAAAACCCCAGAACATTATGCAAATCGTAGTTTACCCGTTTAAATTTTGCCCGCCATTTAATTTTAAAACTCTTATTTACACTTGATCGCTTCAGATTTTTTGGCCACCATAGTATTAAACCTGTAATCAACAGGATAAAAAAAACAAAGGTTGCCCAGCCCACAATGGGACCTCCGATAGCTTCGGGCAGCCATAAATGAAAATGTCCTTCCTCAATAAAATGAAAAAAATCTTCGTGATCTACCATAGCCACTATTTCGGCGGTGTAAGGGTTAACATACACTAACGTATCGGAGTTCATGCTCATGCGAACCGTACGTTCTGCCCCATAATAAAAAGCCGAACGGATCTCTTTTTCGGGAAACGCCTTTTTTACTTCTTTGTACAAGGCAGATGGTGGCAGATAGCTTCCATTAGCTGGTTTCTGTACATGTAACCAGGGGGAGCTTAAACTTTTTATTTCCTGCTCAAAAACCAATATACAGCCCGTTATCCCTAAAATAACGACAACAATACCCGATACCAATCCTAACCAAAGGTGCAACCAGGCATTTATTTTTTTGAGAAGTGCCATATCAAAAAGGGGACTTGGAAATAAAAACATACGGAGCTATCGCAAATGCACAGCTCCGTATAATTAGAAATATTGTTACTTAATTCTGTATATCCTGCCAACATTGTCTACACCTTCCAGCTTCAGGCCTTTTTTAACTGTTGAAGTTGCCGGATCATATTCATACACATAATAGCCGTCTCCTGCGTTGGTTGCAATGTAGGCTTTGCCGTCATCAATCAGCACATTCCATTGGTATGCACCACTTCTGCTAACCGGTATATCAATACGTGTTTTGCTTTTGTTAATAAAATCTACTGCATAATAGCTGGCAGTATTTACAGCACTATAATCTGCATAAGCGGCAAGCCTGGTTTTGTCCAGTACTTTAACAATTGCTTTTCCATTGCCCAAATCATATAAACCGATGGTTTCTTCTTTATCAGGGTCTGTAAGCTCGTAGAAATAACTGTCGTCTATTTGTGTGCCGCCATCTAATACCCTGAAGATACCATTAGGAGCACCGATGTTGCCAATTGCCCAGAAAGTAGGTGAAGTAATGAAATAAGCCGAACCATTATATACCAAATTACTTTGTGTGAATAAACCATAAGGGCTTGGATAATTGAACCTGTCATCACTGCTTATGGTAACATCAGTTACATTAGGGTAATCCATGGAAGCCACATAAGCCTTTTCGGGCAGCTCATCGTTGGCTTTTATCTGTTTCAGATAGGCAATGTACAGCTTGCTGCCTACAAAAACCGCATTACATCCCCAATAATAATCCTCTGCAACAGCCGGCGCCGGAATATTAATATCACCACTTCTGGTAATGCTCATGCTTTCTACATTAAGTTCCGCATATTCAAACCTGTTGTTATTGAGATTAAGCATCACTAATGTTTTGCTGTCTTTCCATGTAAAGAAACCAGACCAACCGGCCATTTGTATTTGTGTAAAAGGTGTTTCGGCAATAATGTTGGTTGTTTTATTGTCTGACGTAAATTTAACCAGGCTTGGTGAGCTGTAGTCTATTGCATAATAATAGCCATCCCTGGAAGTAAATACAGATAATGTTGTGGCAATACCGTTATTAACGGTAGTTAGTGTTCCCTCTGTTACGGAACCCGTTTGTACTACATAAGTGGCCGCAGGTGTTCCGGTAGTAACCAAAAAGCCGTATGTTTTTTCTACAGGAGGTTCTGTTTCATCTTCAGTATCTGCTTTATCTTTTTTACACGCGGTAAATCCGAATAAGACAGCGGTTATTGCAAAAATCAGGATTTTGTTTTTTTGAAACATGATATTACGTTTTAATGAGCGAATTTTTATTTGATGAAATATCTTAGTTTAAAGAATACAGACCTTCCCGGTTTTTGAAGCCGGAAATTGTCGTAAGCGAGCTCGTTGGTTATATTAAAAGATTCTACAGAAATATTGTATCTGCCATTCTTTAAAGAATAGGACAATGAAACATTGTGTATGAGTTGTGCAGGAATTTTGTTTTTTGATTCGCGGCTGCCCAGGCTCTCCCATGAAATGTAAAACCAGTGTATGTAGTTTACCGAGTAGTTCAACTGCAAACGGGTATTTTTTCCTATCAGGTTGTCTTGCCCTACACCCAGCCTGGCATTACCAAAGAACCAGGGCTGGTTGGGGATCCGGTCTCCGTATACAGGATCTTCCATTCCTGTAAGTGGATTAATTTCCCGGTTATTGATGGCGTTTTGGTAGCTCGCATTCACTGTAAAGTCAAGCAGCTTGTTGTACCTGTAACCCAGTTCGCCCTCAAGTCCTGTTACACGGGCTATCCCCACATTGGAATAGGTAGAAAATCTACCTCCCGGCGTGGAGAATATCAGGTTTTTGACATTCCGGTAAAAAATACCAGCTTCCGCAGAAAAGCGGTGCTTGCCTGGTTGATGAGCATAATACGCTCCCAAATTGATATTGTCACTTTCTTCCGGTTGCAGCTTAATGTTGGCAGCTACACTGATGCCGTCGCCAAAAAATTCCTCCTGCTCCTGCAACCGGTAGGCATGTTCAATAGAAAGCTTCACCCCGGCATTTTCGGTAAGCTTGTACCTCGATGCCAGCCCATAACCCCAATAGCCTTTATGACTGGTGGTATCCCTTCTTCGGTAAGGTTCTTGCTGGGTAACAAAAACAACTTCTCTTGCCAGTATATTCAACCCGAAGTATTTTGCGAAAAGTGTGTTGGTGAACCTGCTGGCAAATGAATTGTGCTGGTAGGCCAGTCCAACCACATTTTTGGTAAAATAATTAGGCTGATAAAAAGGATTCTGTTCTTTCGGGCGCAGCTCTTCTTTTGATGACCTTGTCAAACGGTTGAAAGTATAGCTCAGGTTCAGATTCTGGTTGTCGTTAATCTTATAGGTAAAATTAGTTCTGGCAATTGCCGCAACATTTTTCCAGTGGGTCAGCGTTTTAACATCCCTCAATTCGCCGGCAATCGTTTCAGATCTGATTATTCCGGCCCAGCCATAAACATAAGAAGAGGTATCCACCACATCAGATCGGTCAATTGACACATTGGCTGCAATGTTGGCTGTAAGGTCTTTCAATAAAAAGTCGGTCTTTTTATACTTCAGGGAAGTCATATAAAAATTTCCCTTTTGATAGGCCGCCCCATAAACGTTGTTCTGGCTGGCTCCCGTTTGAAGTTCGTTGTAGAGATTGGAATAAGTAAACCCGAGACTGATTTTATCTGCCCAGGATTTGTTGTTAAGGCCAACCTCAACCTGGCCCATAGAAGAACGGTATGCATCATGGAAACGTCGCATATCTTTATAAACAAATTGATTGTTTTCAACAACCTTGATGGCGGCATCGTTTTTGGGGTTATTCCGCATCAGATAATTATTGTCGGAATAGTTATGATAGCCGCTGACATTGAATACAAGCCCGGTTCTATTGTCTGTTAATCTACCCGACACCGCTGCCCTGCTGGTATTGAACGAGCCATAGCTCAGGCTGGCATCAAGAAATTTTTTGGTCTGCTGGTCGGTAATTACGTTTACTGCCCCGCCAAGCGCATCAGAACCTAATTCTATCGGAACCACGCCTTTATATACTTCTATGCGTTCGGCAAGATTAACCGGAATGTTATTAAGCGACATGCCGCCGCCGAAACTCTCCATAGGAATGCCATCTAAAAAAAAGCGTACTTGTTTTCCTGACAGCCCATTAATGGAAAAATTAAAATTAGACCCAAGTCCTCCCTGCTCACGTACACGCACACCTGTAGTAAGATTCAGCACCTGATTAATGTCGGCTGTAGTATTGGCAAACTGCTTTGTTTCTACCACATTTACAGAAAAGCCGGAAGCCTTTACCTCCTTAGCTTTATTGACTGCAATAACCTGAACATCCTTCAATTGCCCTCCATCCTTTACCAGCAGAAATTCCAGCTTAGCATGCTGTGTTGCATTTACAGTTATTTCCTGTGATTGATATCCTGTATAAGAAACAACAAGTGTAATCTTTGCAGCCTTTGGAACATTTATTTCAAAATACCCTTTTTCATCAGTTACAGTTCCCTGGGTAGTACCTTTAATCAATACAGAAGCATCCGATACCGGTCCCCCGCTATCTTTAACATAACCGCTGATTTTTGAGGAGCCTTGAGAAATTGCAGCGTAAGGAAGACTATATAAACAAACGAGCAATAAAAAAATACGTATGATCATTACAATACCTGCAGTTTATTTTGAATTAATGATAAATAGCAAACAGAATATAAGTTTAGCCTAATTAAACGGCTGCAAAAGTATGGGCAAAAGCAAGCATTACCTTACGCAAAAGGAAGCATTACTTTACGCAAAGCGGAAAATCTTGCAATGAAGATTTTGACTCAGGGATAAATCAACTTTTTTTACAAAAGCATGACATAACCGGTTGGGAAATTTTTATCTGCCGGGTTATCAAAAAATTTATCTGAAATAATCAACAGATGCAAGAATTTCCCTGGATCGGCTTAATGAAATACATGAACTGGAAGAGGAGGAACCAACAGGCAAACAGTTTAGTTATACACTACCCGAGAACAAAAGCATTTCTATCGCAAATCTCAGCTACACTTATCCCGGCGCAGGCAACGAACGTGTTTTGCGCCATATCAACAAATTCAATATCATTCAGAGCTTACCGTGCAAGCCGATATTGTAACGGCTAAAATGAGACTGTTAGAAAGGTTGTTTAATAATATGCGAAACAGGTAACCAAAAACTGATAACCTGCAACTTTCCTCAGTCAAATATCCGGGCAAAATGATTTTCAAGATGGTTGCGCATGGCGTTGCGGAACAATTCGGGTGTGCCTTTTTCAAGGATGTCAACCAGTCCTTTATGCGAAACAAATGTTTTGAGATGCGTTTGCTTTTTCAGCAACCCGCTTTTATGCACATAGTCAAAAACCGGCAGCAGCATTTTCTGGAATTTCTTCATGGTTTCATTGCCGGTGATCTCATACAGCTTTCCATGGAAAGCAATTTCGTGTTCTATATTAAATAAATGGTGATCGGTTATCTTAGGCTCCTTGCTCACAATTTTCCTTAATTCCCTGATATCCTCTGCGCTGATACGTTCAAATATAAAATCAGCCATACCAATTTCCAGCACCAGCCGTATCTCAAACATCCCCTTCAGGGTTTTCTGGTCGAGTACATGCGGATTCATGCTTTTACTCATAATACCAAACAGGTCGGGACTGGTGATAACCGCTCCTTTTTTCTTTTTGGATTCAATTAATCCCATCATCCGCAAGCGCAGCAAAGCCTCCCGTATAACGGTACGGCTAACACCCAGTGTTTCCGCCAGCTCAAGCTCCTTTGGTATGGAGTCGCCTACTTTCAGCTTCTTTTGCTGTAATAATTCAACGAGGTTCGCTTCCACCCTGTCTACTAAAGTGCTGGTATCTACCGATTTAAAACTTTCTTTTATAATGGCTACAGTCATAATATATGCAACTTAATATTGAAACAAATGTATTTAAATTTTTATGCCTCCTCTTTTTTTCAAAAAACACCTCAGCTTTCCTGGTTACCGTACGAGTACCCTCAAACACACGCCGTTCCACAATAATTTTTACCCTGAATAAAAAAAAGGTCAAAAAGTTTTGGATATAAAAAAAATCTGCTTACTTTTATTATGTCATACATAATACAAATATACTAAATTTTAAAAACTGCTGTATGAGAATGTTTAATTTAAAATCGGGTTTACTACTTATAACCTGTATTTGCTTTGTGCTGTCCGGCTGGGCACAGGTTAAAAAATTTTCCGGGAAAGTTACCGCGCAGGACGGAAGCCCGTTATCGGGTGTAAGCGTTACCGTTAAAGGCAAAGCTACCGGCGTTTCTACCAACCTGGAGGGTATTTTTACATTAGATGCTTCCGAAGGGGATGTGCTGGTGTTTAGCTCGGTGGGGTTTAACAACGCCGAATTCACACTCGGATCTTCCGATGTGATAAACATCAGGCTGGATGCAAGTGATTCCAAGTTAGATGAAGTGGTGGTGGTAGGTTATGGTACCGCTAAACGGTCCAAGCTTACTTCTTCCATATCCAAACTCGACAACAAAGTGTTGGAAACCGGGCTGCGTTCTAACCCTGCGCAGGCCTTGGCCGGAACCATTCCGGGATTAAGGGTTTCCACAGGCACAGGAAGACCGGGCTCCTTACCCGCTATTATTCTCAGGGGCGGCACCAACTTCGATGGTTCCGGCAGCCCTTTGATATTGATGGACGGGCAGGTTCGTGGTTCCCTGAGTGATATCAATCCCGAAGATATTGCGAGCATGGAAGTGCTGAAAGATGCTTCCGCCACCGCCATTTACGGCGCCCGTGCCAGCAATGGTGTGATCCTCATTACTTCCAAAAGAGGAAAAAGCGGTCAGTCGTCCATAACCATAGATGCCAAAAGAGGAACCAGCTATTTAAATATTCCCTACAACTTCCTGAGCGCTGAAGATTATATTAAATGGAGCCGCATGGGTGTGGCACAGGCCATCATTAACGGAACATTTGGTACAGTTTCCACCAATACAGCACTTTCAGGCGTTGGCCCCAGGGCAACCGGTAATTTATACAAAGATCCCGTAACAGGCGCTATCTTAGATGGCAATTACGACAACAGGGCTATATGGAGCGTAATGCGTTTAAATGATGTAAACCGTGAACTGCTTGGCCAGCCAGGCTGGAAACAAATGAAGGACGCGGTACCAACCAATGCTGCAGGGAACTATGATCCCAACGGAACGTACGCCGATCTTATTTATAAGGATTTTAATTATGGCGATTACGGCTTATATAAAAAAGCCACTGTGCAGGAATACAATATAGGTATGAGCGGCGGAAACGACCGGGGCGCCTATTTTGCCAATCTTGGTTATTATGATGAAGATGGTTTATCGCTTAAAACATTTTACAGGCGTTTAACCTTTACCCTCAACGGGGATTATAAAATAAAAGACTGGCTAAAGTCGGAAAGCAGCCTGCAGTTCAACAAGGCCAACTGGAGAGACCAGTCTTTACAAAATGGCGAAGGAAATTACTGGGGCCGCATGCTTTCTGCTCCTCCAACCATGCGGGGAACCAATGCGGATGGGGAATTTATTCTGGGGCGTGATGCCAGCGACGGCAATCCCCTCGTTAACATTGATAAATACAAAAGGAACAACCAAACAGATAAATTTACCCTGGGACAATCGCTTCGTGCAGACATCATCAAAGACCTGTATGTAAAGGTAGGGGCTATATGGATGTACGATGAAGGTTTCGCGGAATCCTTTAACCAGGACTTCCGTACCGGCTTATTGAGCAGAACCAACCCCAATACAGGATGGAACCGTACAAGGTTCAGCGATGCATCGTTCGACAGAACGATCCGCCAAACCTATAACGCCATAGCTAATTACAGTACTACTTTCCTGGGTAAAAACAATATAGACGCCATGGCGGGATTTGAGTATTACGATGCCTATTCCAAAGGTGTTTATGCCGCCGGCAGCCAGGCGCCCACGGATGATTTCCAGGACTTACAGTACACATTGAATAATGCAACAACCCAAACCCGCAGCACAGACAGTTACCATAACCGGGACCGGATCATGTCGGGCTTTGGACGCCTGTTGTACGACTGGGATGGAAAATACCTTGCCAGCTTCACGGTGAGAAGAGATGGCGTTTCCCGTTTAACGGGCGACAACCAGTATGGAACATTCCCTGCCGCTTCAGTAGGCTGGATGGTACATAAGGAAAATTTTATGGTATCCACCGGGAGTTGGTTATCCTACCTGAAGCTCAGGGCAAGCTGGGGTAAGAACGGAAATATTGGCATAGGAACCAGCAACGCGGTTGGCCTTTATGAAGTGCAGGGTTCCTATGGCTCGCAAACTCCCTACAACGGTAATATTGGTTTTTTACAAACCAGTCTGGCTAATCCTGCATTGCGTTGGGAAAAAACAAATACCACGGAAGTGGGCGCCGATATGGGATTTTTTAATAACAGGTTAAATGTTTCCGCGGCATACTACAACCGGATCACGGATGATAAGCTGGCTTTTGTAAGTCTGCCTACATCTTCGGGTATATCAAGCATCAGAACCAATAACGGAAGCATGCGCAACCGTGGATTTGAAATTGAGCTTGGCTATAAAATTATACAGCAAAAAGACTTAACATGGCAGGTAAATGCCAATGCGGCCTGGAATAAAAACATTATCCTGAAGCTTCCCTTTAACGGCAATGACAAAAACAGGCAGGAGGGTACTCAGATTTATGATCCTAACACAGGACAACTGATATGGGTTGGCGGTTTCCAGGAAGGGCAGGAATGGGGTGAAATATTTGGCTTTGTATCTGAAGGGATCATCAGAACCCAAAAAGATCTGGAAGACTATAATAAGTTTGACGAAGCGGCCAAAGCAGCATATTCAAATGGAGGGGCCGGAAGAGGCGTGGCCAGCCAGCAATTAATAGATCAATACAATTTAAACGCAGGTGGCCTGAGCTATATACCTACACAACTGGGCGATGTAATGTGGAAGGATATTGATAAGAATGATACCATTGATTATCGCGACAGGGTATCGCTGGGCCGTACGCTTCCACGCTGGACAGGCGGGTTTAATACTACAGTATCCTGGAAAGGATTGAGCCTTTTTGTCCGTTTGGATTTTGCATTTGGACATATACAGCAGGATTTCATGCAATTGTGGTCGCTGGCAAGCGCCCAGGGAGAATTTAATGCAACTGATATTGTAAAACAAACCTGGACGCCTGAAAACCCGAATGCTAAATATCCAAGGTATTCATGGGCCGATCAGTTAAACACAAAGAATGTTGACAGACCCAGCAGCATGTTCTATGTGAATTCAGGTTACCTCGCATTCAGGGAAGTTTCATTAAGTTATTCATTGCCTGCCGCTTTATTAGAAAAAGCAAAGATCAGCGGACTAAGGTTAACAGTTACGGGTCAAAACCTGGGATATTTGACCAATGACCTGTTGAATTTACCCGAACGTACTGGTTTTCAGAACAGCGCCTATACTATACCAACACAATTGGTTTTTGGAGCTAACCTGACCTTTTAATTCATTTTAATAAACGCACTGATCATGAATAAGTTTAAATATATAGTATACATAGCCCTGATAGCCGTTGTCGCTACTTCCTGCCGCAAAACATTAGAGCTTGCTCCGGAAGATTATTACGGGGACGGGAATTTCTGGCAGAATGAAGCCCAGGTAACCAATTTTATGGTGGGACTGCATAAGCAGTTCCGCGATAACCAGTTTATGTTCTTACGCCTGGGTGAAATGAGAGGCGGTGGTTTCAGTAATGAAGACCGTCAAAACACTTCACTGAGCGAATTAACGATCATTAACCAGGCAATTGAAGAAACCTCGGCCGGCGTTGGCAGTTGGGCCGGCCTTTACGGCCCCTTCCTCCAGTTAAATCTTTTCATCCAGAAAGTGGAAGCGTCAGATTTTCTGGCTGCCGACAAAAAAAATTATTTGCTGGGACAGGCTTATGCCATGCGGGCTTATTATTATTTCCATTTGCTTCGTACCTATGGCGGTGTTCCCATACGGCTGGAGCCTGAAGTATCAAACGGCAATACCGATCCGGTTGCATTACGAAAGGAAAGAGCTTCAGAAGCTGATGTGCTGGCGGCTATTAAAGCAGATGTAAATAAATCCATCAGTTTGTTTGGTACTGCCGGTGCCCTTGCAGATAAAAGTCAGTGGAATCCTTCAGCAGCGTTAATGTTAAAAGGTGAAGTGTATTTGTGGTCTGCAAAAGTGTATAATACTACAGCAGATCTGGCAGAAGCAAAATCAGCATTGAACGCAACAGCGGGTACCTCATTGCTTCCCAATTTTCGGGATATATTCAAAAACAAGAATAACGGCGAGATCATTTTAGCCGTTCGTTACCGCGACGGTGAAGCAGAAATGGGCACCGCCTATTCGTATTTCCTGTACTCTACTTTTAATTTTGATAACCTGCACGTAAAAGATTCTACAACACTTGGCCCCACCCTTGTAGATCCCCTGAATATTGCCAGCGCACCCGCACAGATCATCCAGCGTTATGCTTATACCTTTGAACTATTCCAGTCGTACAACATTGCCGATACCCGCAGGGATGCCACTTTTTATGATTATTATAAAACCAGCGCCTCAGGTTCGGATGTTATTGTTACCGTTCGCAACACCGCCCTGGTGAAATTCCCGGGAGAAATGAATGCCGCAAACCGGAGAGTATTTACGGATGACTGGCCGGTTTACCGTGAGGCAGACAGGCTGCTGATGCTGGCCGAAATAACCAATGCAGAAGGCGGAGATCCTTCATCCTATATACAGCAGATCCGTGACCGGGCATTTGCAAATGCCGACCCCACACCCTTTGTGAGTGGCACGCAGGATGCCAATGAGCTGGCTATATTTGAAGAACGCAGCAAAGAGTTTGTATACGAAGGGAAACGCTGGTACGATATCCGCAGGATGAAGTATGGCGGCGACCCGCTGGTATTTATCAGCCCCAGTCATCCTTATGGCGTATTGGATAAAGGCACGCAGGCCTACAAAGTGTTGTGGCCGATAGAAACGGCTATCTGGACGAATGATCCGCTGGTTGACCAAACACCGGGCTATGCCAGCTCCAAACCCAAATAACAGGTTCAATTCAGCGGGTTGAAAAATTTTCAATCTGCTGAATGCTATACACTTTTTATCACAGATAACTTATACCGGGAATATTCCTGTTCCCGGCTTAACTTACCCGTTTATATTTTTATTGACGACCTTAACAAAAAAACATGAATAACCAACACCTCAGCGGACTTATTGCAGCGCCCTTTACACCCATGCTCGCCAATGGCGCCGTGAATACCGCGATCATTTCCGCTTATTATGCCATGCTGAAAGCGAACGGCGTTACCGGCGCCTTTATTTGTGGCTCTACCGGAGAAGGCGTTTCCATGACCATGGCAGAAAAAAAAGCGGTAGCCCAAGCCTGGGCTGCTGCAACCAAAGACGATGATGATTTTAAAGTGATGCTTTTCCTGGGAGGAACAAGCATTGCAGACTGTAAGGAACTGGCCCTGCATGCAAAGCAAATTGGCTTATACGCTATATCTTTTACAGCACCCTTTTATTTTAAACCTGCCAATGCTGCAATGCTGGCAAAAGCCTGTGCGGAAGTAGCATTGGTGGTAACCGATATGCCTTTTTATTATTATCATATCCCTGTGCTTACCGGCGTAAACATTGCCATGTACGATTTGCTGCAGGAGATAGACGGTAAGATACCCAACTTCGCAGGCATCAAATACACGCACGAAGACTTTATGGATTTTCTTTCGTGCATGCGTTTTCAAAACGGGAAGTATGATATGCTGTGGGGCCGCGATGAAAATATGCTTTCGGCACTGGTTTTGGGTACCAAAGGCGCAGTAGGCAGCACATTCAACTATGCGGCGCCGTTATACTATAAGCTGATTGACGCGTTTGATAACAATGAGCTTGAAAAAGCAAGGGCATTGCAGCAACAATCCATTGACATGATCCGCCTGCTGGGTAAATACGGCGGCATAGCTACCGGCAAAGCCTACATGAAGCTCGTTGGCGTAGATTGCGGTGAATTCCGCCTGCCGGTACAAAATATGACGGCTGCGGAATTTGAGCTGTTTAAAAAAGATGTGGCTGCCATAGGGTTTGACCGTTTTGCTTCGGTGAGCAGGGCGGCTCATAAAGTGTAACAACACATGATGAAACTCTCTTTACTTATTTTCTTAAGCAGTATGATGATGCCGCTCCATTCCTGTAAAAACCAGGAACAAAAATATACTATGGCCTGGCGTATTGCCGGTGAACTGCCCCCCCTGCCCGGACAGGAAAAAGCGATCGGGCTCGCGGGGCCTGTTGCAGGTGTTACCAACAATGTATTACTGGTTGCCGGCGGCGCTAACTTCCCCGACAGTCTTCCCTGGATGGGCGGAAAGAAAAGATATTACGCTGAGGGTTTCGTGATGAAAAGAATACAGGAAGATTCGCTATCGCTCTATAAAACATTTTCTTTGCCTTATCCCCTGGCATACCCGGCCTGTGCCTCCACTCCCATGGGAATTGTATGCGCTGGCGGCGAAAATCCGGAAGGCGTTAGCTCCAAAGTGATGCTGCTGCAATGGGGTGATCATAGCGATAGTGTGATCATCACAAACTTACCTGATCTGCCGCTCCCCCTCAGCAATGCCGGTATTACTATACACGATAATATAATATACCTTGCAGGCGGCGAAAACAGCGACAGCGCTTCCAGCGGTTTTTATAGTCTGGACATTACAAATGCCGCTGCCCGATGGAATACTTTACCCAGCCTGCCCTATGCTGTTTCCCATGCCGTGGTTGTTGCGCAATTTGCTGCCGGCAGCCCTTCGGTATATGTATTGGGTGGCAGAAAGAAAAACAGCAATAGCATCAGCGATATCTATGCATCCGCTTATGCATTTGATCTTAACAAAAAGGAATGGAAGGAAATTAAATCATTGCCCTACAGACTGTGTGCCGGAACGGGTATAGCTGCAGGTAAAAATGAGATATTATTGTTTGGCGGAGATAAGGGAGAAACTTTTCATAAAACAGAATTATTAATAGGCGCCATCAATGCAGCTACCGATACAGCAGAACAACAGGACCTGATCCGGCAGAAAAATCAATTACAAGCTGCACACCCCGGGTTTAGTAGGGAAGTATTGCGCTATAATACAACAACGGATAATTGGACAAATACCACTACTTTACCTTTTGAAGCACCTGTTACCACTACCGCCATTTTATGGAACAACGATGTGGTAATACCCAACGGAGAAATAAGAGCAGGCGTGCGCACACCTGAAATATGGATGAGGAGAATACAGTAGGTTGCAGGTTACAGGGTGCAGGGTACAGGGTACAGGTTTCAGGTTTCAGGGGATTGCCGGAACAGCTACATGTTTGAAGGCAGGAATAAAAAACCTATGTGCAACTATCTGCCTATGACCTTATATGATAAAATAAAAATTGAATACATAGGCACAATAGAAACATAGGAACACAATAGAATAAACCCTATGTGCAACTATGTGCCTATGATCCTATGTGATAAAAAATACATTGAACACATAGGCACAATAGAAACATAGGAACACAATAGAATAAACCCTATGTGCAACTATGTGCCTATGATCCTATGTGGTAAAAAATAAAGAAACGAAACACATAGACACAATAGAAAATTCTAAAATGCTATGTGAACCTATATGCCCTATGATCCTATGTGGTAAAATAAAAATTGAACACATAGACACAATAGATACATAGAAACACAATAGAATAAACCCTCTATGTACAACTATGTACTTATGATCCTATGTGGTAAAAAATAAAGAAACGAAATACATAGAAACACAATAGAAAGAAAAACTATTTATTTAAAAAATATCAGAAACCCAATCCTTCCTATGTGAACCTATGTGCCTATGTGGTAAAAACGAGTGATATGCAAATGAAACATTCAAAAAACTATCCCTGGATTGTGGTTGGGCTCTTGTGGGTGGTAGCGCTGCTCAATTATATGGACAGGCAGATGCTCAGCACCATGCAGCCCTCTATGATGATTGATATCGTGGAACTGAGAGAGGCAAGGGATTTTGGAAGGCTGATGGCTATCTTCCTCTGGATATATGGTTTCATGAGTCCGGTGGCGGGCATGATAGCCGACCGGATCAACAGGAAATGGCTCATCGTGATAAGCCTTTTTGTTTGGAGCGGGGTAACCTATATGATGGGCTACAGCGAAAACTTTAACCAGTTATACTGGCTCAGGGCAATTATGGGCGTAAGCGAAGCTTTGTACATACCTGCAGGACTTTCACTGATTGCCGACTATCATACTTCAAAAACAAGGTCGCTGGCTATTGGCATTCATATGACCGGCTTATACATGGGTCAGGCGTTAGGCGGCTTTGGCGCCACCATTGCATCCAACTATTCCTGGCAATCTGCTTTTCATTATTTTGGGATCATCGGAATAGTGTATTCCTTTATTTTAATTCTTTTTTTACATGAGAAAAAATCACCGGAGCTAACACGTGCAACTAATAACATCATAAAAGAAAAAGCTTCTCTGTTTAAAGGATTAGGATTGCTTTTTTCCAATATTGCCTTTTGGATCATTCTCTTCTACTTTGCCGTGCCCAGTCTTCCGGGATGGGGTGTTAAAAACTGGCTGCCTACTTTGTTCGCAAAGAACCTGGGCATTGACATGTCTTTGGCCGGGCCGCTTTCAACGATCACAATTGCCGCCTCTTCCTTCCTCGGTGTAATTTTCGGGGGGATATTATCTGACCGCTGGGTGCAAAAAAATATCAGGGGAAGGATTTATACCAGCGCCATAGGGCTGGCCTTAACCATTCCTTCGCTATTGCTGGTGGGCTATGGTCATTCTATGTTTCATGTTATTGGCGCCGCCTTTTGCTTTGGCTTTGGCTTTGGTATGTTTGATGCCAATAATATGCCTATCCTTTGCCAGTTCGTTTCGGCTAAATACAGGGCAACCGCGTATGGACTGATGAACATGACAGGGGTATTTGCGGGTGCTTTGGTTACAGACTGGCTGGGAAAATCAACCGATGCGGGCAACCTGGGAAAAAGTTTCGCCATGCTTTCGGCTATTGTACTGGTGGCGCTCATCATCCAGGTATCCTTTCTGCGGCCAAAAGCAAATGATTTTGATGAGCCGGCCAAAAACAATCATTCCTGATTTTTGGAAGTGGAAAAAAGGCCCTTCATAAAATCAGCAACATTATAAAACCATCTTATCAAAACAGATCATGCATTATACAGCAAACGATTTAAAGGATCTTAAAAGGTTTTACAGTAATCAACTGCTCAATGATACCGTGCCGTTTTGGTTCCCCCGCTCTTTTGACAAAGAACATGGCGGTTTCTTATTAATGAGAGATGCCGATGGCTCGCTCATTGATGATGATAAAGCGGTGTGGATACAGGGAAGGGCAACCTGGCTGCTTTCTACTTTATACAATACCGTAGAAAAAAAGCAGGAATGGTTAGAAGGTGCGAAATCAGGTTATGATTTTTTGAATAAACATTGTTTTGACAGGGATGGGCAAATGTTTTTTCATGTTACCCGTGACGGAAGACCTTTACGTAAAAGGAGGTATTTTTTCTCCGAAACGTTTTATGTAATTGCCGCCGCAGCTTACGCCAAAGCCAGCGGAGATAAAGAAGCAGCGGAGAAAGCAAGATTTGTTTTTGGGAAATGCATTGAGTATGCAACAACACCCGGTTTACTACAACCAAAGTTTACCAATACAAGGCCTTCTATGGGTATTGGAGTACCCATGATCATGATGAATACGGCGCAACAGTTGAGGGAAACGATTGGTGACGATCGTTGTGATGGCTTAATCTCAAAATGGATCGAAGAAATAGAAAGATATTTTATAAAGGATGATATCAGGTGTGTAATGGAACAGGTAGCGCCCGATGGCAGCATCATTGATCATATTGACGGCAGAACGCTCAACCCCGGACATGCCATTGAAGGCGCCTGGTTTATTTTGCACGAAGCCAGATACCGTAACAACGACCCGCATTTGATTGCGCTGGGCTGTAAAATGCTGGATTACATGTGGGAACGCGGATGGGATACGACGCATGGCGGTATTTTATATTTCCGCGATGTGTACAACAAACCCGTTCAGGAATACTGGCAGGATATGAAATTCTGGTGGCCCCACAATGAAACGATCATTGCCACATTGCTGGCTTACCTGTTAACAGGTGATGAAAAATATGCCAGGTGGCATAAGCTCGTGCATGATTATTCCTATCAGCACTTTCATGATAAGGAAAACGGTGAATGGTTCGGTTATCTGCACCGCGATGGAAGCGTTGCACAAACCGCTAAAGGAAATTTATTCAAAGGCCCGTTTCACCTGCCCAGGCAGGAGTGGTATTGCGCAAAACTGCTGGAAGATCATTTATCAATTAATGACCGGAAATAAAAGTAAATTCAGGCAGGCTGAGCATAAAAATATTGTATGAATTTTGAAAACGATCATTACTATAAAAAAAAGTGATTACCCCGCTCCGGCGAAAGCATACTACCGGCAGCAGTCATCCGCAAAAAGTACAACCAGGGAGATAGCTTTATTTTTAACAGGCTTGTTGCTTATACCGGCTGCTATATTTGCACAATTTCAGATAGCGGATATTTTTTCAGACAATATGGTTTTACAAAGAGATCAGCCGGTGCATATCTGGGGAAAAGGAAACCCGGGTGATACGGTTTTGAGCGGTTTTGCCACAGAAGAAAAAAGCTGCATTATAAAAGCTGATTCATCCTGGAGTGTATATTTTAAAAAGCAAAAGGCAAACGCTGCTCCCCAAATCATCTATATTAAAAACAGGAAGGAAACCATTGAGCTAAAAAACATCCTGATCGGTGATGTATGGGTTTGTTCCGGCCAGTCCAATATGGAATGGCCGATGATAAAAGAAATGCATTTTAAAGAAGAGATAAAGTATGCCAATCAGCCACTGATAAGATTATACAATCCTGCACCTGCGGGGAGATATGTGTATGGCGTTGCTTATACGGATTCATTAAATAAAAGACTGAATACCGAGGATTTTTATGCAGATGCGGACTGGCAGCAATGCGATAGCAACACGGTAAAGCCTATGACTGCTGTGGGCTATTATTTTGCAAAACATATTGTGGCAAGCGAAAATGTGCCTGTAGGTTTGATCAACCTGTCTATTGGCGGCGCGCCCATCGAAACCTTTATCAGTCGTGATGCTTTGCAAAACAGTAAACAATTTTCAGTAAAAGTAAAAGGCAACTGGTTAGAAAATAACAATCTCCCGGAATGGGTAAGGGAAAGAGCTAAGCAAAACGTAGGCAATAATGTAAACGGCTATGGAGATGATTTGGGTTTAAATCATGCCTACAAACCCGGTTTCGCTTATGCAGGCGGAGTTGCTCCCATTATTGCCATGCCCATAAAGGGTATACTTTGGTACCAGGGTGAAAGCAATGCGCTGGAACTGCCACGAGTTGAAGAATACAGGAACCTGCTTCATTTGATGATCAATGACTACCGGCAAAAATGGCTGCCCTGCCTACCGGACAGGCAGGCTGCCGCCCCGGAAGGGAAACAACCTGCGATGCCTTTTTACTGGGTGCAGTTGTCGTCTATTGATACGGCTAAATATCCATCGCATTACTGGCCGCAATTCCGGGATGAGCAGCGCAAGCTTTTAGATGAAGTAAAAAATGGCGGCATGGCAGTTTGCAGCGATATTGGTTTTAAAAACGATGTACACCCTACCAACAAAAAAACGGTAGGAGAACGCCTGGCCAGGTGGGCGCTGCATTATACCTATAAAAGAAACATTGTTCCTTCCGGGCCGTTGCCACTGCATGCAAAATATATAAATGGTAATATTGTAATTACGTTTCGCTACACGGCAGAAGGACTGCGCACAAGCGATAGAGAAGCGGTAACCGGATTTTCAATAAACGGGAAGGAGGAAACAAAAGCTACTATTCAAAAAAATAAGATCATCATAGCCGCAAAAGAAAAACCCGCATTTATTTATTACGGCTGGCAGCCTTTTACAAATGCCAACCTCGTGAATTCGGAAGAGCTACCGGCATCAACTTTTAAAATAAATGTATTATGAAAAAAACAGCAGTTACAGCAATCGCTTTGTTTCTTTTTATTACCGCCCCGTTCGCACAGGTAAAAGATATTCCTGTTTTTGTATCCGGCACGGAAGGACATAAAAGCTACCGCATTCCTGCCATCATTGGATTACCCAATGGCGATTTACTGGCTTTTGCAGAAGGCCGTGTGCACGGCGCAGGCGATTTTGGCGATATTAATATTGTTGCAAAACGCAGCAGCGATAAAGGAAAAACATGGAGCGCTCTGCAAACAATTGTTGATGTGGATACCCTGCAGGCCGGCAATCCCGCGCCGGTGGTGGACCTCACCGATCCTGCTTATCCTCAGGGAATAATTTTTTTGTTTTACAATACAGGCAATAATCACGAAGGAGAAGTAAGAAAAGGAAAAGGCCTGAGGGAAGTGTGGTACAAAACATCAGCCGACAATGGCATTACCTGGAGTGAACCGGTGAATATTACTATACAAACACACCGTCCGCAACAACCGCAGGTAAACCCGGCGTATAACTTTCCGGAAGACTGGCGCAGCTATGCCAACACGCCCGGTCATGCCATGCAATTCAGCACAGGCAAATACAAAGGCCGCATTTTTATAGCAGCCAACCATTCTGCCGGCAACCCGCAACCGCAGTTTGCCGATTACCAGGCGCATGGTTTTTATACAGACGATCATGGCAAAACCTTTCACCTGGGCCAAACCGTTAACCTTCCGGGAAGCAATGAATCTATAGCAGCGGAACTGTCCGGTAGCAAGCTCATGATGAACAGCCGCAACCAGAAAGGAGATATCCGGGCAAGGATCGTTTCCATAAGCAGCGATGGCGGCGCCACCTGGGATACCACTTATTTTGATAACAATCTTCCTGACCCCGTTAACCAGGGAAGTATTTTAACTATCGGTAAGAAAAAGAAGGGAAACATTATCGCCTTTTGCAATGCTGCAGATACGAAGCGAAGAGATAACCTTACCCTGCGCATTAGCTATGATGACGGCAAAACATGGAAAAAGAATATGGTAATTGCCAAAAGTGAAAATGATTCAAGGGATTATGCCGCTTATTCCGATATCGTAAACATAACAAAGAAAGAAATAGGAATACTCTATGAGAAAGATGGTTATGCAACCATTGTTTTCACCGCGGTGAAATGGAAATAAAAATGTGGGAGAATGAACATTCATTTTGCCACAGATGCCGGATTTTATTAGAAGTAACAGCAATCATTTTCAGACAGCTTCAGGTATCGGAACTAATGAAAGTTTGGATTAAAATGGTATATATCGTACCTGCGGCACTCAGTGACGTTTTAGTATGCCTCATCGCCGGAATAAATTCCGGAGTTACAATATACAGACAGGCTTACGGCCTTATCATTGGACCGCTACCGGAAACAAAACGGCAGGTTAATGCACTGATCTGTATTTTGCGCAACCGTTTGCATATACCGGTTGCAGATTATTATAGTAATTTCAGTACAGCGTTGCCATTGATAATTACTAAAACAACCGGCAACGCATAAACAAAACCATATGAACAGGAAAGCATTTGTAAGAAACGCGGGCCTGGCAGCCGCCTCGCTTGCCGTATTACCCACCGCCACCTTATTTGCAGGAAAAAGAAGCGCCGACCCCAAAGTAAAAATGGCGGTCATTGGCGTAGGCCTGCGGGGACAGAACCATCTTGACCTGCTGCTGAGAAGAGATGATGTGGACCTTATTGCCATTTGTGATATAGATGAGCGCATGCTGAAATCAGCAAAAGAACTGATCTCAAAAAGCGGTAAGAAAATGCCCGTTGTGTATACCGGGGATAATTATGCCTGGAAAAAAATGCTGGATACGGAAAAAGTAGACGGGATAGTAATTGCAACACCCTGGGAATGGCATAAGCCCATGATCATTGGTGCATTGGAAGCCGGGGTTAAATATGTGGGAACGGAAGTAGTGCTGGGCATCACGCTCCAGGATCACTGGGATGTTGTAAAAGCCGCTGAAAAATATAACGCCCATGTAATGATGCTCGAAAACGTTTGCTACCGCAGGGATGTAATGGCCGTATTGAACATGGTACGCCAGGGCCTGCTGGGCGAGCTCATTCACCTTCAGGGCGGATACCAGCACGATTTGCGTGAAGTAAAATTCAATGATGGCGTTCATCCTTACGGGCACGGCGTTGAATTTGGTGAAAAAGCTTTTTCCGAAGCCCGCTGGAGAACGGAACATGGCGTTCACCGTAACGGCGACCTGTACCCTACACATGGCATTGGCCCCATAGCGCACTATATCAACATTAACAGGGGCAACCGTTTCATTACATTAAATTCTTTTTCCACCAAGTCAAGAGGATTACATAATTATATTGTAAAGAAAGGCGGGGAAAGCCATCCCAATGCAAAAGTTAAATTCAAATTAGGCGATGTTGTTACTACGCATATCGGTTGTGCCAATGGAGAAACCATCCTGCTGCAGTTGGATACCAACCTGCCCAGACCCTATTCTCTCGGCTTCCGGGTACAGGGCACGCAGGGTTTATGGATGGACGTAAACAACGGTATGTATATAGAAGACAAATCGGCTAAAGCGCATGCATGGGATGATGCCAAGGCCTGGTTAGATAAATACGACCATCCCCTGTGGGCAAGATGGAGCAAAGAATCGGCAGGCGCAGGGCATGGCGGAATGGACTTTTTTGTGATCCATGCGCTCGTGGAATCCATCAAACGAAAAACAGCAACGCCTATGGACGTATACGATGCTGCGGCCTGGAGCGCCATTACGCCATTGAGTGAAAGCTCTATTGAGCTGGGCAATCAAACCATGGAGTTCCCCGATTTTACAGGCGGGCAGTGGATGTACCGGAAGCCGGTGTTTGCATTAAATGATGCGTATTAAACGCTATTGTTAAAAATATGCAGCATCCGTGTTTCAAACCATTTTATATATAAAATCAACCATTTGCAAAAGCGTGCTTACTGCAATGAGAACCATACAGGCTCTATTCTTTTTTTGTGCCGTAACAGCAATGCACGGCTGCGCCCCCAAAATTTCGGGCACTCCTGCTGCAGGTAATCCAACAACTACTATACGGGTGATGAGCTACAACCTGCACCATTGCAATCCGCCGTCAAAACCCGGGTTCATTGATGTGGATGCCATAGCAGAAGCTATCCGCCGGCAAAGCCCCGATATAGTGGCCATTCAGGAAGTTGATGTAAATGTAGCGCGCTCAGGCAAAATTGACCAGGCAGGCCTTTTAGCTCAAAAGCTGAATATGCAGGTGTTTTTTGCCAAAGCCATTGATCATGACGGGGGAGATTATGGCGTGGCCATACTGTCCAAATACCCTTTGTCGAACGGGAAGGTTCACCCCCTTCCCACGGTTGCTGAAACCAAAGGCGAACCCAGGGTACTGGCCACGGCATTGGTAACTTTACCGGGCGGTATTAAATTTCAATTCGGGAGCACTCACTTAGACGCTTTGCGCACCGACACGAACCGCATCATACAGGCAGAAGCCATTAACCGCATTGCCCGCTCCTTTCAGCATCCTTTCATCATTGCCGGCGATTTTAATGCCGTTCCCGGCTCGAAGCCTGTTGCTATCTTAGATGAACAATTTACGCGTACCTGCAGCCCCTGCGATTTTACCATCCCGGTTATTAACCCTGATAAAACCATAGACTTCATTATGTACCAAAAAAGCAACCGCCTGTCGGTTGTTTCGCACCAGGTAATACCCGAACGTTACGCTTCAGATCATTTGCCGGTGGTGGCGGTTATGGAACTAAAGCAATAATTCAGCTATTTTATTCCTGTCCTGCTATTTCCTGATTATCTTTTTACGCTGTTGCTGCCCCACCGCTCCATAGCATTCAATACTTCTTTTAATGTTTCGCTGTTTTTATTTTCCGCAACGCCGAACCTTTATGCGCGGCAATGTGATCGCTTTTATCGCTTTTTATTTCATACTGCGGTTCTTCCTTTGTTGCATGATGGATATATCCCTTGTATATAAAATCAGCGGTATGCACTTTAATGATCGTGCCCGATACCCGGCCCGCTTCCGAATTCCAGCTTACATGATCGCCGGTTTGAAATGATTTTGCCATATGGTGATTGCTTTGGCTGCTTAAAGGTAAGTAATGCTGAAGATGGTGAGGAAGCAGGCAGAAAGTACCAAATTATAAATTACAGGAACCGAACCTGTCCGCCGGGGCGGATAAATTTAAAAATCCGAAAACTAAAATTCCGAAATCCGAGGCGAAATACAACCATAAACCACAAATCAAAAAAACGAAGGAGCCTTCGTCTTATTGTTAGCAGTTACTCACCTGATACCCAAATCGCTTATTTTTACCCCATGAATGAAGATGATGTAAAAAATATCCTGGGGCTGCAATTACCTACCGACCCGCGCTGGGTAAACCTGGCAAGTATACGTCTCGAAGATATACTCACCGACCATGCCTATTGCGAGCAAAAAGCGGCCACTACCTGTATAACCCTTATTCAACGTTATTCCGATAAAGCAAAATTAGTTACCGAACTCTCGCCCATCGTTACGGAAGAGTGGGGTCATTTCAGGCTGGTACTGGCCGAATTGCAGAAACGCGGACTGGCATTGGGCAAACAACGCAAAGACATCTATGTAAATAAGCTGCTCGAATTTCAGAAAAAAGGCGGCAGTCCTGAAGAACGGTTTCTGGATCAACTGCTCACCATGGCCCTGATAGAAGCCCGGAGCTGCGAACGCTTTAAACGGCTGAGCGAAGGATTGGATGATGCCTACCTGCGTAAATTTTACCGCCGCTTTATGGAAAGCGAAGCCGGGCATTACACTTTATTCATTGACCTGGCCGAAACTTATATAGACAAAGACAAAGTGAGAAAGCGCTGGGCGGAATGGTTAGCTTATGAAGCGGAAGTGATACAAAGCGTGGAAGTAAGGGGCGACAGGATACATTGAAATGTAGAAACCTGTCGGGACTGCGCAACATCGAAGCAGCGCTGTAGTCCCGATAGGTTTTTGCTCAATAATTTAGTAATCGGTATATTTGAGCCCTGAACCTTGTTTATTATGGAACCTGCTATATACCTGCTTGCCGGATTATTTATTGGTGGATTGATGGGCTATTATCTTTTTAAATCAACAATCCCCAAAAATTATATTGCAAAAACCGATTTTGAAAACCTCCGGCAACAGTTTACGGAACTACAGGTTGATCACGCCAAACGGATCGGAAAAGAAGAGCTGAACCAGCTATACATTTCAAGAGACAGTTTTGATATCATCAGCCACAAGCTGCATTCGGCCGAAACAGCGTTAACCGCAAAAGAACAAACAATTCTCACTTTACATACCAAGCTCACCGCACTGGAACAAAAAGAGGAACATTTAAATGAAAAGCTAAAGCTGTTCAGAACTGAAATTGAATCGCTCCACAACCTTTCCAAAGAACAGTTCAGGAACCTGGCTACTGATATCATGAAGGAAAAGAAAGCCGAGTTTGTGCTGGAAAATAAAAAAGAATTGTCGTTTGTAATTGATCCTTTTAAAAATGACCTGAAAGCATTTAAAGAAAAAGTAGAAGCTACCAGGAAAGAGGATATTCACGACCTTACCTCGCTGAAAAAAGAGCTGGAATTATTACAGCAGTTAAACACCCAACTGAGCGATGACGCTAAAAATTTAACTTCCGCACTAAAGTCGGAGGTAAAAATGCAGGGTAACTGGGGAGAAGACCGCCTGAACATGATATTGGAAGCGGAAGGTTTACAAAAATATGTAGACTTTACCAGGGAAGAAATGTACAGGGACACTGATGCGGAAGTAAACCGCAAGCCCGATTTTATTTTACACCTTCCCAACGGTAAGCATTTGGTTATTGACAGCAAGGTTTCCTTAACAGCATACGTTAATTACTTTAACGCATCGGACCCCGAAGAGAAAAAAACCTATTTAAAGCAACATTTGCGAAGCGTAAACGATCATATTGAAAAGCTGGCGGATAAAACCTACCAGTCGCTTGCCGGGCTTACCACACCCGACTACGTATTTATGTTCATGCCCGTGGAACCAGCCCTAACGCTGGCAATGAACCAAAGCCCGGAAGTGATCAATAACGCCTTAAAACGAAAGATCGTTTTAATTACACCCACTACATTGATCGCTACGCTTAAAGTGGTAAAGATCATCTGGCAAAAAGAAAACCAGGTTAAAAACGTAGAAGGGATCTTTAAACAGTGTGGGGCTCTATACGATAAATTCGTTGGCTTTGCGGAAGACATGCTAAAAATTAAAGCGAAGCTGAAAGATACTTCCGATACGTATGATGATGCTATGAACAAGCTGAAAGACGGCAGGAAAAGAGGTGATACCATCATTGGCAGACTTGAAAATATTAAAAAGCTGGAAGCCACTACCATTAAAACCATGCCACAGGCGCTGTTAACGGAAATTGAATTATTGGAGGAAGATGATGAAGGAGAATTAAAATTATCAGATTAAAAAAAGTGTATAACCGCAAAGGAAATACAGGCATTTTGCAACAGCTTATGAAAGGGGCTCCGGCGCTGGCGGCATTCCTGCCGGTTTCGACTTATCATCGGGCAGTGGAATAAATTCTTTGTTGTCGTTTGGAGGCAGGATAATCCTGCCTTGTTTCCAATCTTCTTTTGCCTGTTCAATACGTTCTTTACGCGATGAAACAAAATTCCACCAGATAAAACGTTCACCCAAAGGTTCGCCGCCTAAAAGCATGAGCGTAGTCTTTTCTTCAGCAATAATAACCGGGTCAACGCCTTTGCTGAACACCAGCATTTTGCCCTGGTTATAGGTAACTCCCGAAAACGATATGCTTCCCTTAACGATGTAAAACCCCCGCTCTGAATGTTCTTTGGGAAGCCCGAACCTTGCGCCCTGTTCCAGCTCAACATGCAAATAAAACAAGGGGGAATTGGTTTTTACATTGTTTTGTAACCCATAGGCATTGCCTGCTATTAGTCGCATCCACACGCCTGTGTCGGTAAAAACAGGAAGCTGGGCGGGTGTATAATTTACAAAACTGGGCGCATCTTCTTCATCCCTTTCGGGCAGCGCTACCCAGGTTTGTATCATTTCCAACCCCCCGGTGAGCACTGAGGGATCTTCAAATCTTTCAGAATGGGAAATACCACTGCCGGCAGTCATCCAGTTTACTTCACCCGGAAGAATGATCTGCTCTACGCCCAGGCTATCGCGGTGGGTTACCTGTCCGCCAAACAAATAGCTAACGGTAGAAAGCCCGATATGCGGATGCGGCAGCACATCCAAACCGGAAGCAGGTGCAATGGCATCTGCGATCGGCCCCGCATGATCCATAAAAATAAAAGGACCGATCATCCTGCGAAGCCGGAAGGGAAGAATGCGTTTAACCTTCATTTCCCTGCTGATTGCCGCATTACGGGCTTCAATAATAATATCAAGCATACCCTTTTTTTAAAGATCATCAATAAGGAATTCCCAGGCAACAATAACTGTTCCTTATACCATTAAAAACCTGAGTGAATATACGGAAAACATGCAAGAAAGTACTCCTGAAATCATTGCCGTTCGGGCAAAACGATGAGACAGATCACATTCCCATTTAGTTGCGCCGGGGCGAAGCTATGTGAAGTCTCTGACTTCGCATGCGCTATGTTCTTCCGGGACTGTGTCCCGGGGAAATAAAACTCACCCTCAATTCATCTTCACCACTTTTTGTGTTACCATTTTGTCGGTATAAACCAACTGCACAATATATACACCCGAAGCCATATAGCTGAGGTTAACGGGAATGTAATTAGGTGCGGCGGAAGAGGTATAGTGCTGTTTCCATACCAACTGCCCGGTGCTGCTGTAAACCACCACACCTTTTAATGCGGCGGAAGAAGGGTAATGCTGTATGGCTAACAGGCCGGTAGTGGGATTGGGCGCAATAAGGTATCCGCTCTCTTTTAAATGCTGTGGCAGGGTGCGGGTATAAATATTAATGTCGTCTATATACACATTATTGCCATAGCCGTTAATGTTGCGGAACTGCACAACAATTTGATCATACCTGCCCTTTACCAAAGCGCTGATGTCAATAGTATCCGCTACCCATTCATCAGCAGTGGGAATATATGCAGCAGTCAGAAAGTCGGCACGCGTTTTTAAATCCGCTCCTCCTTTTTTGTAAACAGACGTATAGGTTTGCCCGCAATCGGTGGAAAACAATACTTCCAGCGTATCGGAATTCATGCTGCTGTATTGCGCGGCTGCCCGCCAGAACGTTATTTTAACCGAATCGGCGGTAAGCGGTATCGTAAGCTGCGGTGTAACCAGCATGGTATGCTTGCCGAATAACTGGTAATTATAGTTATCGAATTTTACAGATGCCGTGCCGGAATGTGCGGCATTGGTTGCCCGCACCGGGTTATACGCCACTACATCGCTGTTATTGGCTATTCCCCAGCCCTGCGGCGGAAAAGTGGATTCGAATCCCTGTGCCAATGGTTCGCCGGCATTACCTGTAACGGAGAATACCATGGTTGCCGTATCGTTTAAAGGTTGCATATCGGCGCTTCCGTTGGGGAGCGTGGTATAGAGCTTAACGGTATGATATCCCGGAGCCACGGTAATGGCGATACCCGATATGGTTGTTTCCTGCAAAGAAGGAAGATTAAGCGTAAGATTGGTAACAACAGGTTCCGCACCATCTACAGCTGCATTGAGCCTTATACTGGTTAAAGATGAAGCGCCGAGGTTACTGATACGCAATTGGGGAATAATGCCGGTTCCGCAATATACAACCGCATTTGAAGGCGATAATACAGCCTGCGCCTTTACATCATTAGTATGCAACACGGGCGGCACACAACCATTGGAAGTCATCAGTTGCATCCTGTCGGAAAAAGTGCTGAGTGCTGTTTCCATACGGTCGGCCTGCCCGGCGGTAAACAGGCACATGGTGGCATCATCCGTGTAATCCATAAAATTCATGAACATAATACCGGGTGCGGTATTGGTGCAGGCATCGGTTTGAGGAAACAACGGCGCGCCATACGTGCACGTGCTTTGGTTGGGTGTATCATCCACAAAATCTGAATCAGCACAGGAGGCCTGGCATTCATTAGCGCCCCAGGTATGCCAAAGATTAAAGAAATGGCCTATTTCATGGGTGGCGGTACGGCCTTTATTGAAAGGCGCCGCTGCCGACCCAATGGTTCCAAAAGCATGATAGGCAGTTACCAATCCCACATCCGAAGCTGCCAGCCCGGGTAAGCCGGGCATAAAGGAGTAACCCAGGTCGTTGTCTTCCATCTTACATACCCATATATTCAGGTACCTGTTTACATCCCAGGCATCCACCCCGCCCATTGTGGCGTATTTAACAGGATCGCTATCGCCGGGAACAGATGTGGTAGAGGAAATTTTCCGGGTGATACCGCCGGACGGTTCATTGGAAGGGCTGCGCTGCGCAAGACAAAAACGAATATTGCCTTTACCGAATAATGATTTAAAGGCAGCAGGGATCTTCACGGAATCCGCATTCTCACCTGCATAATCGGCATTCAATACCTCTATCTGGCTCTGCACCTGCTCATCGGTTACCAAAGCGGGATTATCCATTACAATATGCACAACCACGGGTATGGTAACAATGGCGTTTAAACGCTGCTGAACCGGCAACCCTTTTTTGGCGCGTCTTACCGCTTCATATTTTTGCTGAAAATCCAGTTGCGTTTTTTCAAAGGCCACCTTGTCGCGCGGATATTTTTGAAAGTACCGCTCCATTACACTACCCGTTACACAACGTACGGGTGCAAGCTGCTGCTGCGCAAATCCATTGATGGCCATGTAAAAACACAGACCTGCCATAATAAAACCTGACCTGAAAACTGCCTTCACAAAAAATAGTTTAAGAATACATTATCCAAATGTATGGCAAGTGCTGATAATAAAAATACTTTCCACCATTTTGCACTATTTAAGCCGTAAAACCGCTTACAACACCGTTCAACTATACGTATCCCCTCATCATTTCGTTTGAAAAGCACCTGGCAAAATATACAGGCAGCGCTTTTTTATCGCTAAAACAGCATTCCTGCTATGCAACCACACATCAGGCAGGCAATGGTTCCGCCGATCAATGCTTTTATGCCAAGTTCCGTAAGGTTTTTGCGCTGGTTAGGCGCCAGTTGACTGATCCCCCCGATCTGTATGCCTATAGACGCGAAATTAGCGAAGCCGCAAAGCGCGTAAGTGGCTATGAGCAATGATTTGGGGCTGGAGATGAGGTTGCTTTCCTTCATTCCGGCAAGCGATACATAGGCGTAAAACTCATTGAGTATTGTTTTTTCGCCCAGCAGTTGTCCGATAGCTACCATATCTGCCTGCGCAACGCCTATCAGCCAGGCCACCGGGGCAAAAATATACCCCAGCAGCATATTCAGAGAAAGGGTTTCATACCTGCCTTCCGTTACTGATTTAATGTGCCCGTTAAGCTGGGTAATATCTCCCACCCAGCCCAGCAACGCGTTTGCCACCCACATCATGGCCGTAAAAACGATAAGCATAGCGCCTACATTTACCGCCAGCTTTAACCCGTCGGTTGTGCCCAGCGACAGCGCGTCTAAGAAATTATCGCCTAATTTTTCTTTGGGTATGGTAAGATCCTTTACAATGAGGCTGTGAGCAGGTTGAGGAAAAATGATCTTGGAGCAAACGATAGCGGCGGGAGCGCTCATAATAGACTGGCTGAGCATATGCAACGCATAGTATTGCTGCTGTGCCTCATCCCCCCCTCCCAGAAACCCTACATAAGCCGCTAATACGCTGCCGGCAGTATTAGCCATCCCTCCTACCATAATACACAGTATTTCACTGCGCGTCATTTTTTCGAGGTAGGGACGGATCATCAGCGGCGCCTCTGTTTGTCCTAAAAAAATATTAGCTGCGGTAGACAAACTTTCGGCGCCGGAAATATTCAGTTTGTTTAGCAGGTAGGCAAATACATACACTATTTTTTGCAGGATACCTAAGTAATATAATACGGAGGAAAGCGCCGCGAAAAAGATGATATTGGGTAAAACCTGCACGGCAAATATATACGCCCAGGATTGCTTATCATCTGCCAGGCTGCCAAATAAAAACTCGGTACCCTTATGGCTCAGGTTGATGAGCGCCACAAATGCCGAGGAAACCTGTTCCAGCATGATCTTAAAAATATCGGGGTTGCAAACCTTGCTGTAAATAGAAACAGTGAGTATTGCCAGCGAACACAGCACAGACCATTTCAGCATTTCAACGCTGCGAAAAGCAAGCCATTTAATGATAAATCCGAGGAAGATCAAGCTGAGTAAAACGGTAATGCCACTGTTGCTCCATACAGTGCTCCTGATGATCCCAAAAAAGAAAAGGCACTGCCATGCTACAGCGAGCAATACGCTTATAGTATCAGCATTGAACTTTGTATCATTTCGCCCTGCTTTTATAATCCTCTTAACGATAATATAAGTAAGGATAACGCCGAAGAACACCCAAAAAACAGGCTGACCGGCAATTTTTGTATTGAGCACGCCCATGGCAAACATCAACTGGGCAAAAACACCCATGCCCACCAGCTTCCAGCTAATGGCTTTTTTGTTATTACTGAGCAGATAACAAACGAGCAGGAGGAAAACCATTCCTATTGTTCCCCTGCCGATGTTTTCAAGATGTGATGACATAAAGCCGTTTTGGTGCTGACAATATTATACAGCAATATACAACAATGCGAAAAAGAGGAACCTCAAACATAAAACTTTTAGCCGCGAATGCACGAATGGATAACCAACTGAAAAAAGCCTTATTCGTGCATTCGTGGCGTACTTTGCTCTGTACAACAAACTGCTGTATCCAAAAGCCATCATGCCTTCCGGGACAATGGAATTGGCATGCGGAAAGCAACATATAATGAACTTCCCCAACTATCTGGAACCAAAGCGCTGAAATGCAAAAAGCAGGCGTTTCCGCCTGCTTTAACAATTCACCTAAGAAATGTATTACGCGATATGTTGTTCAATTTTCTTAACAAAATTAGATTTAGGCTGAGCTCCAACTAATTTGTCTACTACCTTACCATCTTTTACAAATAAGATAGCCGGAATAGAAGTAACGCCATAATTAATAGACAACTGTGGGTTATGATCAACATTTACCTTTCCGACATTCACTTTTCCGTTATATTCTTTGCTTAATTCTTCAATAACCGGACCGATCGCGCGGCAGGGGCCACACCACTCTGCCCAAAAATCAATAACAGAAAGCTTATCAGAATCCAATACCTTTTCCTGGAAGTTCGTGTCTGTAAATTCGAGTGCCATAGTAACTAAGTTTTATTTATGGTTTTTTAATGTATCGTTTGTTATACCAGCCTGCAAATTTAAGTCCATTATACCAAATAAGATGATATGTCATTATCCACACCTGTGCATTAGACAATTTGACCCTCTCCTATTTTTCTAAAGCAGTGACCTTCACTTCAATATCGGGGTTTGTTTCTAAGAAAGCAGCCATTTCGTCATTCATTTCAAATCCTTTTTCTAAGGTATACATGCTCACTTTCCGGTTTAACCTGGGTTCTGATAATACAAACCTGATGGCCGACTTACCCGGGAACGATCTTACATTATTATCAATAAAATTCATCATTTCTTCTGTTAAAAGCTTGGGATGCAGCTCAACCTCCAACTGCCGCGTTAACATTCTTTTCACGGTTTCAAGCAACATTACACTGTTCAGCTTAAATTCAAAATCCGTTGCGCTGTTCCACCGCGCCTTAAAATTACCTGTGGCAAAAAGTACGTTACCGAGGCTGAAATGATCTTTAAACCGTACATAGTCTTCCCCAAACAATGCCAGCTCGGTTTTGCCTGAATAATCTTCCAGCGAAAAAACACCGAACTGCTTTCCGTTGCGTGTGGTGCGGTGCTGCGCATCGGAAACCAGTCCCGCGATCCTGAATTGCCGGAAAGGATTTGAATGACTTAACAGCGTATCCTTAAATTCAATGAAATCCGCGATAGTGGTAATGCCATAATGCTTCATTTCAAAACTGAAATGATCTAACGGATGACCGCTTAAAAAAATGCCTGTAATAGCCTTTTCATGATCCAGCCATTCCGTTAAGGTCCAGGGTGTGCAATCGGGTAATTTTGGGGGCATTACATCGGGCATCTGCAAGTCGCCAAATAAAGTGTTGGTGGTATTGGCCGACTGGCTTTGATATATATTGCCGAATTTGATGATCTTCTCCAGTCCTGTAGATGTATCGCCCTGCGGGATATAAAAGTATTGCGCCCGGTGTATATCGCTAAAGCAATCAAAAGCGCCTGAATACGCCAGGCATTCCAACGATTTTTTATTAACCATCCGCTGGTTAACGCGTTTTACGAGATCAAAAATGGATTTATAATGTCCTTTTTTCCGCTCTTCAATGATCCCTTCTATGGCCGCCTCTCCCACGCCCTTCAATCCACCCAGTCCAAAGCGGATTTCACCTTTTGCATTAACGGCAAAACCTTTTTGCGATTCGTTAATATCGGGTCCAAGCACTTTCAGCCCCATGCGTTTGCATTCTTCCATGAAGAAGGTTATTTTTTCAATGGCTCCCGCATGATTCAGCACGCCTGCCATATACTCGGACGGATAATGCGCTTTTAAATAGGCGGTTTGATAAGCTACTAATGCATAACAGGTAGAATGCGATTTATTAAAAGCATACTGGGCAAATGCTTCCCAGTCTGACCATACCTTCTCCAGCACTTTTGCATCGTGTCCTTTTGCCGCAGCCCCGGAAATAAACTGGGCCTTCATTTTATCCAATACCGATTTTTGCTTTTTACCCATGGCCTTACGCAGCACATCTGCATCGCCCTTGCTGAAGCCCCCCAGCTTTTGCGACAATAGCATCACCTGTTCCTGGTACACGGTAATACCATAAGTATCCGATAATATCTCCTCCATTTCGGGCAAATCGTAGGTAATCTGTTCACGCCCGTGCTTGCGGTCAATAAAGTTGGGAATATAGGCCAAAGGTCCCGGACGATATAGCGCGTTCATGGCAATGAGATCGCCAAATTTATCCGGCTTCAGCTCACGCAGGTATTTTTGCATACCCATACTTTCAAACTGGAAAGTACCGTTGGTATCGCCGCGTTGATATAAGTGGTAGGTTTTTTCATCATCTAACGGGATCGTATCGAGATCTATAACTCTATCATGATTTTGTTTGATAAGCTGTAATGCCGTTTTAAGAATGCTCAGGGTTTTTAATCCCAGGAAGTCCATCTTAAGCACACCCGCTTCTTCAATTACGCTTCCTTCAATTTGTGTAACCCACAGATCAGAATCTTTGGCCACCGCAACCGGTAATAATTCGGTAAGGTCTGTAGGCGCTATAATAATACCTGCCGCATGTATGCCGGTATTGCGTACCGACCCTTCCAGTATTTCGGCTTCATGCAGCACTTTGGAATGCATATCATTGCCGTTATAGAACTGGCGCAGCTTTTTTACATTTTCAAGGTCATCGGCCGACAGCCCTTCTTTTTCTTCCAGCGATTTCTCGCCTTCTTTGGCATTAAGCGGCGCATGCAATACCCGCTTCAGCGAAATACCCGGACGTTCAGGAACCAGCTTGGCTAATATATTGGAATCGGCCAGGGGCAGATCCATTACACGCGCCACATCCTTAATGCTCATTTTGGCGGCCATGGTACCATAGGTAATGATCTGCGCTACCTGGTTCTTACCATATTTATCCACCACGTATTCAATTACTTTCTGCCTGCCTTCATCGTCAAAATCCGTATCAATATCGGGCATGCTTTTACGGTCGGGATTAAGAAACCTTTCAAACAGCAGGTTATATTTTATGGGATCAATATTGGTGATGCCTATGCAATAGGCAACAACGGAGCCCGCAGCGGAACCACGCCCCGGGCCTACAAAAACACCAATATCCCTTCCGGCCCTGATAAAATCGCTCACGATCAGGAAGTAGCCCGCGAAGCCCATGGACTTAATGGTGAACAGCTCAAAATTAATACGTTCTTCCACTTCGGCCGTCATGGGGTCATAGCGCTTTGCGGCACCTTCATAAGTAATATGCTTCAGGTATTCCCACTGGTTGAGGTTATTATCTGTATGAACCTGGAATTCCTTCGGGATAGGAAAATTAGGAAGCAGGATATCTCTCTTCAGATCAAGCAGGTCTATCTTATCTACGATCTCTCCGGTATTGTAAATGGCTTCGGGCAGGTCGTGAAATACCTGTTTCATTTCCTGCGTGGTCTTAAAATAGAACTGGTCGTTGGGAAAAGCAAAGCGTTTATTTTTTACCGCGATATCATCATCCGAAAATTCACGCAAAGCGGGTGTGGCCTGCTTTTCGCCGGTATTAATGCACAGCAGGATATCGTGGGCATTAAAATCTTTCTGATCTACATAATGAGAGTCGTTGGAAGCAATGATCTTAACATTATATTTTTTAGCGTATTTCAGCAATACGGCATTCACTTTTTCCTGTTCGGGTATGCCGTGCCGTTGCAATTCCACGTAAAAATCCTCCTGGAAAATGTTCAGCCACCATTTAAATTCATTTTCACCTTCCTCCTCCCCTTTCTTTAAAATGGTTTGCGGCACCAGCGCGCCTAAGCAGCAGGTGGTGGCAATGAGTCCTTCATGATATTTATGGATAAGCGCTTTATCGATGCGCGGGTACTTGCTGTACATGCCTTCAATGAAGCCCAGCGAGGTGAGCTTACTGAGGTTACGGTAGCCGGTTTCATTTTTGGCCAATAATATCTGGTGATGCCGCGGGTCTTTTTCTTCTTTTGAAAATACTTTACGAAGGCGGTTTTCCGTAATATAAAACTCACAGCCTACAACAGGCTTTACTTTTAAGGGACTTTTTTTATCATTGGGATCAACCCTGTGCTTATATGCTTCCGCCACAAAAGCAAATACACCAAACATATTGCCATGATCACTGATAGCCAGCGCCGGCATTTCATCCTTTATCGCCTTTTGATACAATCCGCTGATAGATGCAGCGCCATCCAGCAGGGAATATTGGGTATGAACGTGGAGATGGGAAAATTGGCTCATGGTGCAAATTTCGCAAACTTAAGGCAACATTTGTGTTTGCATTTTCCACATCAGTTCAAAAACATTTCATCTACCAGCAGCAGCTTTTTGTGCTCACCCTCCGCATAGGGCCGGGCAACGATTTTAAGGCATGACACGGTTTGTGGTTTAAAGCTTCCTTCTACCAGCTTCAGCGAGGGGGCATCGCCTTTGGCAGGAAGCGGCGGCTTCATTTTAACCAGCAGCTTCATCCGGCGCTCATTTTCCCCGCCCCAAACTTCTACCCATGCGGGAGGATAGATGCCGGTAGCTTCCTCGATCATATAATGTAATCCAACGGAAGACAGGGTAACCGGCTGTTTAAATTCAGACACCAACGCCATATCATTATGGCGTACACCGGCAAAATAATTGGCCCATGCCGGATTATTGGCGCCGATAGCACCCAGCTTCGTATTAAAGAACGTGTGGGCGCCCTCTGCCTGGTGAACGCTGTTTAAGGGATAAAGCAACCGAACACTATCGGGTATATACGCGTTCCGGAAAAAACCAAATTCCGCTATGTCGCTGGAGTACCAGCCTTCCTTAAACGCTTTGGCCCTGATGGTGGTATTTTCGGTGAGAACGGTTTGGGGATCAAATAACCTGGCGTGTATACTGTCCGGATCACTGCCATCCGTGGTATAATACAACTGCACGCCTTTTATGGGGTGCATCAACTGCAGCGGCAATTGCCCGTCAAATACCACACTGCTATTCGCTACTTGCGGCGGATTGAGCTTAAGCGGATTGCTTCCATCATCCGTAAATCCCTTAATAAATGTTATGGCAGGATAGGCTTTTTGTAATTGTTCGGCTTCGCCGGGCGCTATTCCCGTATTCCATACCGAAATGGTTTCAAGGCTTTTAAACAGGGGCAACTGCGCTTTCAGTTCATTATATTTTACTCCAGTGCCCGATAGCGTTAACCGCTTCAGGTGCTTAAGCGGCGCCAGTTCCTTCAACCCATTTGCGGTTATATCCGTAAAATTCAGATCTAACTTACGCAGGTTCTCAAACTGTCCTATGATCTTCATATCCTCATCGGTAACCGGCAGCTTATTAAGATTGAGCGCTACAACCTGCTTCCGGACCTCCGTTAATGCTTCCAGTTGCTTTTTCGTGTAGGCGGCCCTGTTATAAATATTCACTTCTAAGGCAGGAGATGCTTTCGCCAATGGTGTAATAGTAAGGTAGTCCGTGTTCAGCTTTGCAATTGTTTTTTCATCAGCCGCAGCAAAATCAAACTGCTCTTCCTGTACCTTCGCCGGTTCCAGCACAGCAGCGGCCAACAGCCGTAAAGAATCATCCGGAGGTAATTCCATTACTTTTTGTGTAAAAGGTGTTTCATTCCTTATCCATACGGTAAGCAGCGCAATTTCATTTTCAGTAAGCTGAGCCTTCCCTTTGGGCGGCATATGCTTTTTCTCTTCTAACGGAAGATGTACCCGTTCTAATAGCAGGCTGATACCGGGATTTCCCGGAACAAACAATTGACCTGTTTTTCCCCCTTTGACGATGGATGCGGAATCGGCCAGTATTAATTCTCCTTTCAGCTTATCGGGATTATGACAGCTTATGCATTTTTTTTCAAAGATGGGCCTTATCACATGATCAAAAACAATAGCCTGGTCAATGGGTACGGGAGGGGCTTCATAGTACACAGATAGTGGTTGCAGTATGAAATCCTCTCCGTGCGTTAAGCTGGCGCCGAAATGGCCCGTAAGCATAAGCGAAACCACAGCCACAACGCCTGCCGCTTTCGCTACGATCCCTTTATACCATGATTTACCGGCGGCCAGGTATATAAGGGATGCCAGGAAAAAAATACCTGCTCCTGTCCATTTATGCCATTGTAAAGTATCGCCCGAGTAACCTTCTTCCTTAGAAAGGAATAGCCCCATTACCACTGTAACGCCTGAAAGTAAAGCGCCCGACAACAGGAGGTTTTGTGAAAACACAGGATAAAAATTACCGGAACTCCGGCCGGAAGAAGCCGCATACCACTGGAGGGCTAAGGCCAGCAACAGCAGCACTATGGGAAAGTGAAGCAGCAGCGGGTGCATACGGCCAACAGGCTGCAGCCAGGCCGGCACCTCCAGCTTGTTTTCAAATAACAGCAGGAAAGCAATGAATATATTGAATACGATTAATAACTGTTCCGCAAAAAGCTTTACTCTTTTATTCATTTACACGCTTATTCATCATTAAAAACCGGTTGGTTACATTGAAAGGTTAAACCTGGTATGTCAAACAGTTGCTTAACTGATAATATCTTTGACTACCACACCTGAAACATCCGTTAGCCTGTACCTGCGGCCGAGATGCTTAAAGATCAGCTTTTCATGGTTCAGTCCTAACTGGTGCAGAACAGTGGCCTGGAAATCGTGCACATGCACCGGGTTTTTTATAATATTGTATCCCAGTTCATCGGTTTCTCCATATACCATACCGGGCTTAATGCCGCCGCCTGCCATCCATATGGTAAAGCAACGCGGGTGATGATCCCGCCCGTAATTATCAGCCGTAAGCCTGCCCTGCGTATAGCTGGTGCGGCCGAATTCCCCGCCCCATATTACAAGCGTTTCGTCTAACAGTCCGCGTTGTTTTAAGTCCGTAACCAATGCCGCTGAAGCCTGGTCTACATCCATCGCCTGTTTGGCTATTTCAAAAGGAAGGTTACCATGCTGGTCCCATCCCTGGTGGTATAATTGCACGAAGCGAACGCCGTTCTCGGATAATTTACGCGCCAGCAAACAGTTGGCGGCATAGGTTCCGGGCACGAGGCAATCGGGGCCGTATAACTTAACAATGTCATCCGGTTCTTTCGACAGATCCATTACCTCCGGTATAGCGGTTTGCATCCGGTAGGCCATTTCGTATTGCTGTACTTTTGCCGTTATTTCCGGGTCGCCAAACGCCGCATACGACATTTGATTCAACTCAGACAGGTTATCGAGCATTTCCCGGCGTTCACTCCTGTTCATTCCTTCGGGATCGCGCAGATACAGCACCGGGTTCTCTCCTTTACTGAACTGCACGCCCTGGTGAACGGAATCTAAAAAACCATTCGACCAGAGTTTGGAATATACTCCCTGCCCGTTACCTACACCACGGGATAGCAATACCGTAAAGCTGGGCAGGTTTTTATTTTCATTGCCCAGTCCGTAGCTCAGCCATGAACCCATGCTGGGCCGGTTGCCCTGTTGTGAACCTGTTTGTAAAAACGTAAGCGCAGGGTCGTGATTGATCGCTTCGGTATACATGGAACGTACAATGCAAAGATCATCCACGATCTTAGCGGTATAAGGCATCAGGTTGCTTACCCACGCCCTTGATTCTCCGTATTGTTTAAAGTCAACAAACGATCCCACCAAAGGAAAAGAAGACTGGTTGGCCGTCATACCCGTAAGTCTTTGCGTTCCCCGCACTGAAGGAGGAATTTCCTGCCCCATCATTTCCCTGAGCTTCGGCTTATAGTCGAACAGTTCCTGCTGCGACGGAGCACCGTTCTGGAACAGGTAAATCACCCTTTTGGCTTTGGGCGCAAAATGCGGAATACCGGGCGGTAAGCCCGCCTCTTCGGCGCCGGCACTTTTAAACAAATCAGGCATCAGCAAAGAGCCCAATGCCACGCTCCCCACACCCAGGCTCATGGCCGATAAAAACCGCCGCCTGTTCCATGTAAGCCCGTGTTCAATAATTTCTTTGTGCATAAATCATGTATTAAAACGTACGTACTAAGCTGTCAGCTATGAGCCATCAGCTTTCAGCGAAAGTATACTAATAACGATCTGATTCTTTCTTACCTCTCACGTTTCACTTCTCACTATTCACCCTTCACCTCTCCCCTACGATTTCATAATCGTTTCTTCCAGGTTATAAATAGTTGATATCACCCGCATCATGGCCGCCAGCGCTTTTTTATCTACCTGTTCATTAACGGGATGTTCGCCTATGGCCAGCATTTTCTCAGCAGACTGATCTTCTATCGTTTTAAGCTGTTTGTTATAATAATTGGTCAGCACTTCTAATTCTTTTTCGGCCGGCTTCCTGCAAACGATCAGGCGAAAAGCTTTACTGATCTTTTCTGCGGCGTCTGATTTTTCTTCCAGCAGCGTAGCGGCCAGCACCCGCGAAGCTTCCAGTACGGCAGGATCATTCATCATTACCAGCGCCTGCAATGGCGTATTGGTCTTTAGCCTTTTTACTTCACACATATCGCGGTTGCTGGCATCAAAAATTGCCATCGTGGGTGGCGGCACGGTACGTTTAATTAAAGTATACATCCCCCGCCTGTACAACGCCGCTCCATGATCCTGCTTGTATACCGATAAAAGTCCCCGGCCCGAAGTGGCGCCTTCCCATAACCCTTCGGGCTGGTAGGGCTTTACACTGGGGCCTCCTATGGTTTTATTCAGCAGTCCGCTGCTGGCCAATACCAGGTCTTTGATCAACTCCGCGGGTATGCGATACCGTGGCCCGCGGGCAAGCCATATATTTTCGGGATCGGTTGCCAGCTTTTCTTTACTGATAACAGCCGACTGGCGGTAGGTTGCGGAAGTAACCATTTGTTTTACCAGCCGCTTAATATCCCAGTTATGTTCCATAAAATCCACAGCCAGCCAGTCTAACAATGCGGGGTGTGAAGGCAGCTCTCCCTGCATTCCAAAATCGCCCGAAGTTTTAACAATGCCTCTGCCAAAAAACTCCTGCCATAATATATTTACATACACTCTTGCAGTAAGCGGGTTCTTTTTATCAAACAGCCATTTGGCCAAGCCCAGCCTGTTCTTAGGATATGCCTCGCTAAATGGTAAGATCGCGGCAGGGGTTGCCGGCTCTACTACCTCTCCCGGCAAATCATATTCACCGCGTTGCAGGACATGCGTTGGCCGCACCGTATCAAGGTCGCCCATAACCGACACAATGAGTCTGTTGGTATCGGGCTTATTGATGAAATCCAGGATGGTTTTGGCATCTTCATTACTGATCTCCATCAAAGGCTTTTTGGCATAGGTTTCCGGTCCGCCGATCACCGATTCTATACCTACTTCTTTTACATTATTAAAAAAAGCAAATAGCTCATAATATTCTTTTTGTGAAAAGGGATCGTATTTATGATCGTGGCAATGCGCGCATTCCAGCGTAACACCCAATAACCCTTTACCAAAAAGATCATTACGGTCTGTTACATACATGATGCGGTATTCTTCAGGAATTACGCCGCCTTCTTCCGTTATCTTATGGTTGCGGTTAAAGCCCGTAGCCAGCAATTGTTCTTTGGTAGAGTTGGGGAGCAGGTCGCCCGCCAATTGCCAGGTTACAAACTCATCGTAATGCATGTTTTTATTGAACGCATGGATCACCCAGTCGCGCCAGGGCCATTGGGTGCGGTAGCCGTCATCCTGGTATCCATGGGAATCGGCATACCGTGCCAGGTCGAGCCAGTGCAGCGACATTTTTTCTCCGTAAACGGGATCCTTCAATAACCGGTCTACCATTTTTTCATAGGCATCAGGGCTATTGTCTGCCAAAAACGCATCCATCATTTCCAGCGTGGGCGGCAAGCCGGTAATATCAAGACTAAGTCTTTTTAATAACCTTTCCTTATCGGCCATCTCGTTAGGAGCCATTCCTTTTTGCTCCATTTTTTGTGCAATGAAATGATCTATCTCGTTCCTTGGCCAGTTGGTATGCTCCACTTCAGGAACTGCAGGCTTTACGGGTGCTACAAACGCCCAGTGCTTTTCGTACCTGGCGCCCTGTTTGATCCATTTTTCAATGAGCCTGATTTCATGCTGCGATAGTTTTAAATTGGAAGACGGCGGAGGCATCAGCAATGCCGTATCACTGGTGCTTATGCGAAGAAAGGCCTGCGACAATTCCGGCTTGCCTGCAACCAGGGCATGGGCATTAGGGTTTTCCTTCAGTGCTTTAAAGGCGCTTTCGGGATCATCCATCCGCAAACCCGCTTCTCTTTTATTGGCATCGGGGCCGTGGCATGCAGAACATTTGTCGGATATAATGGGGCGGATATCAAAATTATAACTCACCACATCGGGCATTTTTTCGGCAGCATTACTACCGCCGCCATTATCGCAGGATGGAAAAGAAGCGGCAATGCCTCCTATGAGGCATACGAGAAATCCAGTTTTTTTGCAGATCGTCATATGGCAATAGACTTATGCTTCATAATAAAAAAGCAGCACTTCAGGCGAATATATCCTTAATCCTGATTTTCCTGTCCTGCTCCATGCTGTCCCCTGTTGAATAGCAGTATTCAGTAAGCTTTTGGGTCATTTATTATCCACATCAAATATACCAATAAAGACCGGGATTCCATCGGCTGTGAGCCGCGAGGGCGTATTTCAATTTTTCGCTCCATGTACAACTTTCCGGTCGGTGAGACACCGACCGGTAGCGGGTTCTACAGGTGGGTGTCACCACCCACCTGCGAAAATTTGAAATGCGCCCAGCCGCGATCAATCAGCTTTGCGGAAGTAAAGCGCCGCGGAATATGAAGTATCATTAGCCCGGCGCCGGGGTTTCATGGCTGGGATACAAATATTAGTAACTGTACATTATTGGGCAGGATCAGATGACGATGCAGTTCGACGGCGGTTGGGGCTGTCTCAAAAGTAATATTTTGCCACGAAGTAATTAAGCATGAAGAAAATAAAGCCAGAGGATCAGGACTTTGTGCCCCTGTGTCTTAGTGGCATATCTTCTATACCGGCTCTTTTGAGACAGCCTCCGAACACAAAAAAAGGTTTCAACAAATTTGCTGAAACCCTTTCTTATATTATGGAGGTTACCGGAGTCGAACCGGTGACCTTCCCGCATGCTTGCGGGACGCGCTA
>CALMQS010000080.1 GCA_937871285.1 uncultured Sphingobacteriales bacterium | reverse complement strand
CCAACACAGCATTGAATTTGCGGAAATTATCTGTCGGGAGGACAGGATTCGAACCTGCGACCCCGTGGTCCCAAACCACGTATTCTACCGGGCTGAACTACCTCCCGAACTGTTCTCTTTATTCTATCCCGCCCCGAGGCGGGATCTTCGAAAATCTATTACTCGTTTCGTCGCAATGATTTTCTACGACCGGGCTGAACTACCTCCCGAACTTTCTTTTCCTGCCACCGCCGCCAGGGCAAATGCAGAAAGGGTGGCAAAGGTAATGGAAATGATAATCAATTCCCAAAAGAGACTGAATTCTTCCTGAAAAATTTCTACAGTGGTTGCTTCTCTTACCATCTTACCATCTTACTATCTTACTATCTTACTTTTTTACCCCCTACCCTCCTACCCTTACCCTTTTATTAAAAACCAGCTTCCCGCCAACATATACCTTTAAATAATAACGTTGTGCCGGACGGTACGACAGATCGTAAGTAAATACACCTTCTTTCAGTTGTTCGTATATATGTTCTTCTATTACCTGGCCACCAGGATCAGCAACTAATTGTACCGTTACTTTTTGCGGACTATTGCTAAAATAATCCATCGTGGTTTTACCGCTTGTACGCGTTGGAAATACGCCAACAGCGGGCAGGGCATCCGGTAAAGCAAGCGCCGTGGTATCGGCCGATACTTCAAAGCTATAATAGATCTCACTTCCAAAATCGGAATCAAAATGTTTAAGCAATTGTCCTTTAATATTCAATAGCCTGGCAAACCCCCTTCCCCCACGGGTATTGAACCAGAATTCCAGCCCGTTATCTGCCGTATCTTTTAATACCAGTTCATAACATCCCGGTGCCAAATGAAGCGTATCCCTGTAATCGGTTTCCGCTTCTAAGGTACCCAAAGCTCTTTCATACATTGTTTTACCATCACTGCTGCGTACAATATACCCGTTTTGCTGCGGCTGGTTATTGGTGCGTAAATGAAATACCAGCGCACTGCCATGCACAGCTGCTTTTGTATATACGGTATGCATGGTATTATCGCTGCTGTTAGCGTCTTTTTTTTCATTGGGTGCAGTAAGCGATACGGTGAAAATGTTTTCCCCTGCATTGCCAGGTATTGTGCCGGGAAGCTCAATTTCAGTTTGCCGGTTAAACAACAGGTTGCCCTTCCATACGTATCTCCGCTTGTTAAAACCCGTGGTACCATATTCAATTACACATTGCGTAAGCGGCTTGCTGCCCATGTTCCGGATCACAATTACGGGATTAACACAGGAGGGGTTTTTACGAAGATGCGTTTTTGAACCGGTGGGTACCACAATATCTTCAATGGCCACATCATGCTGCGCCGCCGGCTTTTTATATTGAATAAGATAGGCGCTGATGCGTTCATTGGCGCTGGGGTTGGCAGTAACATAGGGTTCCATATTCATATCTATCGTATGTTCCACGCCGTTAGTAACAGGCAGATCAAATACATCGGGCTGCTGCAGGTAACCGGGGCACCAGTAGGCACGGTCTATGAGCCAGGTGCCCGCCTGCGGGTATAAAGGATTATCGCCACATTTTTTCCAGATATTCCTTTTGTCTATCATTTTCCCGTCGAACCACAGTTCGCGGTAGCGGCTGCAAAACTCGCCGCAACCATTGGCATCCATACCATGCCCTGTTTGAAAAATAAGGATACGGGCATGCTGTGCATTTTTTGCGGCAACAAAAGAAACCGGCTTTAAGTTTTCCTCAATATGTTGCGTACTGTCGCCGTAAGGAAAGCTGCCATCATATAATTTAAGAATAGAAACGGGTTCCAGCACCGGTTTTCCTTCAATGATCTCAAAGGTTATGGTAATCTTCCAGCCCCTGTCGTCATTCGGTTCATAACCCGTATGCTCGTATTCAATTTCAACGCTGTCTCTCAGCAACAAGCTAAAATCGGTAATGTCCGATTTCCAGTCAAAGCTCCAGTCCTGCCCAAACGCCCCGCCGTAAGGTGTAAGCATTCTTCCAACAGGATAATCTACAGACGGGCTGTTAACCCCTCCTTTTCTGCGGATATAAATATGATCTAAGTAATCCCAGTCGGCACAACGCAGCGAATCGGGGCAGCCGAAAGTAACCAGCAGGTTAATTTTGCGTACCGGCACTTTTGCCGAAGGAAATACCGCCCACTGCCGGTAGGCTTTCACACCTGTAGCCGGGTCAGTAACCACTATAGTCTGGTTGTGTGAAACAACGCGTATAGTGTCTCCTGTTTTTGACCAGAGCAGGGGAATGCTGCAAAATATAAGTGCAAGGGATAATAGAATTGTTTTCATATTATTTTTTTCTTTTTTTTGCTTGCCCAAAAAAGAAACAAAAAAAGGCACACGAAAACCCAGCCTGCCGGCTGGCAGGGATTACTGCCCGTTTTCGTGCTTGTTCCCTGATGCGACTTTTGTACTACTGTGATTTCAGCAGCAGGAAGTCTATTGCAGGCATCTCATTCAACACGCTAACTTCAAATCAATCCTTTTTCTATTTTCAGAAACGATGCACAAACTTTTAAAAGTAATCTCTTACTGTAATCAAAACATCGTAATCCCAAAATATTCTATTTCGTGCATGCACGCTATCTTAGGTCAACGCTACCACCTTGCCGGTATGTACCGATTCATCGCAGGCAAAGGCAATACGCAGGCTGTTCACGGCATCTTCAATATGATCGGTGAGATCAATGTTTTCATTTATAGCTTTCTGAAAATAAAGTTGTTCGCGGTCGCACAATTCCTGGTGGCCGGGCTCATCTTCTAAGTTGATCCATTCATCTTCCTTTGCGAATTTTTCATCCGCGTCTAATTCTGCATGATGCACCAGCAACGATTCCGTTTTGGTATGCGCATCAATAGAATCGGATTTACCGCTTCCTCCCGCTGTTTTGGCAACAATGGATACCGAGCCTTTCGGACCAATTACATCTTTTACAAAAAAAGCCGTTTCACTGATCATGGGGCCCCACCCTGCTTCATACCATCCTACCGATCCGTCTTCAAAACGGATCTGTAGCTGACCGTAATTATAATTTCCTGCCGGAATTTCTTCGGTTAGCCGCGCTCCTATAGCATATACCTGCACCGGTTTTGAGCGGGTCATCTGGCACATCACATCAATATAATGCACACCGCAGTCAACAATAGGGCTCAATGATTTCATAAGATTGCGGTGCAACGTCCACATTTTTCCGCTGCTTTGCTGGTTCAGGTTCATCCGTATGGCCAACGGCTTACCCAGCTTATGCGCTTCTTTAATAAAACGTTCCCACGATGGGTGATGCCGCAGGATATAACCCACTACTAATTTCTTTCCCGTTTTGCGGGCAACTTCCGCCACGCGTTCCGCGGCAGCAACTGAATCGGCTATAGGTTTTTCAACAAAAACATGGCAGCCGCTTTCCATTGCTTTTATAGCAAAACGTTCATGCGTATCGGGATAGGTAGATATGCATACCGCATCAGGCTTTGTAGCTTCCATGGCCAGGTCAAAATCGTTATACAGGTCATAGCCGCCACCTAATTTCTCATTCAATATTTCTTTAGTGCTCCCCCCTGAAACCAGCCCGCAAATTTCAAAACCATCAAGATGGTGATAAGCAGTTGCATGAGAGCTTCCCATATTGCCGCAACCAACTACTAATACGCGTATGTTTTTTGTGCTGTTAACCATAAATGAAATGATATTTATTTTGTAAAAATAACTGACCCTGTTTTTTAATTTCTTAATCTGAACAGCATTTGTACTGTATTTTTTTATGAGCCCGGTTTCAGTACTACTATTAAACCCAGTTGCCCGTCCGTACCGGCACGGGCGGGCGTCGCACGCTTCAACGTTCTGTTCACTATTGGCCTGCCCCACCCGTCTTTTACTTATTCACCAAAAAATGTACAACGCGACAGGCATTCCCTTTTGAATCTTTGTTCTTTTGAGCAATGATCTCCACCTTCAATACATGTTTACCGCGAGGCAAACCATCAGCCAGAACCAAATACCAGGGCAAATGCAATCCCCCGCTCCACTGTGTGTACATATCAATGGTTTTGGCCGGCTTTCCATCCACTGTATATTTTATCATTCCCGCATCCGGCCCGGCCACAATGGCAATACCCGCCGCATTTCCTGTAAAGGTAAAGCTAAAAGAAGCACCGGGGTGGCCCGCTTCAAGCACAGGCACATTCACAAATCCTGCTCTTGTTCCCACCTCGTCTTTGGGCTGCCAGCCCGGGGTAACGGAAAACCCCTTCAGCACAGTGGCTTTGTCTACACTTACATATCTTCCATTATCATAAGCTGATTTATATTGGGCAACCGGAAGTTTTACAGGTGTTAATCCTTCTTCTTTATACTCCGCGCCTGCCTTTTTTAAAAGTGTTTTAATGGTTTGAAAATAAATTTCCTGTCCAAAAGGAGAAGGATGCAGATCTTTAAAATCATCCTTCCATGTAAACTCTTTATTAGCAATCCGCTGCTGCACTTCCTGTGCAAGGTTAAGAAAAGAAAGCCGATAATGCTTTGCCACCTGGTCGTGTAAAGCTACTTCTGCAGGTGTTTTGCCACTTTCATAGTCCCTGATCTTGTCTTCGTCTGCAAAAGCCATCAATACAATATTCATGTAAGGATTAGCCGTAAGCGCATGCCTGATTATGCCTTCCATTGCTTTTTGCTGTTGTGCTACAGGGGTTTGATTGGCCAAATCGTTTACCGCCGCTTCTACAAACAAAAGGTCAACTTTTCTCTTACTTAAAACATCTGTTTGCAAACGAAAAGCATGCGGTACGCTTCCCAAAGATGCAATGCCCGCATATATAAAATGAAAGGTTGTTTGAGGATAAGCTTCCTGCAGGTATTGGGCTGTCTTATCCTTCCAGCCGGGGTTTTGTGTTATGGAGCCACCCAGGAAAGCAACGGTCAGCTCCTTTTTTTCTTTAACCTGGTAAAACGTATTGTTCAGGCTGCCATAGCTATGCACAAATTTTTCATTAGTAAGCGTTTGCTTTAAAGGGATCGTATGATTGAAAATAAAATCCGCATATTGTTCCGGATCTTTAATCGTAAAATGATGTCCCACATCATTTACACCTTCCGTCATATAATCCACGCGAATTTTGCCTCCATACTTTTTGTAATTCTTTTCCAGTATTGCTGTATTTTCAGCCAGTGGCACAATGCTGTCTCTTTCACATACCACGTGCACAACAGGCACTTTAAACGCGGCCAGTGTTTCTAAGTGATCAACCGGGTTATCGGCAAAAGCCATAGCCTGCTCTTCTGTATAATGATATGCTTTGAATAGTTTTTTCCAGTCGGCATCGCTGCCCCTTCCCTTTCCCTTGCCACCGGGCCAACTCTTAATGTCTAATACAGGTGCTTCGGCATAAATACAGCTCACCTTACCTGGATTCCGTTTAGCCCATGCATATACATACAGTCCGCCGCGGCTTACGCCTTCCAATGCCGGCTTTTCTGCAAAACGTTTTTCGCGTATAAGATAATCGTAAAATTTATCCCATACCTGCATGGCTTCCGCACTGCCAAACATATCACCACAATCAACATACGCGATATGGAAGCCACGTGCTAAAAGAATGCTGTCCATATCGGTATGCCAGTCGGGGAAATAGGCACGCCATACCCACGGGTTTCCCGGCAAAGCCTGTTGCGGCGCCACAATACGCGCCTGCCTTCCCTCAAAAATAAAACTGTGTTTAACAAAGCCATGCCATGGGCTTTGATCCGGCCCCTGCTGCGCAAACACAGATGTGCAGGCGAAGATGCAGAGCAATAATATGTTTCTGATGATCTTGTTCATATCTGGAAAAGTGGTGAATAGTCAATAGTGAATTGTGAATAATGAAAAGTGAGAAGTGAAACATGAGAAGAAGCCCCTTTCATCGTTCCCTTCCCGTCTATCGTTTCCCCTGCAACTTGTAACCTATGGCCTTGCAACCCGTACCCTGTACCCTGTAACCTGAAACCTCCTCTCCTACTTCGTCATAAACACCCACTCCACTTTATTATAATGAAAAGCCTTGCTTTTAGGTAATACCACCGAACCTTTTAAAACAGCTTTCTTATCTTTCTTTACCGACAATAACGCCCTGGCATAAGCGCCTTTTTCATAGTCAAAGGTTTCGCCATCATCATCATACAATTCTATACTGTTTTCCGCATGTCCGTAATGTCTTACCGTTAAAGGTAATATTTCATCCTTACCCGGCGTATGCAATACCGGCGGGATCATTGGAATAAGGGCTCCTTCTTTTACGAACAAAGGAATGTTTTGAAGTCCCGGTTCAATTTGAATTATAGCGCCATTACCTGCAAGCTTGCCCGTATAGAAATCGTACCAGTTGCCTTTAGGCAACACTACCTTTCTTGTTTTTTCACCGGCAAACATCGGCGCTACCAATATATAATCACCCAACATGTACTGGTCTTTAATATCCTGCTTTATGGCTGTTTCATAAGGGTTGTCGGATGAATTCAAATTTCCCCTTTCTGCTTTCGCATTAAAAAGGAATCCTTCTTCTAAATTCATGGCCCGTACCGGTGGTTTTCCTTCAAAATGATATTGCGCGAATGCATTGTACAGGTAGGGTAGCAATTGCATGCGCAGCAGCATTACCGATTTCACTTCGTTGGCCACATCAGCAAAAGTCCAGGGCTTGGTACCATCCGCCCATGCATTGAGCATAGCCATAGGAGAAAAGCAAACCGACTGCATGCGCCGCAGCCATTCTTCCGCTGTTTTGGACGAACGTGCTTCCGGCGTCCACAGCACGCCTATAAAGCTGCTGTTGCATAAAGCCGTAATGAAATCGCGGTGATTGTAATAATCATTATAGATCACGTAAGGCAAAGAAGGCGCGCCTGCATTGGAAGCCCGCGTTAACCCGTAAGTACGCTGATTTTTTTCGCGGAACCACTGGTCGCTCATTTTCTGAAACTGCAACCCATATACCTGGCGCATTTGCTCACCGCTCAGCCCGGAAGGGAATTTAGCGCCATCGGGCCAAAGCCATACATCGTAGCCATCTGTTTCATCTACTTTGTACCCCGATACGCCGATACCGAGATGCTGCTGCGAAAAAAGTTTTTTATACAGATCCTGTACCGGAGGTAGCGTAAGGTCGGGTACCACACCAGCCCAAACGGTATGCGTACCGGTGTAGGGTAGCACATCTTTGTAAATGGGTGAATGGGAAGATATATATGGGTTGATCCACAGGTTTACCCTAATATTTTTATCTAATAACCCCCGGACAAATTTTTGCGGCTGGGGAAAGCGAGCGCTATCCCAAACGAAATTATTAGGATAGGAATAGGTTTGCCAGCCAGGCTCCAGTCCTATAAAGCTTAAAGGATATCCTCTTTGTTCAAAAGCATCCACTTCTTCCATCACCTGCTTATCTGAAAAAAGTGTTGGGGTACGTTGGGTAAAACCCAGTCCCCACTTGGGTGGCAATACACCTCCGCCGCAAAACAGATTATAACGTTGCACCACTTCCAAAGCATTGCTGCCTGCAAAAACATACACTTCTGTTCCAGGCGCAGGCACTACTATCTCCACTGCATCGGAGTAAGGCTGCGGATCCCAGTTGGACTGGGTATTGCGGTTCATTTCCTCCGGCGGGCTTTTACTGTCTTTGCGCACGGCTATGCCCGCGTACACTTTAATGCGACGTGCGGCATTGATCAAAACCCCGTAGCCCTTATCGGATATATATAGCGCAACAGGCGCATGGGTACGGCCATCATCTTTTCCGCCATAATGATCTACCTGCAATTCCTTAATGGTGCCTCTTTGCTGAACCGATTTAAAATTCAATCCCAATCCAAAAAGCTGTTCTTCTTTTTCCAAAGGAAACCGAAGCAGGGTCTTTGCATCGAAAATTTCGTTTACACTTTGCCGTAAGTTTGCCGGAAAAACCGGCTCACCCAGCTTTGCAAGCGCCTGCTCATTGGGCTGTATACCGGCAATGCTTAAAGGGCTTATCTCTTCCGGAACACCTGCTACAGCTTTCCATACGCCCGGCGCCACCTGCTGCCATTGCAAAGATTTTTCCTGGGCGCTAACAACAATACAACCAAAAGTTAAGCTTAAATAAATCAAATACTTCATACTGGTGGTTTATGGTTTCATAATCTTTCCCCGTATCATTCAAAAATTTGAAAGATACTAAGCAAGGGATTATCAAACGCTATTATTTTTTAAGGTAAGCCGCCAGCACCGGCGCCAGCTTATTATAGCCCGCCGCATTAGGATGCAGTCCGTCGCTAAAAAGATTTTCATCAATTTTACCGGAAGCCTTAAGGAATACCCGGCCGGGGTTAATATAGGTAACCTTCATTGCCGCTGCCAGTTTTGTAATTTTTCCATTGATCTCCCCCACTCTTTTTTCCATATCTCTTCTTGGAAATATACCAGAAAGCAGTATGGCTGTTCCCGGCTGACGCAGTTGAACGGCTTCCACCAACAGTTTCAATCCTGCTATTATTTCTTCATTGGTATTGATGGCCAAATTATTGGTGCCGATCATGATCACCACGTGCTTTGCGGTATATCCGTCTAATGCACCATGGTATACCCGCCATAGCGCATTTTCTATCCTGTCCCAGCCAAATGCCATATTCCTGAGATCCAGTGGCGCCAGGTAGCGGTTCCACGAATCTTCTCCCCTTACAATCGGGTCTTTGGGTTCACCCGCCCAGTAATGAATAATGGAATTAGCGATAATTCCATTACGGGGTGGAGATTTTTTATTGAGTTCAATGATGGCATTGTGTCTTCCACGCCAGTTGTACCCGTCGCGGGTTTGTATAACAGGCTGCGTAGTACTGTATGCCGGGTTTGCAGGCTCATGCACAATTTCGCGGATGGCTTTCGTGTATGCGTCGGCGTGCTGCTTCATGCCCAGGTCGGTGGGATGGCTGCCGTCTACGGTTGAATTAATATCCATACCCAGCGCAGTACTGGATAATATATAGATATTTTTTACACCTTCGCTTTTTAGCTTCGCAAAGGTTTGCTGCAATACCTTTGTTGATCTTTCACAATCCTCCACTCTTTTAGCATTGATGATACCCGAATGGGAGCCCAGGCTGTGTTCAACCAATAATATGGGTGTGGAAGGACGTTTATTCTGCAAGCCTTTCACAGATTCCCTGATTTTATTTTCCAGTTCTTCATCGGGAACACCTACCAGGTTAGGCAAACAATCGAGCACGTATATTTTAGCGTCAATTTCTGTCATCAGGTCAATCACCGGCTTTTCTAATCTTCCATTACCTGAAAAACCGAGATTGACTAAGGGATAATCCAACTGCCGTTCTAATATAGCCGTCCATGCCATGCCGGGCCGGGATGCACAACCGCCCTGGGCTATAGAAGTGCCATAGATCACCACCGGCTTTTCTTCTGAAAGCGGCATTGGGATAAACGTATTTCCTTCCGGAACGCCAATTTCCATCCAGCTAACGGCATTGTATAGGGGAAGGAACAGCCTGAATTCGCAATCCCTTCCTTTAAATTGCGTGTCTGCTTCTATATTGGCATACCGGTAGGTTATCGTATCAGAAAAATTATATTGCCCCGGCGCCCACACCCAGTTTCCACTATGGTCAATAGCATACAGGTCTACTCCACTCACTCCGGTAGCCGGCATATGCGGCATGGCGAAGTTGCCTGTTGAAGTTACGCCGTAGCGAACCACAATGTTACTTGCATTCGTTTTGAATTTAATGTACAGTCCAGCGCTGTGCCGCGATAAATTCCATACTTCTTTTCTTACGGTTTGTTCGGCTCTAGCGGGTAAGCGGTCGTAAAAGCTTTTCACTTCCTTTGGCCATGCCTGCCCTTCAAGAACAGGAAAGGCATTGCCGGCAGGGTTCCACCAGGTAATGGTTTCTGTTGTTTGCGCCGCGGCTTTTTCAGCTATTAAAAAACAGATCAGTATCCCAAACAGGTATTTTAATTTCATACTCCGGTTTTTTAACTTGTATTTATAAGGATGCTCTTTCACCCGGCCAGGGCGTGTGCTTACCATTTGATTTATACACCGGCCTTTGGGCTTTTACCTCTTTTAAATATACTGTTAGCCGGCTGGCCAGGCTTTTCACCATAGCCGGGTATTTTTGTGCAATGTTATTCTTCTCTCCGATATCGTCTTTTATATTAAATAATTCCGATCGTGCATCTTTATAATAGTAGATCAGTTTCCAGTTGCCGGAACGGATGGAACTGGTTGCTCCGATACCGGGTCCTGCAGGACCCCAGTTATTGGGAAAATGCCAGTACAGGTTACGGCTTTTTCTTTTGGCCTGCGGATTTTTTAAAAGATCTTCAAAAGATATACCATCAACATGCTGTACCGTTTCCGGCGTTTTTATTTTAGCCAAAGAAAGGATGGTTGGGAAAAAATCTTCAGCAATAATATATTGATCACAGGTACTGCCGCCTTCGGTAACACCCGGCCATCTTACCAGCATAGGCTCCCGTATGCCGCCTTCATAGGCAGAGCCCTTGCCACTGTTGAGCGGGGCGTTATGGGTATGGGGACTGCCTGCCCGGGCATGGGCACTCAGTCCGCCGTTGTCCGACATAAAAATGATGATCGTATTGCCGGCAATACCTTTTTCATCAATGTAATTCAAAATGTCATCTAAGCTTTTGTCCATGCCTTCTATCATAGAAGCATACCGGGCTTCACTTTCGGGCAAGCCCTGATCCTGATACTTTTTATAGTAGCGATGGTCGGCTTCCAACGGAACATGTATGGCGTAATGCGATAAATACAAATAGAATGGCTTATGCAATGAGAGGGCAGTATCCATTGCCAGCATAGCTTCCCTGGTAAGCGCATCGCTCAGGTTAATATCCTGCCCCCAGTATTTTTGCAGTCCCGGAATGGCCCATACCTGTTTGCCGGCGTCTGGCGAATTGTTACCAAAATCATTTCGTCCCTGGTAAGTGGCCGGGCCGCCTGCAGCGTGGCCGGCAATATTCACGTCAAAGCCCAGGTTCTTGGGATCAGCCCCAGGCGTGGCTATTGCGCCCCAGTGCGCTTTACCGCAATGAATGGTATAATACCCGTTGTTCCGTAGTACAGCGGGTAACGGGGTAGCATACACGGTGCGCTCAATACCGGGAACGGGCGATAAGCCATTTACATTCCATAGCGGATACTCAAGCACATCGTCTTTCGCATCATTAGAGGCATTTTTTCGCAAAGTCCAGTTGGTTACCCGGTGCCTTGCCGCATTCATTCCTGTCATCAAGCTCACACGGGTAGGCGAACACACGCTGCTGGCATAAGCCTGGGTAAATTTCATGCCCGAGGCCGCCAGCCGCTCCATGGCGGGTGTATGATACAAATGGTTAAAAGGCGTTGCTTCCGTCCAGAAAGGAACCGAAGTATCCTGCCAGCCCATATCATCTACCAAAAAAAAGATGATATTGGGTTTGGGTTTATTCTGCGCGGATGATACCACGGGTGCAATAAACCAGGACAAAAGAAAAGCGGCAAATAAACAGGCTCTCTTCACTTCAAGTTATTTTACAGGCAGTGCGCTTTATACCAATCATTATCGCCAAACTTCAGCAACTACGCAATGCGAATAAAGACAAAAATTGGGGTTGCGCCTAAAACAAATGCTATAATTTTATGAACAATTTACATCGCTATGACAGCTACCATCCATGAACTGCAGGCTATTGTTGAAAAATACAGTCTGCTGCTGGCAGGGATTAATGAGGCAAATTACACATACAAACCATTACCGCACAAATGGAGCAAAAAAGAAATACTGGGTCATTTGGTAGATTCAGCACAAAATAATATCAGACGGTTTATTGTAGCGCAATATGAAGATGAGCCCCGGATTACCTACCAGCAGGATGAGTGGGTAAGCATATGCAATTACAAGGAATATTGTGTGCAAGACTTAATTCAACTGTGGCAACTGCTGAACCGGCATATTTGTGTTATACTGAACAATACTTCATCTGAAAAGCAAAACAGAACGGTATGCACAAGCGAACCCCATACAATTGCCTGGGTAGCCGAAGATTATAATAAACACCTCCTGCATCATTTGCACCAGGTGCTGGATATGGAACCTGTGGCTTACCCGTAATCAAAAAAAAACACATAGGCACAGTAGGATCATAGATATTATAAAGTCTCTTACATCATTTTCACCAGGTGCCGGATATGGAGTCTGCAAATTACCCAAGCACACTATGTGTTCCTATGCAACTATGTGCCTATGTGTCAAAACAATTAATACATAGGCACAGTAGGATGATAGATATTATAAAGCCTCTTACATCATTTGCACCAGGTGCTGGATATGGAGCCTGTAGCTTACCCGTAGTCAAAAAAATTAAACACATAGGCACAGTAGGATCATAGATACTATATTAACACCTCTTACACCATTGCACCAGGTGCCGGATATGGAGTGTCTGTAAATTACCCAAGCACACTATGTGTTCCTATGCAACTATGTGCCTATGTGTCAAAAAATATATTGTTTTGCTATGCCGGATTGTTTCAACAAAAATGCAGTATATTGGTTTTATGAAAAAAACAAGTATCCTTTTCCTTTTTTCCATGATCATTTTTATGGTAAGCAGCAATGCTTTAGCTCAAAATACTTTAGACAGTATATTACCTGTTCGTGGGTTTTGCATTGCGGCGCCGATGCCAAAAGGTGTGGATTCATTTGTAACTTTTATCAATAAGGAACTGGCTCCCCGCAAGGTAAACACACTGATCCTTCGTGTAGATTATAATTATCAATATACCAGTCACCCTGAATTGCGCGACAGCATTGCTTTATCAAAAACAGATGTTAAAAAAATAGTAGCCGCCTGCCGGGCGAACGGCATAAAAGTAATACCACAGGTTAACCTGCTCGGACACCAGTCCTGGGCAAACAAAACATCCAGTCTTTTGCGCGTATACCCGCAATTTGATGAAACACCCCATGTAAAAATGCCGGAAAAATATGTATGGCCCAATGCAGACAGTTTGTACTGCAAGAGTTATTGCCCCCTGCATCCCGGCGTTCATAAAATTGTATTCGCATTGATGGATGAGATCTGCGATGCTTTTGAAACGGATGCTTTTCATGCGGGCATGGATGAAGTATTTTATATTGGCGATGCCAGGTGCCCCCGCTGCGGCGGAAAAGATAAGGCGGAACTGTTTGCAGGAGAAGTAACCCGTATACACGACCATCTTGCCGGTTCAGGAAGAAAATTATGGATCTGGGGCGACAGGCTGATTGACGGGTATGCTACAGGGTTGGGTATGTGGGAAGCCAGTCATAACAATACCCACCAGGCAATTGATATGATCCCCAAAGGTGTAGTGATATGCGACTGGCATTATGAACGTCCCGATAAAACGGCGGTATACTTTGCCATGAAAGGGTTCAACGTAGTTACCTGTCCCTGGCGAAATCCATCCATTGCTGTGAGCCAGTTAAACGATATGGTAAGCTTCAGAAATGGATCCACACCTGAAATGAACTCCAGGTTCCGGGGAATGGTTCAAACCGTATGGTCGGGCGCCGATGGATTCCTGCGTGGTTATTATGGCGGCACAGAAAATGCTTCTGCAGCCGGCAATACGCCATGGGATTGCTTCCGGGTACTTTACCAGGAAATCAATAAGCTGCAATAAACAGCGGATACTACATTACCTGTTTCATGATCTCCCTTTCTGAAAACAACACCAGGGGCTTAAATTGCTCATACCAGCTTTTCCATTGATCACCGCCCAGTTCTTTTTTCAGATCGGCTTCATAATCGGCCAAACGGGCATAGGGTAATTCAATAATCAGGCGGTAACCTTCGCCGGTAAAATCGGTTAAAACCCTTGTGCCGGTGGGATGAAGCAATAAGCCTTTTTGCATGCCTTCATCCAATAAAGCTTTGGCATCGCGGTAGCGGCCAAACTGAAGATGGAAAATTTCACGAAAGATGTACATAACCCATTTGTTAAGATGAATAATAGGAATGAGCTATAATGGATCAGTAACAAAATACAGAACAAGATAAGCACCTCCTGTGAGAAATACAATGGTTAGCAGCAGCTATAGTATTCCTACATTTGTCTGCAGTAAATCTAAACCCGGTATCAACTTTCCATCTTAACACTAACGCATATGAAAGTTATTTTTTTCCTTATCTTTTTGCTGCCCGTAGGAGCCCTGTGTCAAACCGGTTCCTACAGCCTCTTTAACGGGCGTGATTTAAGCGGATGGCATATAGATGTTCCGGAAATGGATACCAATGCGCTGGCAAGAAATCCTTTTATTATAAGAAACGGATTGCTGGTTAGCTTAGGCACTCCCGGCGGACATTTGATCACAGATTCCGTGTACCAAAATTTCAGGTTACAGGTAGAATACCGCTTTGTGGGTAAACCAGGAAATTGTGGTGTGCTGGTATTTGCTTCTACTCCCAGGTCGCTTTATAAAATGTTTCCCAAATCCATTGAAGTGCAAATGATGCATGAAAATGCGGGCGATTTCTGGTGCATTGTGGAAGATATAGCCGTGCCTGATATGGAAAAACGCCGCGGACCAAAAGCAGAATGGGGTATAACGGAAGGTAAAAACAGAAGGATACTCAACCTGACAGACGGATCAGAAAAACCTTTGGGTGAATGGAACACGATGGTAGTAGAGTGCCTAAAAAATTCCATACGGGTGTGGGTAAACGGCGACCTGGTGAATGACGGTTTTAACTGTACGGCGGAAAAAGGTCAGATTGCTTTACAGGCCGAAGGTGCTGAAGTGGAATTCCGAAAAGTTGAATTAACGCCTATTACCCAACTATCGGCGGCTGTTAATGATAAATGAACCCTTTCTGAAAAACCCTGCAATAGCAGAAACCGAATCCAATAGCAGATGATTTTTAGTTTACCGTTGTATTTCTTCGGATTTAGAGCTTATGGCTTCGGATTTGAAGTTTATTTGGATCTTGTTTTTTGTAATTTGGTTCTTTGCAGGTACCAGCAGTCAGCCTTCAGGTGAGGCGGAAAAGGAGTATCATACTATCATTAGCAGCATTCACACCTTATACTCATACCTCCCACCTCACACCCCCACTTCTCCTATCATTTTCTTAATCCCACGCAGGAAACTACCTTATTTTTGCGCTACAGGCAGCATGTGGTGGGTAATTTATACCACATTCGCTATATAAATACAACGTATACAGGCATTAGCATGATTTTTTCTATTGATGGATAAGGCATTAGGTAAAAAATAAATACCCCGGTAATCACTAAGTATCTATAGCATGGATCAACAGGAAACGAAAAAAAGTACAGGAAAAAGAATAGCAGGGATAGCAGCCAAAACTGTTCTTTTTATACTGCTGTTCCTGGTGCTTCTTGCCGGGCTCATCCTTACACCGCCTGTGCAAAATTTTATTCGTGGAAAGGCGGTTACTTATCTTGAAAAAAAATTACAGACCAAAGTTGCCATTGGCAAAATTTACATCGGCTTTCCCAAAAAAGTAGTGGTTGAAAATGTTTATGTAGAAGACCAGGGCAAAGACACTTTAATTGCGGCAGGCAGCATAAAAGTAAATGTTGATCTGTTTGACCTCATTGCCGGGAATGGAATAGATGTCCAGTCTGTTGAATTAGATCATATAACGGCTAAAATTAAACGACAACTGCCCGATACCGTTTTTAACTTCCAGTTTATTATTGATGCTTTTGCTTCTGCAGATGCCAAACCTGCAGATGAAGATACCGGCTCCACTCCCTTTACTTTGCGATCGGTTGAGCTTAACCATATCAGAATCGTATACAACGATGTGATTACAGGCAATGATGTGGAAGCTCATTTAGAACATTTTGACACCAGGCTGGAAACATTCGACCTTGAAAAAATGCAGTTCAGCATTGCGCCGCTTACATTGCAGGGGTTAACCGCACGGGTGTACCAGTCAAAACCATTGCTTGAGGCAGAACCTGCGGAAGAAGATGTAGCAGATGCGAAAGCGCCTGTTAATGTACAGCTAGATCTGGACGATATAGATATTCAAAACATCAACCTTGATTACCGCAATAATGTTTCTGCTTTGTATACGCAGCTAAACCTGGGAGCCCTGCATATTCAACCGCAAAAAATTGACCCCGCACAACGCATCATCAGTCTCAATACACTTTTATTAGACAGTACAACGGCCGTTCTTCGACTGGGCAAAAAAGAAGGAGCAGGAATAGTTAAAAAAGAAACCCGGCAGGAAGTAAACGCCCAGGCCGAAGCCGGCTGGCGCATACAGATGGCCAGCCTGCAATTAGACAATACTAACCTGCGGTTTGATGATGACAACAGTCCCCAACAGCAAAGCGGAATGGACTATATGCACCTGAAAACCGGAGCATTGTCTTTACATGTCAGCGATCTGTTATACAGCAGCGATTCCGTCGGCGGCAGTATCACAAAAGCAATGTTCACCGAGCAAAGCGGTTTTGTATTGAACCAGTTGAAAACAGATTTCCTTTATTCAAACAGGCAGGCTTATTTAAAAGAGCTTTATTTAAAAACACCCGGAACAGAATTGAAACGGAATATTGCTATACAATATGATTCCATAGGCGCATTACAAAAGGATATCGGCCGCATGCAATTAAACTTAGATCTGCAAAACAGCAAAATACAGGTAAAAGATATATTATGTTTCATGCCTTCCCTGCGTTCACAGCCAGCCTTTACCGACCCCAATGCTATATGGCTGATCAATAGCCGCATGAGCGGCCGCATTGCTGATCTGCAGGTACCAGTTCTACAGATCAGCGGATTGAAAGATACGCGGATTGACATCAGCGGACAATTAAGGGGTTTACCTGATATGAATAAACTGGGCGCCGATCTTTCCATCAAAAATATCAGCAGTTCGCAAACAGACATGGCATTATTCGTTCCTGCAGGAACCCTGCCTCAAAACATTACCCTGCCTTCTCAAATGAATATATCCGGCAAACTCAATGGAAATACAGGGAAGCTTACTACCAACCTGTTACTGAAAACCAGCCTGGGTAATGCTTCATTAGAAGGAACAATGGAACAAATTGCCGACCCCAACAAATCCGTTTACGACCTTCAATTGAATACAACATCGCTCGATCTGGGAACCATTTTACAGGATAAGGAAAATCTTGGACCGGTATCTGCCGATTTCCACATTAAAGGAAATGGTTATGACCCCAAAACAGCCAACGCTGCTCTTACCGGAAAAATAAAGTCGGCCATCCTTAAACAATATGAATACCGCGATTTGAATTTGAAGGGAACAATAGCCAATCAGCAGGCAACAGTACATGCTGATATTGCTGACCCCAATATTCATTTTGCTGCGGATGCTATGGCCGATCTTTCAAAAGCATACCCGTCTGTACAATTGAATGCAACCATTGACAGTATTAAAATGCAGGCCCTGCATTTAACCGGCGATGAGCTGATCTACCGTGGTAATGTACAGGGCGATTTTAAAAATACAAATCCCGATAGTCTTGACGGTACATTGTTCATCCTTCAATCATTGCTGGTGTATAACCAGCAAAGAGTGCAAATGGATACCATTCAATTACTGGCAGGCACAAATGACAGCGCAAGATATATACAGTTGAACAGTGATGTGGTGAACGCCCGGTTGCTTGGCCGGTATAAGCTCACCGAGCTGGGCAGCATTTTCCAAGATGCTATACAACCTTATTTCGCTATGGCTGCTACGGATTCAGCAAAAAAAACGGAGCCTTATGATTTTACCATTAATGCAAATATTATAAACGGGCCGGCGCTTAAGGCTTTTGTACCGCAGCTCGAAAGAATGGATTCCGTAGTGCTGAAAAGCAGGTTCACAACCAATGAAGGCTGGAATGCATCGCTGGCTGCACCTGCTGTACATATTGGCGCCAATCAAATAGATGAGCTGCAGCTAAACGCCGCTACCACAGACAGTGCCATAAACATACACGCTGATGTAGAAAATATAGTTATTGGAAAAAGCCTCGCCCTGCATAAAACCAATATCACCGCTTCGGTAGCGAACAATACCATTGATTATGCATTGAATATAAAAGACAAAGCCGACAACGAAAGATATAACGTGAAAGGACTATTACAGCAATCACAAAATGGAGGTTACCGGTTTTCGATAAAGCCCGCGGACCTGTTGCTGAATTATAAGGACTGGACAATAGCAGCAGATAATAAAATTACAGTAGCTGATGAAGGAGTGCATGCGGAAAATTTTGTTTTAAACCAGGATAAGCAGCAACTGAGCATCAATAGCCTTTCCGAAGCAGCAAATGCCCCGATGGAAATCGGCTTTTCCAATTTTAGCATTGCCACCCTCACCGGCTTTGTGCAACCCGATTCCACATTAGCAGACGGCACACTGAACGGTAAAATTACCGTTAGCAATCTCACACAGCAGCCTGTGTTTGTTGGTGATCTTTCTATAAATGAACTGAGTATCAAAAAAGATACGATAGGGAATGTAAAAATGCTGGTCAACAATAAAGTAGCAGATACCTACAATGCCGATGTAACCATAACCGGCAACGATAATGATGTACAACTCAGTGGCAATTATTATGCTAACAATAAAGCTATAGATCTCAGCCTCAACATACGGAAGCTGCCGCTTACTACCGCACAGGCGTTTTCGGCGGGTGCACTACGTGATGCTTCCGGGTTTATAAACGGGGCATTTAAAATAACGGGCACAACAGATCAGCCTGCTGTAAACGGTGAATTGCTTTTCAACAAAACAGCATTCAACCTGAGCATGCTCAATAACATATTTGCTATTGACCAGGAAAAGTTATCGGTAACCAGCCAGGGTATTGTTTTCGATCGCTTTGAGATCAGAGACTCAGCCCGCAATGCACTGATCCTTGACGGCACTGCCGCCACCGGCAACTTTTTGAACTACAATTTTGACCTTACAATAAGAGCGGATAATTTCAGGGCATTGAACAGCACTAAAAAAGACAATAAATTATTTTATGGGCAACTGTATTTCAATACCAACCTCACAGTAAAGGGAACGGAAACAGCGCCTGTAATTGATGGAAGCCTGAAAGTAAACGAAAAAACAAAAATGACCATCGTCCTTCCCCAAAATGAGCCGGGAGTGGCAGACCGGGAAGGCATTGTGGTTTTTGTTGATAAAGATGCACCGCAAAATGATTCTCTTTTTTTGGCTTCCTATGATTCACTGAATACATCATCGCTGCAGGGAATGGACGTTTCGGTAAATATTGAAATAGATAAAGCCGCAGATTTTACGCTGGTGGTTGATGAAGGCAACGGCGATTTTCTGAATGTGAGGGGCGATGCGCAATTGAGTGCAGGTGTAGATCCCAGCGGAAAAATAACGCTTGCCGGAACCTATGAAATGGAAGAAGGCAGCTATGATCTTACCTTCAATTTTCTTCACCGCAAATTTGATATTGTAAAGGGAAGCAAAATTACCTGGGAAGGAGAGCCAACGGATGCCAATGTAGACATTACCGCGAAATATACCGCCAATACAGCTCCGCTCGACCTGGTAAAGAATCAATTGGGTGAAGATGTAAGCTCAGCGCAAAGAAATACTTACCTGCAGAAGCTTCCTTTTGACGTAATGCTTACCATGACGGGTAAATTGCTAAAGCCTAATATTAGTTTTGATATTATTCTTCCGGATAATAAAAATTACGGTGTATCAAACGATATTTTGGCCAATGTAAGAACGAAGCTCGACATCCTGCGGCAGGAAGAAGCGGAAATGAATAAACAGGTTTTTGCCTTATTGCTGCTAAACCGTTTTGTGGCAGAAGATCCTTTCAGCAGCAGTGGAAATACCAGCACATCTGCACTGGTAAGGCAAAGCGTAAGCAAGCTCATGACCGAACAGCTCAATCAACTGGCAGCCGACCTGGTAAAAGGCGTTGACCTGAACTTCGATATTGCTGCTTCCGATGATTATACTACAGGGGAAAGGCAAAGCCGTACCGACCTGAATGTGGGCTTATCCAAAAAACTGCTGAATGATCGCCTGACCGTTACCGTTGGCAGCAATTTTGAGATCGAAGGTCCTCAGAACGCCAACCAGCGGGCCAGCAATATAGCGGGTAATGTAGCGCTGGATTACCGTTTAAGCGAAGACGGCAGGTATATGCTGAGAGGGTACCGGAAAAACGATTACCAGGGCGTGATAGACGGTTACATTGTGGAGACAGGCATAGGCTTTATTATTACGGTGGACTATAACCGCTTCAGGGATATCTTCAAAAAAAGAAAAACGCAGGAGCAGCGCAGAAAAGACAGGGAAAGAAAAAAAACCGAACGGCAGGAACAAAAAAACAATCCACCGGAAAACACAAACCCTGCAAACCAATAAAATGAAGAAAAGGATCATTCATATTATTATAGTATGGGTAACTGTTTGTTTGCTGGCAGGTTGCAGCAGTACCCGTAAGCTTCCTGCCGGTGAAGCCTTATATACCGGCGCTACAATAAAAATAGAAGACCCGGCGCCACGTAACAAAGAAAAAAAGAAGATAAAAGCCGAACTGGAAGCCCTCACCAGGCCATTGCCCAATAAAACAATATTGGGAATGCCTTTTAAACTATGGATGTACAACCTGGCCGGCAATCCCAAAAAAGAAAAATCAATAGGAGGCTGGCTGAAATATAAAGTGGGTGAACCTCCCGTACTCGCCGGTGATGTTAACCTGGAATGGAATGTAAAAGTTTTACAAAGCACATTGGAAAACAGGGGATATTTTAAAGCTGTTGTACAGGGGGACTCAATACTGAAAAATAAAAAAACCAGGGTGGTGTATACCGTTCAAACGGGCAACCGCTATATCATTAATGAAGTGGTGTTCGATAAAGACAGTGCCGTTTTACAAAAAACAATAAACGTGTCATCCGGTAAAACGCTGCTTAAAACCGGTGATCCGTTTAACCTTGAGACCGTTAAAGCAGAACGGGAACGGATAGACGCCGAGCTGAAAGAGAAAGGGTTTTATTACTTCGATCCGGATTACCTTATTATACAGGCCGACAGTACAATCGGCAATAATACGGTAAACCTGCAGGTAAAAATTAAGCCGGGCACTCCGCAAAGAGCAAGAAAAGCATATACGATTAATGACGTATACATTTTTCCCGGCTACAGGCTTAGCGCTCAAAAAGCCGATACGCTGAAAAGTGATGCAGCATTTTACAAAGGCTATTATGTTGTAGATAAAGGTAAAACATACAAGCCGTTGATGTTCGCGCAATCCATGCAATTTAACCCCGGGGATGTATATAACCGTAAAGATCACAACCAGAGCATCAGCAGGTTAGTAAACCTGGGGGTATTTAAATTTGTAAAGAACAGGTTTGAGCCTGTTGAAGATCCCGACTCAGCCAAATTAGACGTTTACTATTACCTCACTTCGCTACCCAAAAAATCGCTGCGGGCAGATATTAATGCCAATACCAAATCAAATAACCTTACCGGCTCCGGCATTACCATTGGCTGGCGTAACCGCAATACATTCAGGGGCGGTGAATTGCTTTCCGTTAATGCTACTGCCGGTTTTGAGATACAGTACAGCGGACAATTAAAAGGTTTTAATACCTATAGAGGCGGATTAGAAGCCCAACTTACTTTTCCACGGTTTCTTATCCCTTTTGTTACTTTGGATACCCGTAGCGGTTTTGTACCTAAAACCAACATACTCGTGGCCTATGATATTTTAACCAAAGAAAAGCTATATACCATGAATTCCTTCAGGGGTGAGTTTGGTTATGCCTGGAAAGAAACAGCCAGCAAAGAACATCAGTTTAACCCCATAGCTATTAATTACGTGCAACCCATACGCGTTACCCCCTTGTACGAAAGCAATGCCGCCAATAATCCCTCCCTGCAAAAAGCCATTGAAAAGCAGTTTATCATTGGCTCCAATTATAATTACAATTACAATGAACTAACAGGCAACAATGGTTTAAAAGGACTTTACTTTAATGGCAATGCTGATTTTTCAGGAAATATCGCAGGTTTAATTACCGGCGCCAATACACTGAACGGAAAACCTAAAACCATTTTTGGAGCGCAGTTTTCACAGTATGTTAAACTCGAAACCGATCTCCGGTATTACGTGAAGCTTTCTTCAAAAAATACATGGGCAAACCGTTTGATCGTTGGCTTTGGTTATCCTTACGGTAATTCATCAGAGCTTCCCTTTATCAAACAGTTTTTTGTGGGCGGCAACAACAGTATCCGCGCGTTCCGCAGCCGTTCACTGGGTCCTGGCACCTATAAAGACATGAATACCATGAATTTTATTCCCGATCAGTCGGGCGATATTAAGCTGGAATTCAATACAGAGTTAAGGGCTAAATTATTCAGCATAGTACACGGCGCTGTTTTCGTGGATGCGGGCAATATCTGGCTTTATCATAAAAATACAGATAAGCCAGGAAGCCAATTTAGTAACAGCTTCATGAAAGAGCTGGGTGTAGGCACAGGTGTGGGGTTACGGTTTGATGTATCCTTTCTTGTACTGCGGCTCGATGTGGCATTCCCTTTGCGTAAACCCTGGCTGCCGGAAGCTGAAAGATGGGTAATAGATCAGGTGGATTTGGGCAGCAGCACATGGCGAAGGGATAACCTTATTTTTAATTTGGGAATAGGATATCCATTTTAGTGTTGCGTCAGGCAAATTATATCTGTATTGCAGCTCGTGAAACGATAAATGTGAGACGATAAACGTAAAACAATAAATTATTCTCCACTCACCATTCACTTTTCACCATTCACCACCACATCATCCACATAATACACCGCTTTAGCAACTTTTTCATCGGCGCCGGGCAACGGAGGCTCAGGTTCTTCATTGGGCGTTCTGCGGTTGGGAATATCCCTGTAAGGCCCTGTTCTGAAAGAGATGCGCTCTACCGATTTTACTGCTTCGGCTAATGCTGCCCGTGATAGTACTTTTTTACCGTTCAGCAAAAGATCGAATGATCCGCTCAGACCAGCATTGATGATAAGCCGGAAATCATACCAAGTGCCGTGCCCGTATTTTTGGATTATAATACTTTTACTGCCATTCGTTACTTCAATTTCTCCCTTACTGTTAAAGCTGATCCGTACCGGGCGATTGCCATAGCGGTCGCTTACATCAACAGACAGCTCGCCATGATCACTTTGCCCGGCATATACCCTGAACTGCAGATCAGCCTTAGTGGTTTCTTTAAAAACCCGTATTGCCCGGGCATAGTCATAAGGATCTTCATCCGTTAGCTGCAGGCTTTTATTTCTTGTATCCGGAAAATCCGCTACTGCAACGGGCGCCCATTGTGGTGAATAGATATTCCAGTTGGGAATTGCTTTCCCCGCAACAAAGGAATTAAAATTATCATTTACAGGGGTGTTTACACTGTAAGTAACGGGTACGGGCACGCGTGTAACCCACATGTCTTCCTTATTCATGCTGTATGTGATCCACATATCGTTGCCCGGCGGGTTACCATTGCCTTCTATTATCCCTCTTGTATAGCAGGGGCCGAAATCTTTCCACCTGCCAAAAAAACGCCTGGGCGGCACTTCACCCTGTACCAGCAGCATATCATCAAAAATGATCCCGTCATCGCTTGTCACTATGATTAAAGGATAACGGTATTCAGAGTTGTCTATCGGGTTATAGCACATGGCATACCTGCCATCTTCTGTACTTTGCCCCCAGTTTTTACCGCCCGACATTAAGAGTGTAGACACTTTCACAGGTGTAGAAAATGTAGCACCTTCATCATCCGATAAAGCGGCTTTCGATTTTTTCCAGAGCATTACTACTTTGCCGTCCTTACGATGAAAATAAGACAGCGCGGAAAGATGATCATCATTTTTATTTTCAGCATATAAAGTATCCTTACCATCATCCTCATCCTTCCACTGTAATATCATTAATTTATTGTTCAGCAATGCTTTGCAGGCGGCTACAAAGCCGGTATCTTTTGATTGGGTATAAAAAGGGAAGCTGGTATTGGTTTCATTCCATTGGGCATGCGACTCATAGCGGATAAAATATACAGGACCGAAACTGCCGTCTTTGTATATCTCTCGCACTACCCTGCCAATGCCACCTTCCTGGAAAGGGTCTTCCGTATGCCCGTAAAAAGCCAGGGTGAGTAAGCGCCCGTTTGGCGCCACGTAAAATCCCATGCGCTGGTGCATCATATAGCCATGATATCCTTGCGGAATTTTTACCCCCGCCGGCGGCTGGTAAGGTGCAAATAAAATGCGTGGTTTTTCCCAGTTGCGTCCATCGGCAGAAGTAATGAGCAGTGTTTGTCCCGGTGCAATATGCTCATCAACCGGGTTGCTGAGATACTGCAGGTAAAATTTCCCGTTCCGGTAGGCCAGGTTAGGCGCATGATTGTAAGTCCAGCCCGAATCGCCGTCTATTCCGCCATGTGCTCTGTTGGCACGCATTACCTGTATGCTCTCCGCTCCCACCGCCCACCGCAGCCGGCCTTCATGCACCGATGGATCAATGGTTACACCGCCCACATATCGAACGGGCTCGGAGGCGCTGCCGGTTTGGGCAAACAAATATGCAGGTAGTAAAATAACCACCATGCATATGGCACAAATAATTTTGCTGTGGGTTGAACAAAACATAGTGATGAAATTAAGGTATTCAACTATATAAAACAGCACCCCTATGCTGAATCTTATTCTAATTTCTATAGAGAAATTCTATTTCGATTTATACTGCATAATATACCTGTCGTTAATCTTTCGGTTTGGGTTTCGTGGCTAAGGGTTACAGGTTTCACGCAGTGTACGCTGCGTGAATAAAAGTTTTAATTTTGACCGTTGAAAAATATACCACATGAACGTTGAACAAATACGGGAATACTGCTTATTGAAAGAAGACGCTGAAGAATCACTCCCCTTCGGCCCCGATACCGTAGTGTTCAAAACAGATGGAAAAATATTTTTATTACTTTCCTTAGATACAGAACACACTCAGTTCAATGTAAAATGCGATCCGGATAAAGCAGAGGAGCTCAGGGCAGCATATTCCTGTGTATTACCCGGTTACCACATGAACAAGAAGCATTGGAATACCATCATTGTAGACGGATCGGTTTCATCCGGAATATTAAAAGAATGGATTGATGATTCGTATAAACTGGTGAAGAAAAAGAAGAAGCGTTGAGTGATACGGATTTGTATCTCGAAGTCTGAGACATCGTACAGCGATGAAGAGGAAGAAAAAAATGTAACACCTATACCCTTACTGCTTCGCGTTAGAAAGAAATGTTATCCGCTGCAAGTAAGGTTTCAATTTTGCTGATCATCGCGCTAATGTTTTCTTCCTTTACATTATCCCTGTCCTGCAGCATGAATTTCTTAGCCTCAGGATCTTTTACCAGCATAGCGCCCACTTTAAGCATAAACTTATCTTTCCATGACAGCTTACTTTGTATCAACCGTCCGGGCAGGAAAAAAATATGGGAGGGGTCAACAAGCCCGTCAGGAACATTTTGCTTTATGATCTTTTCCCGGTCTTTAGGGTTATTGCTGCCGCAAACTACAAACAGCACTACCTTTTTATTTTTTAAAACACCGGCATATTGCTTTATCCATTCGCGGATGAGCAGCTTGCCGATATACACGGAACTGCCCACTATAATAAAATCGTATGCTTTAATATCCGCCTCCTGCAGCTCTTCCTGTGTTTTAAGTGGCAGATGAAGTGCAGTGCCCAGCCATTCGGCATACTGGCGTGTGGCTCCGTATTTGCCCTTATAAATGATAACGCTTTTCATAATAGTATTTTAAAACGGCATAAAACTATTAAGATGCGGCGCTGAAAACTATGATATAGTGCAGTGGTTTTCCTGATAAAAATCACCCGAAACCCGTACTAAGCATTAGCTGCCTGTTGTTCCTTTTTTAATTTGCTGTCCAGCACAAATGTGCCGAAAGGCAAAAGAGAAGCAATAAATGCCAGCACTACTTTACCAAAGCTCCACCGGTACTGTATCCATACTTTTAGTAATAAGACCATATATAAAACAAACAGTACACCATGCGCCCAGCCTGTATACTTTACCGCTTCCGGAAGTCCTGCAAAATACTTTAAGGGCATAGCTATGCCCAATAAAATAAGGTAGGATATACCTTCCACTATTGCTACTAACCTGAACCTGCCTAATGTTGAATCCCAAAAAGAATTATTCATGCCTGAAATTTTTGGAAAGATATAAAGATTTCACGCAAAGCCCGGGATGAAAGCAAGAACCAATTTAAAACCGGCCTGTTTTCCCAGCTACCGTTTCGCGGAGACACGAACCGGGCGTTAATCATTTAATAACAACCCGTGTGGATCTGTTTGAAAATACCGGCACCTTTTTCGCCGGCTCTTTCACAACCAGCTTACTGATCGTTATATCATGCCCGTTATCAATAACAATGGCAGTACGAAAATCCTTTTTTTTCACGGAAAGAAGCATGTTCTCAATACGAACATCCTCCACATGCTTAAAGAAAAATCCCCAGGCCGGCAACTCGCCAAACATGGAAAACTCAGGGTAAGCTGTGGCTTTTTCAGGAATTTTGTTCAAAGCATTAAGGGGAACCGCTGCAAAATGAGGATCTCCTCCTCCGGGATACCTGATCTCAATATTCCTCATTTCCACATGGCGGATAAACGCATCCGGAAGCCCTGCAAAAGATGACGGCGAAATATTACGCGGCATATCTTCTACCGGTCCTTCGTATTCATATCCTGCATCGGGTTTGGTAGCAGCAATTTCGGCATACAGGTTTGATATCCGTATATGCTCCATGCGTCCTTTTTTACCCGGCACACGTTCTCCTATACGAAGAAAGACCGCATTTCCCGTATTGAAGGCCTGCAGGCTGTCAACAATTATATCTTCCACAAAACCGCCATCCACGGCTGCAAAAGTAATCGCCGAGCGGTAGGTGTTATACACTTTATTATTCATGATCCTCACATTACTGAACCCGCCATATGAAGCCGTTCCGAACTTGATGCCATTTGCGCTGGATCGTATCGTATTATTGATTATCTCAACATTTTTACAAACTTTTGAAGCATCGTGCGATTTAAGACATATACCGTCATCAGACGCATCAATATAAGAATTAGTAATTTTTACCCCGTTGCAATCCACGATATCAATGCCATCGTTGTTCCAATACGCTTTACTGTCTACGTAAATGCTGTCTAACCAAAGATCGGTGCACTGGTCGTAGGTTTGTACCCAGCTCGATGAATTTTTGATCGTAATGCCGCGTATGAGTATATCTTTACATCCTTTCAGGTAAAAGATCATCGGTCTGGCTTCTGCTTCTGGCCGATCATAGCGGAAGCCATCTTTATAAATTCCGCGATGGATGACATCTACGAAATTGCGGGCTACCTCGCGCCCCTGCCCGTCAATATACCCCTTCCCTGTAATGGCAATATTTTCCTGGTCTAATCCAAACAGCAAAGCCGTCCAGCCTTTCCTGTCGTATTCCCAGGGGTTTAATGCGCCAATCAACCCGGCGCCTTCTTTCAGCTCTATAGACACATTAGACCGCAGGTAAACTGATCCCGTGAGGTATCTGCCCACATGAAAAACCAGCCGGCCGCCCCCGTTATCGTGAATATAGTTAAGCGCATATTGAATAGACCGGGTATTCAATGTTACGCCATCCGAATAAATATTAAACAATGAGGCCGGGTAATCTTTACCCGAAACGATAGTGAAAGGCAGAGAGAGCAGCAGTATAAACAGGTATTTTTTTTTGTGCATGATCATTTTTTTAAATTATGGCTGCCACAATTATCCTTCCGGATGTGAACGGAAATGTAAATGCGATAACAAAACAATAAAATTTGCTGATCCGCAGGCGGGCCAGTTTTTGAAATTAATTCTCAAATTGAAATAAAACAAAAGAAAAAAGCGAATGCTGTTCAACCAAACAAAAAAGGATAAACCACATTTCGTGGAGACATGAAACCGGGGCGGTGAAATCTGTCTACCTGTTTCAGGACAATAAACCGTATCACCGGTTGCTTTTCCTATAAATAACCAAGCCACCACTTGTGATGTACATGCAGGCTTTTATACCGGTCATATTTTTTACACAGGGGAAATAAAATAAGCACTACCGATACCCATACTGCATACACTCCCCACAAATTAAATCCGAAATCACTTGGCCGGAAAAGGAAAGGATTGTTGGGCGTAACAATTTGGCTGCCGGAATAACCCTGCGCATAGAAAAAGATGACAACCAGCAGGTGGATAAGATAAAAATGCAGGATATAATAAAACATGGGCACACGACCATATATCCTGAAAAAATCAGTGGTTTTATTTTTTCTCTCTTCCAGTAATGACAACAGCAGCATTCCACCGCCAATAGTAAGACAAAGAAATTGGAGCGATGGTGGGTATTTGTTGACATTAATAAAGGAAAGAAAAGTAAACACATCACCTCTTGGTTGTACGGACCATGGAACAGGGTCGCCATATTTATTGATAAGCCGCAAAAGAATAAAAAGCAGTAAAAGCCCCGCTCCCATCTGCCATAATATCTTTTTTCTCCATGCCGCATTAACACCGGAACTGAATAATCTTCCAAAACAATATCCAAGCAGCATTACGCCAGTCCAGGGCAGAAACGAATAAACAATAAGAAATAAATGATCCTTATCAATATTGTAAACAGAAAAATCAGAGAAGTACAAGAGGTCTGAAATCAAACTTCCTTTCAATCCCGCGCTGATGCCCGGATAATCGAGCAGGTTATGACCAAAGACAATGATAAGCCCAATAGTTAAGATCGCTTTAAAAGGCAGGTATATTAATATACCCAGGATGAAAAAACTTATACCGATAGCCCAGATGACCTGCAGAATGATAACATTATAAAATGGATTGAAAGTCCAGCCCAAAGTAATGATCCCTACTTCCACCACTACCAGCCATAACCCTCTTTTGATCAGAAAGCTGCTGAGTTCCTTTTTTGTCTTTTTAAAACCAAGCAAATAACCTGAAGTACCTGCCAGGAAAACAAAAATGGGCGCACAGAAATGAGTAATCCATCTGGTAAAAAACAGTGCCGGTGTGGTACTGTCAAGATCAGTAGGACCGGTGGCAAGCTCATCGCCGCCCTCCACAACCACTCTATGAAAAAAATCCCTGACATGGTCCAGTGCCATGATAACCATCACAAGTCCGCGAAGTACATCAATCGAATCAATCCGGTAGCGCCTCTTAACCGATAATTCCTGCATACCATTGCATTTAACGTTTAAGATACGAAAAGGAGATTGCCTGCAAATACCCGAATTGGGGTATAAAGCTGCCATTTTATTTCCTGTTCATATAACATGCGGCAATCTTACTTTGCTTTAAACCCAGGCTGCTTGCTCCTTACTGATTTATTGAATAGTTTTACTTCAAGAATATTCGTTATGTCAACGATTTTACTTCATCGGGGTATTTTATTCTTTTCCTGCTTACCGGCATTTTTACTTTCGTTAACTGCCCAACCGCAAAAAATACAGGATACTGCTGTTGTTAAAAATGAATTGAAAATTCCGGCTGATGTTCAGTTTTACATTGATAGTCTGCATACAAACCTGCAGGCTGCGCCGGGAGGCGCTGAAAAGATCGGTTTATATGGAAAGATATGCTGGGCCTATTTAGGCATACATCAATTAGAAATAGCGAAACAATACGCTGACAGTGTACACCTGTTGTCCCATACATTAAAAGACTCCGCTGGAATCATGAAAGCAGCATATTATTATGGCGTGATAGCAAGATTCAGGGGAAATCATACGGAAGCACTGATGCACCTGGAACCCAATCTTCATTACTACGAAAGAAAAGGCGATTCCGGCCGGGTAGCTGCGGTGCTATATCAAATTGGCATTGTTAACTCGCATTTGGGAGACTATGAAAAAAGCCTGGCAGCCTATTACAGGTTAATGAACATAGAACAAAAGGATGGCAATGACTACAGCGTAGGATATACGCTAAATGCAATTGGCGTCATACTAAAAGAAACAAAAAAATATCCTGATGCGGAGCTGCTGTTCAAAAAAGCTCTGGTTATATACGACACGCTCGATGAAAAAAACGACAAGACATACGTATTAGTGAACCTGGGAAATCTTTATACCGAAACACACCAGTTTGAAAAAGCAAAACAAAATTACCTGCAGGCCCTGCAGATTTACCGGGAAATTGGTAATGAAACTGGTACTGCATTGTCTTTAGCCAACATTGCATTCTTATTCGATAAAATGGCCCGGTATGACAGTGCATTGATTTATCATTTACAGGGTCTCGCAATACGTGAACAGCTTCCCAGTAAAGAAGATCTTTCGAGAAGCCTGATAGGCGTTGGTCTCGGGTATAGCCGGCTAAGGAATTATGATTCGGCAATACATTATTCCCTTAAAGCTCTCTCCCTTGTAAAGGAAATAAGATCAAAGCCAATGTTGAAAGATGTTTATGAAAACCTTGCAGACATAAATGCTTCGCAAGGGAATTTTTCAAAAGCCTACAATTATCATGTATTATATTCAAAGATTACAGATACACTCCTGGGTGAGCAAACAGCGAGGCAGTTGAATGAGCTCCAAACAAAATATGAAACCGCTGAAAAAGACAGGCAAATTCAATTGCTGGCAAAGGAAAAACTGCTACAGGAGCAGGAAACCCAGCGACAGGCTACATTAAAGAAAGGGCTTTTAACCGGATTATTATTATTGGGACTGCTGGTTGTTTTATTGATTTACATATTCCGGCAACGGTTAAAAAATCAAAAATTACTTGCATTAAAAAACAATGAGATCAGGGATGCAGACTATAAGCGACAGATGAGCGAACTGGAAATGAAAGCCCTTCGGGCACAGATCAATCCCCACTTTTTATTCAATTGCATGAATTCGATTAACCGCATGATACTGCAGGGTGAAACGCAAAACGCCTCATCCTACCTTACCAAATTTTCAAAACTGGTACGGCTCATACTGGAAAATGCGGAATCGCCAACGGTTTCACTGGAAAATGAAATGGCTTTGCTGGAATCGTACATCCAACTGGAAGGTCTGCGTTTTAAAGGCAGGATCAATTACAATATCTCCATTGATGAATCCATTGAGCCGGAGAGCACTTATCTTCCCTCCATGGTATTGCAGCCTTTTGTGGAGAATGCCATCTGGCATGGACTGATGCATAAAAAAGAATACGAGAAAAATAATATTTTTATTGGTGTAAAGGAAGATAACGACAGGCTGCTGTGCACTATAGAAGATAACGGTGTAGGAAGGGAAAAAGCGCAGCAACTCAGCGAAAGATCTGTGTTCAGGAAAAAGTCAATGGGTATGAAAATTACCGAAGACCGGCTAAGACTGCTCAACAGGGAAAACCCCGAACAAATAATACGGGTAACAGATATGAAAGATACACATAACAACGCGGTGGGCACGCGTATAGAAATCAATATTCCAGTTTCTGAAAGATGATTACAGCAATTATAATAGATGATGAGCAAGACGGACGGGAAACCATTCAGATGACGCTTGAAAAGTACTGCCCTGAAGTGGCTATCGCGGGAATATATGCCACTCCTGCTGAGGGCATTGCAGGCATCAGGCAACATAAGCCATCACTGGTATTCCTGGATATCCAGATGCCGGAAATGTCGGGCTTTGATGTATTACTGCAACTTTCACCTGTAACTTTTGATGTGATCTTTGTATCGGCTTACGACAGGTATGCCATTAAGGCCATCAAGTTCAGCGCGCTGGATTATCTTCTGAAGCCTATTGACGTAGATGACCTTGTTCATGCTGTTAAAAAAGTAAAAGACCGGTTACAAGGCAAAAACAGCTTTTACCAGTACCAATCCGTGCTGCATAATATTCAGTCGGGATCCGGCAAAATAGAAAAGCTTGCTATCCCTTCCTTAACCGGTATTGATTTTTTTGACACCGCTGACATTATCTATTGCAGGGCCGATGGCAGTTACACTACGCTGTTTCTAAAAAACAAACAAAGCTGCTTGGTATCCAGGAATCTGAAAGATTTTGAAAATATGCTTGCAGATTCGGGATTTTGCCGGGTGCATCATTCGTTTTTGATCAACCTGCGGCATGTACAGAAATATATAAAAGGCGAAGGTGGTTATGTTATACTCACCGGCAATCACCATGTAGATATCTCCCGCCGCAAAAAAGATGAATTCCTTGCCATGCTTGATACGTTTTAAACGCGCTGTAAAAAATTTCTGCAAAAGTTTTCAGCGTTCAAATCCCTAAGCCTGAAACTTATTTGTCTTCCGTCAATTATGATTCCCACTCTCCACTTATAAAACCGCAGCCGCCAGATATGAAAGGATTATTCCTTTCGCTATCCATCCTATGTAGTTTTAAAGTGTGATTCGGCAAACCAATTCATAACCCTGTCTGCCGACAGGCAGGCATTAAAATTATTTACTATGGCAAGTTGTCAAAGCGTGACCTCAAAACTTATTCAAGTGGCAGGTAGCTTCCTGAAGCAATACCAGGAATTTAGAAAACAAGCGGCAAAAATTTATGTAAATACTATAATACCCGGCGAACCAGGCGCGCAAAAGGAACTGAACAAATTAATTGATGCAGCATTCGATCTGCAAACCGACCTCTTAAAATCTTACGGAAAAATTTCCAATGACAGCAATTGGGAAATTGGCGCCAGGGAACTGCTTATCCCTACCAAAAAAGTTGCCGGTTCATTAATTGCTACCGAAAGAACATTTACCATTGCGCCCTCACCATTTGATAAGGTTATTATAACCATCAGAAAAACCGACGGAAAAGCGGGAGCGGAAATAGCGGTTTGTGCCAAGTACAGCAGTGGCGAGCCGTTTAACAAAAAGGAAAAAGAAATCGGGAAAGGAAAAGATTCTATAGGCAACGAAGTAAGATTCGTACTGGCCGACATGGCAGAAAAATTCACCACTATCCACCTTGTACACAAGGGTTTCCCAACCGACAGGTTCAACTATTCTGTTGAAATAGAAGGTGAATTTGAAGAAGACGCCATGAAAGACCTGGCGGGGAAAGGAGCAGGAGCAGTGCGACAGCATTAGACCTCATCGGCTCTGGTTAGTGCTTTTGTTATCAATAAAAAATAATTAACATGAAAAAAATGATTATTACTACAGCCACTGTACTATTAACGGGTATACTCATTTCACTATCCGCATGCAAAAAAGATAAGAATGATGAACCAAATTCAGACTGCAAAACCTGCAAGGCATTAGGCGGATCGGATGAGCAGACCGTTGAAGAAAAAGTTTGCTCCGAGGAGGCGAAAAAAGCCTTTGCCAATCGCTGGGCGGGCAGAGAGATTATGTGTAATTAATTCACGGTTATTACAAACAACGAGGATGAAACAACTATACCTCCGGGCTGTTGCAATTCTTTTGCTATTGCATTTGCCGTTGTACCTTTTATGTCAGCCTCCTGCCAACGACGAATGTATCGGGGCCACTATAATATCAATAGTGACATTTGGATCCTCCTGCGCTGGGTCTGTTAGCGCCAGTACAGCAGGCGCTACGCGATCTGTGCCCGCTCCTTCCTGCACCAGTAGCGAGAATGATGATGATATATGGTACCAGTTTACTGCCACAACTACATCGGTAGTGCTTCGCTTCTCCAATACGATCAATATTGGCACGGGTGGCAGTGCAATTATCGGCTATGCATTATATGAAACAGCCTGTCCTGCAAACAGGAGTGCGCTGCAGTGTAATAATATCGGATCGGCGGGCGCGGGGTTTCAAATCATCGGCGGATTAACAGAGGGCAATACCTATTTTCTCCGGTTCTGGTCAACATTAACCGCGGGAAATGCGGCTACTTTTGATTTTTGCATACAGGAAGCTACCGCACCTGCCAACGATGAATGTGCAAATGCCACTGAAGTTACAACCCGGCCGGTGGGAACCATCTGCAATAGCGGAACCCCAGCCAGTACAATTGGCGCAGGTCCGTCAACACCTGCACTTTCGTGCCCGAATGATTACACTGATGATGATATCTGGTACAGCTTTGCAGCCAATACAAGCGCTATACGCATTAACTTCAGCAACGCAAGATTAGCTACTTCCACATCGGGAAACGGCGCCCTGGGATATGCCTTGTATGATGCAAACTGCGGAACTGGTGCGGCACTTAGCTGTTCCGAAAATATAGGCTCGGGCAGCGGCAGTGAACTGGTTGGCGGGTTGGTTCCCGGCAATCGTTACCTCCTCCGTTTTTTTTCGTATGCCGGCAACAGGTATATAACCTTCGACTTTTGTCTTGTTGATGTTGATCTTCCGATCAATGATGAATGTGTGAATGCCAGTGAGCTCGGCGTAAGTAACAGTTTCTGTACCACACCGCTGCTCACAAGCCTGGCCAATGCCACTACATCGCCGGGATTTGGGCCACCTGCCTGTGCAGAACTGTCGGGCAGCGAAGATGTATGGTATAAAGCAACAGTGCCTGCTTCCGGAAACCTGGTGATACAAACTTCCGTTGCTGACAACAACATTAACGATTTAATTATGGAAGCATACACAGGCAATTGCGAAAGTTTGATTTTACTGACCTGCGATGATGATGGCAATCCTGAACCGGTTATTAATTCGCTACACCCAAGAATTGAATTAACAGGAAGAACGCCGGGTGAAATTATTTTTATCCGCATACTCGGAAAAGGCAGTATCAATTTTGGACCTTTTACGATCTGTGCCTGGGATGCTTCCGTGTTAGCCGCTGTATCAGCCGGTGGCAATTGTATAGCGGGCAACACCATCACCATAAATGCCGCTAGTGGTAATCATTATATGTGGGTGCCGGTATTTGATGCATCGGGCAACATCATTGCCGAGATCAATGCAAATGGCAACGACCTGGGAACGGTCAATACTTCGCTGTTTGTTCATACAGCAGGAACCATAAGACATAATGCAATTACAGGGATATCTTACCTTGACCGTAACGTTGCCATCCGGCCCACCGGAACAGGATCAGCAAAACTGAGAATATACTTTGAGGAAAATGAATTTGCGGCTCTCCGGATCAGATACCCCTCGCTAACCCTGCAACAGCTTGACATACACAAGGATGAAGAAGTTTGCCAGGAAGGTATTCCCGCGACACCGGTATTGATTGAGCACGACAGAATTGAAAATTATAATGGTGACCATTTTATTGAATTTTCCACGGCTTCCTTTTCCAGTTTCTATATCATGCGCATATCCGGTGCATTACCCGTACAGCTTATTTCCTTTACAGCCTCCTGCAAAAACAATACGGTGGTGCTGAAATGGGCTACCGCAACAGAAACCAACAACAAGAAATTTGAAGTGGAAAAAAGCAGTGATGGTACCCTTTTCGAAAAAATCGCTGACATACCCGGCACCGGAAATTCCAACTCGGTTATAAACTATTCTTTCACAGATGAGCAAATCCTCGCCGCTACAGCTTTTTACCGCCTAAAACAGGTTGACAGCGATGGAAAATTTGAGTACAGCAAAGTGGTTCGGGCAGTATGCAACAACGATATGGGCATCAGGGTATTTCCAAACCCGGTTTCAAGCCGGCTGGAGGTAGAAATGGATAGCCGGATCAGTAAAGGGAAATTAATAATAGTTGATGCAGCAGGCAGACAAAGAATGGCCGGGGAGTTTGGTTCATTGCAAAGCGGTAAGATCATTATCAATACCAAAACGCTAGCACCGGGTATATATTTTCTGCGGTTGCAAAGCCCTGAAATATTTATGAGTACACCCGTAAAGTTTATAAAGCGCTAACAGATCTATTGAAATCCTAAAGAGACATCTTCTATGGGCGTCCCTTTATTATTTCAATAAAATAAAAACATCCATTTCCATCATTTTAAATTCCGCTCCACTTCCCCCACCACAAACACACTGCCGCACACCAGCACCAGGTCGGCTTTGTGTGCGCGGCCAAGGGCATTTTGCAAAGCGATATTCACCGAAGGAAAATGATGACCTGTTAACCCGTGTCCGGCGGCAACGGCGGCAAGCTGGTCTTCCGGCATGGCGCGGGGTGTTTGCGCTTTCGTAAAATAATACAACGCTTCTTTAGGAAACAATTGCATTACTTTATTAATCTCCTTATCCTTCACCATTCCAATTACGATATGAAGGTTATGATAATCCGTCAGCTCTAATTGTTCCGCTATCTGCCGTATGCCGTCTTCATTATGCCCTACATCTAACACTACCGTTGGCTGGCGTTGAATAACTTCCCAGCGGCCATGCAGGCCCGTTAGCTTTTTTACATTTCTCAACCCCTTACCTGCGGCTTGCTCCGGGATATGCCAGCCGGCCTTTTTTAACTGGTCTATAGCGGTAAGCGTTGTTACCAGGTTCTTTACCTGGTATATGCCTGGAAGATCGAGGATATAGTTCTGCTTATCATTGTCTGCAGCACGCACTATTTCAACCGAAAGTTCCTCTGCATGGTAGCTGTAGCTATCGGCGTACTTTTCCCTGTTCGCCCAAACCAGCGGCGCTCCTTTTTCAGCAGCTACAGCTTCAAAAACCTTTTCTGTTTGGGGCAATGTTTCTCCTACAACAACCGGTATGCCCGGCTTAATGATCCCGGCTTTTTCAAAAGCGATCTGTTCTATGCTGTTGCCCAGGATATTCATATGATCCATGCCGATATTAGTGATCACCGATAACACGGGCAGTATTACGTTCGTACTGTCTAAACGCCCGCCCAAACCGGTTTCTATAACGGCCACGTCTACCTGCTTATCAGAGAAATACTCAAATGCCATGGCTACGGTTATCTCAAAAAAGGAAGGCTCCATGGTTTCAATGAGCGGCTTTATCTTTTCAGTGAACGTTACCACAAAATCCTCCTCAATCATAACGCCATTCACCCTTATTCTTTCCCTGAAATCTTTTAGATGCGGGGAAGTATATAAACCCGTTGTATATCCCGCTGTTTGCAACACTGCCGCCAGCATATGGCTTACTGAACCTTTCCCGTTGGTTCCGGCAACGTGAATGCTTTTAAAATTGTTCTGCGGATTATTTAGTTCTTTACATAATGCAAAAGTGTTGGTAAGGTCTTTTTTAAGCGCTGCCGCACCCATGCGGCTAAACATGGGAAGCGCGCTGTAAAGAAAGTCAACGGTTGCTTTGTAATTCATAAACTATATGCTGCCGGTATGCAGGAAGCAAAAGTAAGCGGAATAATAAATGAAACGGAAATTTGTGCAATAAAGAAAGGCATACACGGCAGGGTTATCATGTGACCGTGTATACCTTTTTGAAGATATTGGGCTTCAAAAACAGGTATCTTTAGTTCGTTACTTTAAAATTGAAGATGATCGTTCCTCTTTGTTCATCCCCCGCCGCAAACTTTAATTGCCGGGCTTTGCGCAAAGCGATATCTTTCATTGCCGCATTGGATGTGGTTGATCCCCTGGGCTGGTAGGTGGCGGCTGTAACCGCTCCGGAAGCATCAACGGAAAGATCAACGGCCACTTTGGCGTTTTCGTTGAAATCGTCCTGGAATGAAGGCTGACGGATAATTTGCCGGCCTCTTAAATTACCCTGGATAGAATAACCACTGCCACTACCTCCAAAACCATCATAGTTCTTTGAATTGGGATCGCCATTGATCTTGCCTCTGTCGCCAGAGCCCGTGGTGTTTCCTTCGCTGCGGCTGTCATTCCACGAATCGGCATTGTTGCCACCCGTGCCGCTACCATCGCCCCCTTTATAAGTGGCTTTAGGTTTGGGAGGAGCAGGTTTGGGATTTTCAACGATCTGTGGTTTGGTATTGTTTTGTTTTGTTACCGTGGTATTTTCTTTGGTAGGAACATGCGTGCTTTTAGGATTAGATACTTTGGGCTTTGGCACTGTTACATCAGGCGCTTCTTCATCATTGTCGTCTGTTTCAACAGCTCTTACATCCTGAACGGGCGTATTGGCAGCTTTGGGAGGTGTGTTCACTTCCTTTTCTGCTGCAGCAGGCTCACCCGGAATGAGGGGTTGTATATCTCCCGATCCATCATCACTGTTTCCCAGGTTTACTTCCAGTCCTTCCTCAACAGGCGGAGGAATAACAACCGGCACAGACCAGGAAACCAGGAAAAAGAATAATAATAAGGCGCCGGATATCACCCCCGTGATCGTTCCGGCCTTTACATTTTTTGCTTTTTCAAAATCTGACGACATTTTCCTATAATAAATTAGTTATACAAATTTAACTATGTTATTGTTATAATTCTGTGAATTTGATGATAACATTATGGTGGAACAATATTATTATGCCACGTATGCACGAATTATTGCTATACGAATTCGTGCATACGTGGCGTATTAATCAAAATAGCAGATAATCATTATTATTTTATCATATAACAATGTTTGTTATTCAAATCTTACCTGCGCATTAGGATGCACGTAGCCCGTTGAAACAGCAATATAGCTCAGTAATAAAATGCAGAGCAGCACAGCGGCCCACCACTTCAGCACGGTAACAGGCCAGGAGGCGGAAACTGCATTGCCTGCTTCCGGCATTATAGCAGTGGTGCTTTTGCGTAAAAACAGCCCTACTATCACGAGGTTTATCCAGTATAAATGCTGTGAGCTGAATGCCGGCGTTAACCATATAGCGCTCACCACATTACTGATAATAATATACCACGCCAGGTAAACTAAAGTGAGGGTGGTTGCCTTTTTCTGAGATGACGCGCCCTGTAACGCGGGCTTATAATAATAAGTGAGGGCCAGCATACATATTAGCGACATCACCCACATAATTACCTGCCAGTTGAAAGCGAAAGCAGCCGGATCTGCAGCCTGAATGCCCTCTCCGGTTGCGGTCATTGTTTTGGTGTTTACACCTTCAATAAGATTAATGACCGGGAGCAGTATAATTAAAAACAGCCATGCCAGGGTGTTGGATATTTTATGTGATGCAATTGTTTTTGGCCATTTGCTGTTGGAAAAAATGCCATAAGCCATCCCCAGTCCGCCAAAAAAACCTATGGAATATTCCATTACATTCCACCAGTTGAATTTTATACCGGAAGTGTGTCCCATGCGCTGCAGGAAATTACCAAACCCAAAGCCAAAACCGGCGCCCAGTGCGCTGAAAAAGGCCGTACGCAGCGCATAGGTGTAACCGTTACGATACATATACCATCCCAAAGCAAGCGCGGCGCCCATACAGGCAGCCCACAATTCCGACCTCGGTGGCGTCATGAACCATTCCAACTGGAAAATAAAAAAGCCCCAAAATAAATACCCTCCCGCAAACATCTGTGTAAATACTGCCGCCCAGTCTACCTTATGTTCAGGCGTGGTTGATAAAGCCAGTGCCGTTATCCCGCCTCCCAAAAATCCGTACAATGCGCCAATGATTACCAGCATTAATAAGCCGTAGCTTACATTCAGGTAATCCGCGGCATGCCCGTAGCCAACTATTTTTCCATAGCTGATCATACCGCCTGCACCCCATGCAATGGCGCCCAGCACAACAATAACGGGTAAACGATCGTACCAGTCTTTACGGCCCGAAAGCGCTATTACGGTTAATATGCCAATGGCCGCGGCCCAGGTGGCGCCATATTCATGGCCAATTTGTCCGCGGGCAGCCCATGCGGTGCCTAATGCAAGCGCCACAGGCAGCATGCGTTTAAAAAACAATGAAGATGTATGCATCAGTAAGGGTTTAGTAATGCAGAATGGGGAATGTTTTAAACCATTCAAGTTTCAAATTTGAAATTTGAAATCTTAAATTTGAAATTGCTACCTGTCTTTTGCCGCTTTTATCAACGCGTCTTTTGTACCTATCCAGTAAGCGATGTTTTTCCGGTTCCATGTATAGCTTACCGCAATGGTATCGCCATAACTGATCACTGCGGGGTAAGAAAACTCATCTTCTTTATCGCCGCTGTCTATATCTAATATTTTCGGCCAGGTAACGCCGTTATCAAAAGATATGGCTAATGAAAGCGGGGAGCGCGATCCCCAGTTTGCCGTATCGGGGTTATACGCCAGCACTAATGTTCCATCGGGTAGTTTGGTAAGATCAATACCGCTGTTGGGATTGGGTAAACCCGATTTATAACCGGCATTCCAGGTTTTTCCCCCGTCTTCGGAATCGCTGCGGTAGATAGCGCCTTCCGAACTACGAAGCAGCATATGTACTTTATCGGGGGCAGATTCCCAAAGCGTGGGTTGTATTACGCCCTTGCCTTTGAAGTCGTTCCGGTTTAATGCAATATAAGGTGCAGCCGTCCAGCTTTTTCCCTGGTCGGTGCTGATATCTGCAAAAGCATCCCATTTCCCTTCTTCATGTGAAGCGCCCGCTATCCATAACCCTTCAGAGGTTACAATGGGCTTGTTACGCACCGGTCCCCTTCCTCCTTTATCTCCTTTCACCATTTCGGTTGCTTCAGACCATGTTTGCCCGTTATCGTCAGATGTTTTAACCCAGGTTTCCCAGGAAGGGATCTTTTTACCTACTTTAAAGTATAAAAATATTTTTCCTTCAGGCGCCTGGAAGAGTACCGGGTTCCAGTGTGCATCTTCCCGTATTTTAGCTACTTCAACAGGTTCCGACCAGCTACCGGGATTTCCCTTTACCAGCCATATCCCTACATCATCGGTTCCCTCTTTTTGTCCGCCAAACCACGCGGCCATAAATTCTCCGTTTTGCAAATGCAGGATGGTAGATGCATGGCACTCCGCGAAAGGAGCCGGAGTGGTAAAAAAATAACCCTTTACAAAAGAAGTATCACCGGCAGGCATATCTTTGTTTTCGGTTTCTGTATGCTGTTGCGGCCCGGAGCAGGAACACAAAATACCAATACACAAAGCGGCTAGTAATCTATAATACATGTCGGATTTAGATTTGAGGTTAGGAATTATAATTTATGGTTTGTGGTTTATGGTTTGTAGTTTATGGTTGCATTTCGCTTCGAATTTTGGATTTTCTTCTTCGGATTTGTATTTGAATTTATTTGTTATTTGTAATTTGGTTCTTGGTGCTTTGTATTTTATTCCTCAGGCCACATCTTCATACGCCACTTCCTTTATGTCTAATTTTTCGTACCACGTTTTAAGCGTATCTAAGATGGAATGCAAAACGGCTTTTTCTTTGGGCGTAGGCTCCAGCGCATGGGCTCTGCTGATGCCGTGAATAGGCAAGCCTCTTAAATGCAGGAAAAATTTAGCGCTCATAGGATAAGCCACATGGATCAACGGATCTACCCGTGCCAATTCACGCTGCAGCCATGCTACTTCTTCCTGCTTAGACGGGTCATTAACATGCTCACATAACCAAACCAGCACCTCCGGGTAAAAATTACCCGCTATGGCCGACAGCCCTGCTGCACCTGCTTTCATGGAAGAAACGCCATTGGGAGTATGCGCATCGAAAAACTGCATAGGCGTACCTTTGATCACCTCCAGCTTTGCCTTTACCTGCGCTTCATCACAGCAGGTATCTTTATGATAAAACATGCGGTTGGTTGACACGAGTGTTTTTAACACTTCCGGCGTTACCACTCTTTTATATGGCGCGGGGCATTCATATAATCCCAGGCGGATATTGCCCGTTAATGACAGCATTTTATCGAACCGTTGCAGCAAAATATCATCTCCTTCATCTATCGCCGCATAATGCCCTGTAATAAGCACTACAGAATCAATACCGGTATCAAATATTTTTTTAGTGAACTCCGCTTTATCTTCTATCGTTAAGCCAAACGAGCCCGTAGCCACCACGGGAACACGGCCGTTAACATGCTCCACCACGGCCCGGGTAAGCGCCAGGCGCTCATCATCGCTGATACTGTACATTTCACTGGAAAGGCAATTGGCGAATAATCCTTTTACGCCCGCGGCAAGATAAAAATCTACCAATACCTTCACCATATCAAAATCCAGTTTCGCCTCTGGTGTAAAAGGCGTTATCATTACAGGAACAAATTTCTTTGACATAAATTTGCTTTGGTTTTTTCAAATACTTGTTGAATAATATAAATCTGCAAAACAGGTATAAAAGAAAGCAGTTCCCTGCTACCTGCTTTTATTGCTTCTCCGCTATAAATACTGTAATGTATAGAGCCTTTACCTGTAGGCTCATACTCATCTCCCTTTCACTTTCGTTAATAACAGACCTACCAGGAATATGGTTAAAGTGCCTACTACTACGATCATGTTCACGTGGAACGGGCTTTTAAGATGCTCCCATTGTTCGGGGAAATACTTGGATAGCGACATCCATAAAATAACTAAAATGCCAACGATTGTTCCCGTAACGGCTTCCGCATTTCGGGCTTTTTTTGCGATCATACCTAATAAAAACAAGCCCAGCATACCGCCAGACAAAATACCGGCCAGCTCCCACCACATATCCAAAATGCTTTTTACACCAATTAATGCGATACCGAATACGATGGATAATATACCGGTAAAAGCAGTAACGGTATAAAGAATGATCATTTCTTTTTTAGGCCCCGGATTGGGGTTGATATACCGCTGGTAGATATCCTTTAAAAATACAGTAGCCGAGCTGTTCATCCCGCTGCTTATGGTACTCATTGCGGCGCTCAGGATAGCGGCAATGATCAATCCCACCAATCCCTTGGGCACTTTCAGCACCATAAAATAAGGCAATATTTTATCTCCGTAATCAGCCGGTGTGAGGGTATTGATATCTACATTTTTTTCGGCGGCCACCTGTTGCTTTACCACATCCAGTAATTCGGGATGCTGGCTGAAATACGCATACAATGCCGTGCCTATAATAAAAAACAGCAGCGATACGGGAAGGTACCAGTATACACAGAGCCAAACGCTTCTTGCTGCTTCTTTTTGACTGCGCGCGGTATGGTAACGCTGCACATAGTTCTGATCCATACCAAAATTATTCAGGTTGATAAAAAAACCATACAAAAAAACAACCCAGAAAGTGGAAGAGCTAAAATCCGTAAGAGAAAAGCTGCCCAAACCAAACTTTTCATCCGCCACACCGATCCTGTATATCTCTCCTACGCCTCCTTTCATTTCGTATAGTATAATACCCAGCACAATTAAAGCGCCCACTGTTTTAATGATCCCCTGTACCACTTCCGTCCATATCACGGCTTCCATTCCTCCCAATACGGTATAGATGATAATGCAAACTCCGGTAACCACCATAATGGTTTTCATATCAACACCGGTTAGCGCCTGCAGCGTGAGGGCGATACCAAAAAAGATAGAGCCCATGCGGGCCAACTGGGTAAGTATAAAACAAACCATAGCATAGGTTCGGGCCCATGCGCCAAATCTCTTTTCAAGGTGTGTATAGGCGCTCACTTCGCCGTGGGTACGGTAAAAGGGCACAAAAAACCGGGTGGCAAAATATGCTGCAAAAGGCATAGACAAACTAAATACAAGCGAATTCCAGTTACTGCCAAAGGCTTTGCCCGGAACACCCAGAAAGGTATTGCTGCTTAAAAAAGTAGCATATAGTGATATTCCCAGCGCCCAACCCGGTATAGTACCCGAAGCTGTAGTAAATTGTTTGGTGTTTTTGTTTTTCCTTGAAAAATATACACCAACCAGTACCATACTGAGGAGATATACCAGGATTACTATCAGATCAATCAGGGGTAAGTGCTGCATGTTTCAGATCAGTGCGTTTAGTTGCGGGTTTCGGTCAAAGATTATTCAAATTTAAAAAGCGGCCAATGTTAATTGTTATAAAAAGAATAGCACAAATTATTATTGCCCTCTAAATTAATCCTACTTTTAAACCTTCTAAAATTGTCTGAATATAGTGAATATTGCAATAAAACAAGCGGCACGCAGCATGGAAGCAACGGCTCAAACGCACTGGGTTTTACCTGCACGTTTAAGAAGCAAATTAGATGATCATCCCATCGGAAAAAACCTGTACATTACCGAAATAGCTTTTTACCCGGAACAAAGCACTCTTGAAAAAGAGGTAATGAAAAACAATCCCGATCATGTATTGATTTATTGCGTAAGCGGCATTGGGTGGTATAAGGTTAATAATAAAAAACTATCACTGAAAGCCAATCATTTTGCCCTGCTGCCCCGGAAAACCTATTTCCAGTTGGGTGTGGAGCCTTCGGATCAATGGAGCCTCTATTTTGTAAAATTTAACGGGGCCATTGGCGAGGCTATGTATACTTACCTGCTGCGGGATAAAAATAATAAAAATCAAACTACCCCGCCATTAGTAGGACGGATAGCACAATTCCAGGACATTATGCACCATCTTGACCTGATGGACAATATGGAAAACCTGCTATACGCCAATTTCCGGTTCTATAGCTTTCTCGGCACTTTCCGGCTCACGGTTTTCAACTATATGAAAAAGGGAGTGGATAATATTATTGAGCGCTGTATTCTTATTATGAAGCAGCATCTTCATAAAAATCTTACCCTTGATGAGCTGGCCAAAGAAGCCTGTGTATCTGCCTCCTATCTTTCGGCCCTGTTCCGGCAAAAAACACATTACTCCCCCATCCAGCTTTTCACTTCGCTGAAAATACAAAGGGCCAGTCAGATGCTGCGGTCAACAAAAACACCCATCAAGCAGATCGCTGAAGAAATGGGTTACACCGACCAATACAGCTTTTCCAGATCATTCAAACAGATCATGGGCACTTCACCCAAGCAGTTTAGAGAAAATAAATAGGTTGCAGGTTGCAGGGAATATCCGTTGTGGCAATTAGCAATCAAATTTTGCATCAGGTGGTGTCTGCTAATGACAGGCTATGTACTCTTCTTTTCACTTCTCTCACCTCCCTTTTGGTTGCCTTTCCCTTCGGGCTTCAGGTTTACGCACTTCGGATTTCGGATTTTCTTCTTCGGATTTGGTATTTGAATTTATTTGTGATTTGTGATTTGGTTCTTGGCGCTTTCCTTCTCATACTTAACTTTGCCGCATGGAACAATTTTTAAAGGAACTGTTCGCTGGTCAGTCCTATAATGAGAAAAGCTTTTTTCTTATTGCCGGCCCCTGCGTTGTAGAAAGCGAGGAACTGGTAATGGAAGTAGCGGAAAAAGTATCCGGCATTTGCAAAAACCTCGGCATTCCTTACATTTTTAAAGCCTCTTACCGGAAAGCCAACCGCACCAGCGCTTCTTCGTTTACGGGTATAGGTGATAATAACGCGCTGGCGCTGGTGAAGAAAACGGGTGAAAAATTCGGACTGCCTACTACCTCCGATATACATGCCCACGATGAAGCGGCGCCTGCTGCACAATACATAGATGTGCTGCAGATCCCTGCTTTTTTATGCCGCCAAACCGATCTGCTGGTGGCAGCAGCGGAAACAGGCAGGGTGGTGAATGTAAAAAAGGGACAGTTTTTAAGCGGCCCCGCTATGCAATTTGCTGTAGAAAAAATAAGGAAGGCGGGAAACAATAAAATTATACTAACGGAAAGGGGTACCACTTTCGGCTACCAGGACCTGGTAGTGGATTACCGCAATATTCCCTGGATGCAGGCACACGGCGTACCAGTGGTTATGGATTGCACCCATTCGCTGCAACAGCCCAATCAAACCAGCGGTGTTACTGGAGGCAATCCTCAACTCATAGCTACTATTGCAAAAGCAGCTATAGCAACCGGCGCTGAGGGATTATTTATAGAAACCCATCCCAACCCGGCCATCGCCAAAAGCGACGGCGCCAATATGCTGAAGTTAGATCTACTGGAACCGCTTTTACAAAAATTGCTGAAGATAAAAGAGGCGGTGTAGGGAGTTCCAGGTTTCAGATTACAGGGAAGATTATTATTGGAACTAAACTTATCCTGTGACTTATACCTTACACCTTACACCTTATACCCTATACCTGTATCCTGCAACTTGTGACTTGCAACCTGTAACCAAACATAAACTTCCAAACTACAAACCACAAACTTTCTGCTATCACTGGTCCTCCGGTTTCTTACAGCAGGTAGGCAACGCTTTATAGGAATCCTCATTGGCTTTTACATCCCCTGCATCATAACCTGCGTTGGCGATCCCTGTTTTTACATTTTCAATGTTCGTTCTGTCGGGAAGATAGGTTATCGTTGTTTCCTTACGCTTATAATTTACATTCACTTTGGCAATGCCATCCTCATGCTTCATATAGTTTTCTATATTCTTTTTGCACTGTTCACATTGTACGGTAGGAGTAGCAATTTTAACCGTTACAGGCTTCTTGGGCTGCGCCACGGCAGACCATGCCACACCACAAATTAAGGTAACAAGCAGCGCAAATTTTTTCATGGTAAGATTTTTTATGATTAAAGAAGTTATTTATGCCGGAATTATTTCTGAAAAGGTAGCGCTTTATTGTAAAAGAAATTGTTAATGCATATTACATCTTCACATTTGCCACATTTTACCAGCGGTCTGACGCTCCTCTCATCGCGTACCGGCCGCCTGTTTCCTCATTCCCACATTTCTCACATTCTCATATTTCCCACATCCCTTAACCCTCCCAATTCGCCGGATCCTGCCGCCAGCTTAATAATGTGGCTTCTTCAGCTGCACCTATTATTCCTTTTTCCAGCGCGAGGGTTATCAGCGTTTGATAGTTGGTTAACGATTTAAGCACCACACCGGCTTCTGCAAAAGCCTGCACCGCCACATCAAATCCATAAGTAAAAATAGAAACCATACCTTCTACTTCAAGCCCCTGCTCTTTAAGCACGCTGCATACCTGCAGACTGCTTTTACCGGTAGAAATCAGGTCTTCCACCACCACCACTCTTTTACCGGGTTCAACATAACCTTCTACCTGGTTGCCTAATCCGTGCTCTTTAGGCCTGGGGCGAACATATATATACGGCAGCTTTAGCTGGTCGGCAGCCATAGCACCCCATGCAATACCGGCAGTAGCCACGCCGGCCAGCATATCGGCGTCAGGAAAGCTTTCGAATATGACATTACAGAGCTCCGATTTCACAAAGTCGCGGATATAGGGAAAAGACAGTGTTTTGCGGTTATCGCAATAAATAGGACTTTTCCAGCCCGATGCCCATGTAAATGGTTGTTGCGGATTCAGCCGGATAGCATTAATTTGTAAAAGCTTTTCAGCTACTGCTTTTTCGTTTGTCATGGCGCGAAAATAATAAAAATTGAATGGTATGGTTCTGAAAATATACTTTGGCGATAAGCCCGTTTTTATTTGTGATGAGATAACCCCTGCTATAGAAATATACAGGCATCACCCGGATACCATTTTTATAGATGAAATGTCAAATCCAGCCGTTAATGCATTATTGCATGAAATAGCAAAGCCGGGGTTTCACGCAGGCATACTTTTTACTGCAAATATGGAACAATCAAAAAAAATGTTCCGCAAGCATTTTACGGTGATACAGGCCGCCGGGGGTTTGATAGAAAATGAAAAGAACGAAATACTGATGATTTACAGGAGAGGGAAATGGGACCTTCCTAAAGGCAAATTAGATGAAGGAGAAACGCTGGAGGAATGCGCGGTGAGGGAAGTAAAGGAAGAAACCGGGCTACAAAAAGTGCAGCTCAAAAAATTCATACTAATCACCTTCCATACCTATACTGAATTTGGCAGGCATATATTAAAAGAATCGCACTGGTACAGCATGAAAGCCGCGTCATCGCAGGCCCTGAAGCCTCAAACAGAAGAAGATATACAGCAGATTGAATGGGTAAAGCCCGCTGCACTGGGCGAAAAGCTAAGCAATACTTTTCCATCTATTAAAGATGTGATGGAGATTTTCGTCCCGCCTGGGTCTTCGCCGGGTGAGTGAGAAGCGTGAGACTCCAGCGAATCGTTCAGCGCCAGGGTTTCATAGCTGGCCCACAACGGCTGGTGATGAAAACCCCGGCGCGAATCAAATTAGGGTTGCATATCAAATAAAAATAGCTCTATATTAGTGTACGTTAACTGAACTCTTAACCCAAGATACTTCAACGTGACTAAAGTAGAAAATTATTTCGGAAACAATAAGGAGACATATGCTGTGGTTTTTAGCTTTCTGGCTCTCTCACTCAGTATTGGTAGTTTTTACCAAAGTTGTAAAAATATAGAATACGTAAAGAAGCAATTTGAATATAGCCAACTTGCAGGTTGGCAGTTCGAAAGACTATATTCAAGCAATAATGTTGACCTTGTTTCACTTACTCTAAAAAGCCGATTAACTGAAATTACTGTAAAAAGAATGGTAGTGTTTCCGCCGTCTGATTTTAAAGAAAATGATTCTTTTGAAATTATTGGAGATACTTGGGTTACCTATGCTTTCTTAACAAAACTAAACAAAACAATCTCTTCTTACTATAACATCCCAGAGTTGAACCCATATATGAACTATAGTCGGATGACAAGGTATCCGGTTGCTGTCAAAATCGAGTATTGGCAAAACAACGAAAGTAAAATTTCTACGTGCTTGTTTATGCTTCACTTAAGGATTTTCAACAAAGAAAAAATAAAAGTTTTTAATATTGAACCTATCAGCGTTCTTGAATCCTTAGATGACAAAGCTATTGTAGCACGAGTTGATGAATTGAATAAAAATGCTGGTATATTGGCAGATATACTCTCGATTAAATCATATCCTGATATTTATAATGAAGCAGGAATTATCCTTGAACTATCAAGAGTTGGGGTGGCGCATCGGATCAGGGTATTAGACAAAGATTTGAAGTTTGAGAGGATTGATACAGCATATTTTCCCAAATTTACAACTGACTTTGCAAAAAGAGACAGTTTAATTGCTGCTTTAAATTTACTTACAAATAATTTGAATATTTTTTCGGAAAGAATAAAGAACAGTATCATAAACGCATCTGACTTTATTGAAACTCATCCTCTTATAGAAGATTCCGAGGATGTAAATTCATATGTGATTAACAGCAGTTGGCGGTCAAAAAGAACATATTATGGATGGCTTAAAATCGTTTGGGAGTTACAGAAGCTCTTTTGTTTTGAACTTGATAGTAAATATAAACTTACCAATTGCGATACTTCCGCTTTAGATCGAAGTTATAAAGAGTATATAAAGTCATTAAACATAACTGAAATCAAGTAACGTTTACCCTCTCCACTCTCACCTTCTGGCGCAGGTAGCCGTGGTGTTGTGTAATAGCCAACCTGATGCCTGAGCGTTACTTGTTTTGCAATAATGATAGATATAAGTTTATAGCCGGGCTCATACGCTACTTGCTTAAGAAATATTAAGATAAGTAGAAACACGGCAACAGGTCTGGCCCGGCACAAAGCAATGCTACCAAACCTGCGCCAGTGTGGTATATAAAAAACTAACCAAAGGTCTGGATGATGTTGTCAATTACGAAATACAGCT
>CALMQS010000079.1 GCA_937871285.1 uncultured Sphingobacteriales bacterium | reverse complement strand
AGCATTTTTTCCCAATGCCTTAATATCATTAATGAGGTCGCAGGAGGAAATATCTTTCACCGTGGTTCCTCCCGCATAAAATATCTCACTCATCCATATTTCATCGTCCGGACGTAAAACGCCTGCAATTTCTTTTACAAAATCATTACGCAAAAAACGCGTTGGCCCGTAGCCGTGCGGTTGAAACCAGGCAATAACTTTAGGCGCAATGTGCTGACAAGCGGCTATAGACGCAGCACATTTAGCGGGATTATGCGCGTAATCGTCTATCAGCCATATACCATGCTTATGGCCGATAACCTGGTGCCGCCTGTATATACCCTCGTATTTCTCCAATGCAATGGAGGAAGTGGATAAATCAACTCCCAATAGCCCTGCAACAGCCGCTGCCGCCAGCGCATTTTCCATATTATGCTCTCCCACGGTATGCAGCACAAACGGAACGCCATTAATCAAAAAACTTATATTTAACCCCTCCTGCCTGAAGCCGGTAGCAATATACCCTGCAGAAGAATGCCTGTCTGTAGAAAAATCGGCAGCTATTGTTTTTGAAAGTTTTGCTGCTAAAGAGTGTGACTGGTTAACTACAAAGGTTCCCTTAGTATTTCTTTTAAACACATCAAAAATATCCATCAGCGCATCTATTTCCTGGTGGTCCTTATCCACATTCAGCAATACGCCGATTTCCGCTTCATACTGTACAATAGAACCATCGCTTTCATCTGCCTCAATTACCAGCCATTCACCTTGCCCTGTTTCGGCATTACCTATTTTCCCTTCACGTATAAGGCTTACCAACCCCGCGCCACTAATAATGCCAGGCTGCAATCCCGCATAGCTCAAAATTTCAAATAACATAGCGCTGGTGGTACTCTTGCCAGAGGTTCCCCCAATAGCGATCGTTCTTCTGCTCCTGGCAATATGCGCAAGCAATTCAGACCGCCTCATAACAGGGATACCCAGTTGCCGTGCTTTTTGCACTTCCATCACCGTATCTTCAACCGCGGTTGACACCACAACAAGCCTGGTATCTGTTGTTATCCCTTCTCCATCCTGTTTAAAGCAGCGTATCCCGGCAGCCTCCAGCTTTGTTTGCATATCACCCGGCGCTCCCGGCAAAAAATACCGGTCAGACCCCGCTACCCGCTTTCCCATCCCGGCAAGATACTGTGCCAGCGCACTCATCCCCGTGCCTGCAACCCCAATAAAAAAAATTTTATCCAGCTCATTAATATCAACTTTCATTTTATATCCATTTCATTACAAATAAAAGCATTATTCTTTTCATGTGTTCCGCGATCAAAAGAATGTTTGTAGCGCATAGCCGGTATGCTATTTTATATTACATTTAAATCTTTTATTTAAAGCTTCAATATCACAGGCATGCAACTGACCGGAGCGCTTAAACGGATCTTATCGCATCTCACTTTTTGGGTTTTACTGGCTATTATTGCCGCTGTAATACTGGGCTACTTTTTCCCGGCAACAGCTATAAAGGCAGAATGGATGGGCACAGGTTTTATCCAACTGATCAAACTTTTCATCGGCCCTATCATCTTTCTCACCATTGTACTGGGCATTACAGGCATGGGCAATCTTAAAAAAGTAGGGAAGATCGGGTTAAAGGCCGTGATTTATTTTGAAATAGTTACCACCATAGCCCTGGTCATTGGAATTGTATTTGCCAATATAGTACAACCCGGTAAAATTGATAAAACAGGATTGCCCATACAGGACGCTTCTGCATATGAAAGCAGCAATGCTGATTTTAGCTGGATACACTTCCTCAGAGAAAATTTTACGCTGCAGGTGCTTATTGCAGCCATTGTATGCGGAATATTACTGAGCATGAGTAAACATCAGCAAAGATTAACACCGCTGCTAACGAAAATCACAAATATTGTATTTAAAGCGCTAAAGTATGTCATGTACCTGGCTCCTGCAGGTGCCTTTGGCGGAATGGCCTATACCGTAGGGAAGTTCGGCATTAAAACACTCATCCCCTTAGGCAAGTTAATGCTCACCATGTATGGCACGATGGCGGTATTTGTTTTTATAGTATTAGGGCTTATCCTGCGCTATTATAAGCTGAGCATCTTTAAATTCCTGCGTACCATACAGGAAGAATTGCTGATCGTTCTGGGAACATCTTCATCCGAAACAGCACTGCCTTCACTGATGGTTAAGCTGGAAAAGATGGGATGCAGCAAGCCCGTTGTGGGACTGGTTGTTCCTACGGGTTACTCTTTCAATTTAGATGGCACCTCCATTTACCTTTCCATGGCAGTTATTTTCCTGGCACAGCTATACAACGTGCATCTGTCGGGTATTGAAATGGTCTCTATAGTAGGCATTCTCATGATTACCTCCAAAGGCGCCGCAGGTGTAACAGGCAGCGGGTTTATTATCCTGGCGTCCACACTTACCGCACTCCACAAAATTCCATTGGAAGGGCTGGCTTTTTTACTGGCGGTAGACAAATTCATGAGTGAAGCCCGTGCTATTACCAATATTATCGGTAATGGTGTGGCAACATTGGTTATATCAAAAAGTGAAAATGAGTTTACAGCGCCAGCAACAGTTATCGCTGAACAAATAACACAAAAACCTTATAGTCACCTGTAAGCAAGCTTAGCGCGCTGCCAGCTACTTTGCACCAAATACCTGTGTCCAGTAATTTCCTGAACGTCCGGCTCCCATATCTTTGAAGTTCTTATTCATGATATTTTTACAATGTCCTTCGCTGTTCAGCCAGCTATTCATCACTACCTGTTCGGTTGTTTGCCCCAGTGCAATATTTTCACCATAGGCACGCCACTGATATCCGGCCGCCCTTATCCTGTCTCCCGGCGTTGTACTTCCACCACCCGTATGTGAAAAATAATCATTTGTTTTCATATCATTGCTATGATCATAAGCAGCTTTAGCCAGCAGTTTATTCCATGCAAGCACAGGAACAGCGGGCATAACAGTGGCGCCGCAGGTACAACCTTTGGCACGTACTTCATTTACGAGATCCAGCATAATAGCTGCATTTACGTTATAAGCAATGTCAGGCTTTTGTTCGCCTGAATGATCTTCTTCACGCTGATCAACTATAGCATCCTCTTTAGTACAGGAAAAAAAAGTACATGTAAATATTAAACCCCAAAAAAATCCGGACTTCACCCTCATAGATTCAAAAATTTCACTTCTTAACGCAAATAGAGCACCACTGATATTTAACAAATGATAATCTTTTTATAAACCCGTACCGGCTTCCTTAACTTTTTTATAGGCTATGGCATTGTTGTTGGGTATATCTTTGCAGTATCAGGGTCATCTTTAAAAAATTGCCTTATGCGCTATATTTTCATCCTGCTATTATTCAGCTCCCTGCAAAGCCAGGCGCAGTTAAAAAGCTTTACCATCTCCGTTAAAGGAGATACCCTGAACCAGATAGATAATAACAACAAAAAGCAGGGACCATGGGTGATTCATGTAGATGCACTACGGGGAGAGCAGGGTTATGAGGAGGAAGGATATTTTGCTGATGATAAAAAGGAAGGACCCTGGAGGAAATATAACCTTGTTGGTGATTTAACAGCTATTGAAAATTATAAGTGGGGCGAAAAAGACGGCAAACAACAGTATTATACAAAAATGGGGGATCTCCTCCGGGAAGAAAGCTGGAGAGCTACCAATCCCGAAAACCCTTACGATACGGTGCAGGTACCCGACCCCGCCATTCCGGATAAATGGGAAACAAAAGTTATAAAATTAGAAGTAGCTACAGTAGCGCACGGCACCTGGAAGTTTTACGATCCCAATACAGGATTTATTACCAAACAGGAGCAGTACTTTTTTGGACAAAAAGAAAAAGGCTCCGGTAATACAACCGCTGCGGCAGCACCAGACCATGTAGCCGAAAAGCCCAAAGCCGTTACCGAATGGGAGAAAAAGAATTCAGGGAAGAAAAAGGTCAAAGTACGGGATGGAAGAACAGGATACTGACAGACTGATTTAATGCCTACTTTTGCTCATAACCATCAACCTCATGCGTAGCATCATCATCATTCTTACAACCTGCTGTATACTATTTTCCGGATGTACCGGAAATGAAAATTACCAGAAGCCGGATGATCCGCTGGAAGCAGGAAGGGAATTTATCCGTTTTGCCCTCGATGGCGATATGCGCAAAGCCAAAGCATTTATACTGCGCGATGGCGCTAACGAAAGGTTATTTGAAAATATTGAAAAGAAATACGCTGCGGAAAGCCAGGAAGAAAAAGACAATTATAAAAACGCCAGCATCATCATTAACAAATCCCAATCGCTTAATGACTCCACTGCCATTATTAATTATTCCAATTCTTTTAAAAGAGAGAACAGCGAGATTAAGCTGGTAAAAATAAACGGCGAGTGGTGGGTTGACTTTAAATATACTTTTACAGGAGACAGCGAAACAGAATAATACCTGCACATAACATCGCAACGCGTTACCTTCATTATACGCCTGGTAAAAAATACCATATTTTCTGTTTGGTTTTATTGCTATCTTTCCTGCTAAAACTACAGTTTTATTATGCATACAGTACTTCATCCCTGGCATGGCGTAGCGCCAGGCGAAAGCTCGCCGCGAATTGTAAATGCGGTAATAGAAATACCACAGGGTTCCAGGCAGAAGTATGAAATAGACAAGCCGAGCGGATTGCTGAAATTAGACAGGGTTATTTATTCTTCTTTTTATTATCCTGTAAATTATGGTTTCATTCCACAAACCTATGGCGATGATAAAGACCCGCTTGACATACTGGTTATTTCCAGCCTGAGCATACAACCCTTATGCCTCGTTCAGGCCAAAGTAATTGGCGTAATGCAGATGATCGATGGCGGCGACGCGGATGATAAAATTATTGCTGTTGCCAATAATGACCCGGGCGTAAATTATATCAACAATATAGAGGAAATGCCCAAGCACTTTTTTAGTGAATTGCGGCAATTTTTTGAAGAATACAAAAAGCTGGAAAACAAAACAGTGAGCGTTAACGAATTCCAGGATAAAGCCACTGCACTCAAAATAATAGAAGAAGCCATCCTTTTTTATAAAGAAAATTTTACAGCATAGTCATACAACAGGTGAAGAGGATATGAACTATTGTTAAATCTTATCCGTAACCCCATATAGTATGTGGAATTAACAATAAACCGCGTCTCTATATGTATATAAAATCATGTTGCAGGTGTGTCAACTTCCGCGTTTAACGATATAACAGATGCCGGGCTTTTAGAGCATTATTATGCAGACGGCAATAATGAATGGCTGGGCATATTAATGCAACGGTATACCTTATTGTTATACGGCGTATGCATGAAGTACTTAAAGCATGAGGAAGAGGCGAAAGATGCGGTACAGCAAATCTTTCTGAAGGCCATTGCAGAACTGCAAAAATACCCCGTAACTTATTTTAAAAGCTGGTTGTATATGGTAGCCCGGAACTATTGCCTTATGCAACTGAGGGATAAAGGGAAAAGCACTTTGCAGGTTACAGAAAAAATGATGGCATCGGAACCGGATGAAAACAATGGCATCTTCCATCATCTGCAAAAAGACGCAACATTTTCGGCATTGAATGAGGCTTTGGAAGCGCTTAACGCGGAACAGAAACAATGCATCGTGCTTTTTTACCTGCAAAAAAAATCCTACAATGAAATAGCGGTGTTAACCGGCTATACTATCATGCAGATTAAAAGCTATATTCAAAACGGAAAACGTAACTTAAAGATCAGCATGGAGAAGAAAATGAAGGAAAATAAAGTTTGACACAGCAACTATAAAATATGAACAATGATTTATTAAACATATTATCCCATTCAAAAGAAACAGACCAAAGGAAGCTGTTAGATTACCTTGAAAATAAGCTGTCGCCGGAAGAAAGGCACGAGGTAGAAAAGCTGCTGATTGATTCAGATTTTGAGAATGATGCTACGGAAGGGCTGGAACAGGTAACAGATAAGGGTAATCTCCCTGTTGTGGTAAATGAACTGAACAAAAAGCTGGTTAAGAAACTTTCGGCGCGCAGAAAGAAATTATTGAAAAAGAACCCACCCGAACTGATGATCCCGGTGGTTACTACTATCATTGTTTTACTGCTGGTATTCATGTTCTATGTTCTTCTCCGGGGGCGTTTATAATCTTTTTTTTCCTGTAACCTGCATGTTGCGATTGAAAGTAAGCAGCTATAAGCAACATGTAATAGTGGTCAGTAGTAAGTGATCATTTTTTGGACATTCCCTTTCGGATTTCGTTTCACGCGTGCAGTATCAAATTTTGAAATTAATATTTGAGTTTTATTTGTTTTTTGTAATTTGGTTCTTGATGCTTTGTATCCCATTAAGATAACTCATTTTCAAATTTTCAAATAGGATTAGGCATTTAATTCGTAAAGGCATGAAAGTACTATATAATTTA
>CALMQS010000078.1 GCA_937871285.1 uncultured Sphingobacteriales bacterium | reverse complement strand
TGTGTACCTATGTGGCCTATGATCCTATGTGTTAAAAGAATACATTTAAACACATAGGCACAGTAGAAACACAGGAACACAAATAATATATGAATAAAAGCCATTAATAAAAAACCAGTTATCATGAGCAGAAAAAAAACAGTATCCTCCAGAAGAAATTTCATCAAAAACACCTTAAAAGGTACGGCAGGAGCCGCTATGCTGGCCAATATACCTTCTATAGTGCCTGCATCGGTATTGGGAAAATATGCGCCTTCTAATCGTATAAATGTGGGCGCTATCGGCACCGGAAGGATAGCACGCGACTGGGACATTCCCGGCGTAATAAAGCAGGATAGCGCAAGGATACTGGCCGTATGCGACTTAGACAGCAACAGGGTGCAAAGCGCTAAAAAATTAATAAATGATTATTATATAAAAAAAGGGCAGTCGGGCTACAACAGCACAAAAACCTATGAACACTACGAAGAGCTGTTAGACAATAAAGACTTAGATGCCGTAATTATTGCAACGCCCGACCACTGGCATGTGCTCCCCGCCATTCATGCCGTACGGGCAGGCAAACACGTGTATATGGAAAAGCCCGCTTCCCTGTGCATCAGCGAGGGGAGGATACTGAGTGATGAAGTGCTGAAATCGGGACGCATACTACAGGTGGGCAGCCAGCAACGTTCAATGCCGCAGTTCAGGAAGGCCTGTGAGCTGGTACGCAACGGGCGAATTGGAAAATTACATACCATTTATGTTGGGCTTCCTATAGACAAACCGGAAGAAAGCACCGTGGAAAAGGAAATGCCGGTTCCACCAAACCTGAATTACGAAAAATGGCTTGGCGCCACACCTTATGTTCCCTACACCGAAAAATTAGTGCACCCTCAAAAAGATTTTTCCCGTCCCGGCTGGCTGCGCTGCGAGCAGTTTGGCGCAGGCATGATCACGGGATGGGGCGCCCATCATTTTGATATTGCCAACTGGGGCATGGGAACGGAAAATACCGGCCCTGTTGAAATATCAGGCACTTCAGACTGGCCGGCCAAAGAAGCCTTATGGGATGTACACGGCAACTATAAAACAGAAACGCTTTTTGCCAATGGTGTAAAAGTATTGGCCAGCAATTCCTATACCAACGGAGTAAAATTTGTAGGATCAGAAGGATGGATCTTTGTGGCACGCGGTAATTATTCCGTAACGGCCAGCGATCCCGATTCAAAGAACAAGAATGCAAAGGCATTAGATGCCAGTGATCCTAAAATACTGACATCCGTTATTGGCGAAAATGAGATTCATCTTATTGACAGTAAAGATCATCATGCCAACTGGCTGAACAGCATTATTACGGGAGCTCCCCATATTGCGCCAATAGAAGCCGGTCACCGGGCCTGCTCGGTTTGCCTGCTGAACCACAGCGCTATGAAGCTGAACCGGAAATTATACTGGGATCCTGTAACCGAGCGGTTTAAAAACGATGATGAGGCCAATGCCATGCTGGTGCGCTCACAAAGATGGCCGTACCAGATTGAAAAGGGATTTAATGTAAGAACGATGATATGACAATGTGAAAAATGTGGAAGTGTGAGAAATGTGGCAATTTGAAAATGAGAGAAGGGTAACCTGTCAGGACTGACGCGTTGCTTTGTTGCTGAGCAGTTCTAACAGGTTTTTGGAATGGGAGAATCTGAAAATGAGGGAAGGAGAAAGAGCGTGAGATTTGAGATTTTCTGAATTTGAATTTATTTGGTTCTTGTTATTTGGTTCTTGTTATTTGGTTCTTTTGTATTCTTTCGATTTCGGACTTCCGGCTTCGGATTTTATTAAATTATATTATGCAAAGATATACTACCATATTATTTTCGGCTTTAATGATAGGAGCAACAGCCTGCCAGTCTGCAGGCGATAAAAAAGATAACGGAACAAAAGACAGCAGCATGGTTAAACTGCTTACACTCGATCCCGGGCATTTCCATGCCGCGCTGGTACAAAAAGTGAGCTATCCCGGCGTTGATACTACCGTTCATGTGTATGCGCCGGATGGACCTGAGCTGCAAGCTTACCTTAACTTAGTGAAGCAATACAATCAAAGAGCGGATAATCCTACGCACTGGAATGAGCAGGTATATACGGGAAACAATTTTGCTGAAAAAATGCTGGAAGAAAAGAAAGGCAACGTAGTGGTATTGTCGGGCAACAACCGCTTAAAAACAGATTATATACAAAGAGCTGTGGCGGCAGGGTTGAATGTGCTGGCAGACAAACCCATGGCCATTAACAGTACTAATTTTACCAAACTGGTAGAGGCATTTGACGGCGCGGGAAAGAAAAATGTGCTCCTTTATGATATTATGACCGAGCGTTCGGAAATTACCAACATCCTGCAACAGGAGCTGATACACCAGCCGGGACTGTTCGGCGAACTAACAAAAGGAACGGAAAAAGACCCGGCTGTAATGATTGAAAGCGTGCATTACTTTTATAAAAACGTTTCAGGTAAACCCCTGGTGAGGCCCGAATGGTTTTTTGATGCAGCACAACAGGGCGATGCCATAGCAGACGTAGGCACGCACTTGGTTGACCTGGTGCAGTGGCAATGCTTTCCCGGCATATCACTCGATTATACGAAAGATATTCAGATCCACACCGCCCGTGTTTGGCCAACGCCTTTAACCTTATCGCAGTACGCATCCATTACAGGTAAGGATGCTTACCCGGAGTATTTGAAACCGGATATCGTTAAGGATTCCATTTTAAACACGCACGCCAACGGCGAAATGAATTATACGTTAAAAGATATTCATGTTAAGATCATTGCCCGTTGGGATTATAAAGCCGCAGAAGGCGGCGATACCCATCATGAGATCATAAAAGGTACGAAAGCCACGCTGGAAATAAGACAGGGGAAGGCAGAAAATTACAAACCCGTTCTCTACATTATGCCTTCCGGCAGCACGCAGGAAGATTTTGGCGCAGCAGTGCAACAGGCTATAACAACCATTGCCGCAAAATACCCGGGTGTAACAGCCGAAAAGCAGGGAAATGAATGGAAAGTGATCATACCCGCGTCATACGATGTAGGGCACGAAGCCCATTTTGGACAGGTGATGGAAAGGTATTTACAATACATCAAAGAAGAAAAGCTTCCGGAATGGGAAGTGCCCAATATGATAACTAAATATTACACTACAACTAAAGCACTGGAAATAGCAACGAAAAATTAACTGCTTTTAGCCTGGCATAAATAACAATAGCAACTTTAAAGGACGGCCCGAAAAAAACAATTTAACGTGCCGCAGGGCGGAGCATTGCCCATAAAAACAGGTTAAGTAAAAGACGAATAATATTGATCTAACTACTTTTTATGACAACAACCAATAAGTTTAATCTAACTGGCAAAAAAGCATTGATCACCGGCGGCAGCAGGGGGCTGGGATTTGCTATTGCAAAAGCATTTATTGAATACGGCGCCGAAGTGATCATTACAGGAAGAAATAAAGCTCACATGAATAAAGCATGTAAGGCACTGGGAGAAAAGTGTATAGGGCTGATTTTCGATCTTAAAGACTTAGGACGCATAGGAACATTTGTTTCAACCGTAGAAAAAGAACATGGTGACATTGACATACTGGTAAACAATGCCGGTATCCATCTTAAAAAGGATGCGCTGGAAGTGAGTGATGAAGCATATGAAGAAGTGATCCGCATTAACCAGCAGGCGGTATTTGCCCTGAGCCGGGAGTGCGCAAAAAAAATGGTGAAACGAAAAAAGGGTGTGATCATTATGGTGAGTTCCATGGCATCGCAATATGGCATACCAAAAGTAATTGCCTACACGGCGGCAAAATCAGCAGTAGAAGGAATGACACGTGGCTTAGCGGTAGAGCTTTCTCCGTTGGGCATAAGAGTAAACTGTATAGCGCCGGGCTTTATAGAAACGGATATGTCGTCCAAAGCGCTCAATGGCGATAAAGAAAGAAAGCAACGGGTATTATCACGCACACCAATGGGCAAACTGGGAACACCGGAAGACATAGCACATGCGGCCGTGTATTTATCATCTGATGCGGCAGGATACATTACCGGCATCGTGCTGCCCGTAGACGGGGGTAATGCTATTGGGTTTTGAGCTATCGGCTTTCAGCCCTGGGCTTTCAGATTGAAGATGCAGGTTACAAGTTGCAGGTTTGTATTCTTTCGGATTTCGAAATTAAAACCTTCGGATTTGAAATTGATTCAGGTTACAGGGAAATACGACCATAGTAAATACATATTCATTCAAATAAAAAACAATAGGAATACTGTTAACTGAGAAAAGCACCAAACCGAAACAGATTATTAATAACTAACAAAACTTGCTATTATGAAGGAGAGAAAACTTCGCAGGTTACCGGTGCTTTTATGCATCCTCCTGCTTTGCCAGTGGCAAACCACGCTCGCACAGAACATTACGGTGCAGGGCAGGGTAACCACGGCCGACCGGCCCAATGGCGTTTCCGGAATTTCTGTTACCGTTCAGGGTACCACCAATGGTACTACCACCAATGATGAAGGCAGATTCCGCTTAACGGGAGTACCCGGCTCCGGGAGCCTTGTATTTTCATCCATAGGTTTCAAAACGCAAACCATAGCGGTAAAAAGACAATCAACCATTGACGTTGAACTGGAAGCAGCAGAAGCTTCCCAGTTAGACCAGATCGTAGTGATCGGCTACGGCACTACCAAAAAGAAAGACCTTACAGGAGCTGTGTCTTCAGTAAAAGCTACCCAGCTGGAAAATGAACGGCCCGCATCCATCCAGGATATTTTACGTGGAAATATCCCGGGTTTGAATATTGGCTTCACCGCTTCTCCAAAAGGGGATGCATCACTGGAGGTAAGAGGTAAAAACACTTTGAATGCAGGCTCCAGCCCACTTATTGTATTAGATGGAATTATTTATTATGGCGCCCTGGCCGACATTAACCCCAATGATATTGAAACCATTGACGTATTGAAAGATGCAAGCTCTGCAGCCGTATATGGCGCTAAAGCGGCAAGTGGCGTAATTCAGGTTACCACTAAAAAAGGTAAAACAGGCAAACCTGTTATTAACTTTAATGCCAGCACAGGTCTTGCCACCATGAGCGTTAATGAAAGAGTATACAACGCCGAGGAGTTTTTATATACCTGGAGAAGAAATGCGCAATACAGTACAAACATTAATGCAAAGCCTTACCAGTTCGATGATCCCCGACAACTACCATCGAACATACCTGTAGCCGACTGGCTGGCTTACGATAATTCTAATCCCACTGCCGACCCTCTTACCGTTTGGCTGCAAAGGTTAAACCTGCAGCCGGTTGAAATTGCCAACTACAAAGCCGGGCGTACCCAAAACTGGTACGACATGATGTTCCACAATGGGCAACGCCAGGATTATAATATAAGCCTTTCCGGAAGGCAGGACAGGATAAGCTATTACTGGTCTATGGGCTATATGAAAAACGAAGGCGTTGTAGTGGGTGATGATTATAATGTAGTGCGTACCCGCATCAATATAGATGCTAAAGTAACGGATTTTTTAAGTGTGGGTACCAATACACAGTTTAGCGTAAGAGACGAAAGCGCCGTACCTGTAGACTGGGCATTGATTACAGCCAATTCACCATGGGGTTCTTTCTGGAACAACGATTCAACCGATTATCGCTACAGACCCAACGATGAAGCCAGCGGCGGAGCAAACCCCTTCGCCGTTCCAAAATACACCGACCGCCTGAAAAAATATTATACCCTCAATTCCAGTATCTATGCAAAAGTTTCATTGCCATTTGATATAAAATACCAGGTGAACTTTACACCACGGTTTGAATGGTACAATTATTTTAACGGGCAATCTTCAAAGTACCAGGACTGGACAAATGTTGGAGGTATTGCAACAAGGGAAAACCGTAACATTTATCAATGGCAGGTAGATAACCTGTTAACATGGAGTAAAAACATTGGACGGGATCATCATGTAGATGTAACCTTACTGGCCAATGCAGAAAAATACCAGGTATGGCGTAATAAAGTAGTGGGCACGGGTTTTCAGCCCAGTGATGTACTGGGTTACCACAATATGGGAGCCGCAACCATTACTGTTCCCTGCAATACCTGCGTATACAGCGACGAGGGCGATGGCACCCAGTTTGGAGATGAGGTGAGCACTGCAGATGCATTAATGGCACGTTTATTTTACTCGTATAAAGACCGCTACATGCTAACCTTAACAGCAAGGCGCGATGGTTACTCGGCATTTGGGCAAAGCAACCCAAGAGCTACTTTCCCTTCGGCAGCAATAGGCTGGGTTTTTAGTGATGAGCCCTTCCTGAAATCGGGATGGCTGAACTATGGCAAATTAAGAATAAGCTACGGGCTTAACGGCAACAGAGATATCGGCAGGTATGTCGCACTCGCAGATTTACAAACCGGTAAATATTTGCATGTGCTACCTGACGGAACTATCCAGCAGGTTTCACAGTTATATGTAAACAATATGCAGAACAAACTACTGAAATGGGAAACCACTACCGCCTTTAATGTAGGACTTGATTTTGCCCTGCTCAACAACAGGATAGACGGGAGCATTGATGTGTACAAGAGCAAAACAAATGATCTGCTTGTAAAGCGAACTCTTACCGATGTCACGGGCTTTGATATCGTTTGGGATAATCTTGGTCAGGTTGATAATAAAGGAATAGAAATAGGGCTCAATTCCAGGAATATTCAAAGAAATAATTTTACCTGGAACACGTCATTGAACTTTTCTTTGAACCGCAATAAAATTGTGCATCTGTATGGCTCTAAAACAGATATAAAAGATGCCAACGGAAATATTATTGGAGAGAAAGAATCGGACGACGAGACAAATAAATGGTTTATTGGACAACCCTTAGACGTTGTATGGGATCAAAACGCATTAGGCATCTGGCAAACCGCTGAATTTGACCAGGCACGTGCATATGGTGTTTATCCGGGCGATTTTAAGATCAAAGATGTAAACAATGACGGTAAGTATACCGATGCCGACAGGGAGTTCCTGGGCTATACCGAGCCACGCTTCCGGTGGACACTACGCAATGAATTTACTTTTTTTGAGAATTTTAGTTTCTCATTTATGATGTATTCCTACTGGGGCCATATGGCCACCTATAACCAGGCAAAGAACAGGAGCAATGCATTCCCAGATCGTGTGAACTCATATGCATTTCCATTCTGGACAGCCGACAATCCAACAAACGATTACGCACGACTGGCTTCTAATGACGGCAGTGCGAGTTACAGCGTGTACCGCAAAAAATCATTCATCCGCTTAGACAATGTGGCACTCGCTTATTCGGTTCCTAAAAACCTGCTGAGAAGGATCAGCACTGAGGATCTGAAGTTCTTTTTCACAATCAAAAATGCAGCAATGTATGCACAGCAATGGACCTACTGGGATCCGGAAAACAGTGGACCCACACCGCGGATATATACATTGGGCTTGAATCTTACTTTATAGAACAAAGCTCAAAGTAGCAGTGAGCACCATATCCAATCACTACATAAATATCAGAAAAATGAAAATTTTATATAAACCTGCACTATCCATAATGGCAATTGCAACAATTGCATTGACGGCTTCGTGCAAGAAAGACTTTTTAATACCCAAACCACAATCTTTTTATACTCCCGAAAATACCTTCAACACGCCCGAAGGGTTAAAAAGTTCGATAATAGCCTGCGAACGCAATTTGCGTTATGAATGGTTTGGCGATGGCGCTCCCATTATTACCCAACTGATCTTTTCGGAAATGGCCGTTGAAGGCACAACAGACAAATCGGGACCGGCACAGGATCTGAATTTACAGATCACGCCCACCACACAGTTAAACCATGTAGATTATAACCGGATCGGATGGTACTGGCATGAGGGTTATAAGGGCATCAAATACGCCAATACGGCCATATCTTATATTGATCAGCCCACATGGAAATCGGAAGAAGAAAAAAACGCGGTATTGGGAGCGGCTTATTTTCACAGGGCTTACAGGTATTATATGCTCACCAATGAATTTGGTGATATTCCTGCCATAATGAAGGAAGTAACAGCGCCCAAACTTGATTTTTACTCTGTTAAACGCGAAGTGATCCTTCAAAGAATGAAGCAAGACCTGGAATTCGCGGAACAATGGGTTCCTGCAAAAACCAATGGAGGAGAAGTTACAAAAGGAGCCGTAAGCCATTTACTCACCAAAGTGAACCTTGCATTAGGAAACTTCGATGACGCCATTGTATCGGCCAGCCGTGTTATAGATGGTGGTGTACATGCCCTGATGACGCAACGATTTGGCGTGGATAAGGATGATGCTTCTAAAAATGTAGTATGGGATCTTCATCGTCCGCTTAATAAAGCAAGGGCAGAAAACACTGAAGCCTTAATGCTGGTTATAGACAGGAACGGGTATAAAGACAATGGCGATTTCGCCGGTGGCGGTTCTACCATGCGGCAGGCCGTACCTTATTGGTTTTCCAATAACATAATAACGCCCAACGGCAACAGGGGAACAACGGATGCATTAAAGAAGAACAACGCGGCTATTGACTATGACCAGGCTACTGATTTCGGCAGGGCTATAGGACGTTGCCGGGCTACCTGGTACAGTACACATACCTTATGGGACGATCCGAACGATCTGCGCCATGCGCCGGGTAACTGGATGCGGATGGAAGACCTGGTATACAACAACCCGGCATTAAAAACAACCACCCCAGATCCGTATTACGGAAAACCATTGCAGCTCTACAATTCTTCCGGAGGTATTCTTTGTGCTGATACCATCAGAAGCTGGTTCGACTGGCCGCATTACAAGCTATATATTCCGGATATTGAAAACGCAACCCCCAGCGGCGGACATACGGACTGGTATGTTTTTCGCCTGGCAGAAACCTATTTGCTGAGAGCTGAAGCATATTTCTGGAAAGGACAAAACGATCTTGCCGCGGAAGATATCAATAAGATACGGGTACGCGCAGGCGCAGAACCCATAACGGCAGCAGATGTAAATATCGGCACCATATTAGATGAACGCGGCAGGGAATTGTATTACGAAGAACCACGCAAGGTTGAGCTTACACGGATATCGTATTTGTTTGCCCAAACAGGAAAAACGGCCTATAACGGTAAAACCTATAACCTGCAAAACTTCTCTACCGATAATTTCTTTTATGACAGGATCATGGAGAAGAATAATTTTTACAATAAAGGCGTGGTAACCAATCACGGCGACAGGTATACGATGAGCCCTTACCATGTACTTTGGCCGATACCCCAGAACGCTATAAACAGTAATGTAGAAGGCACTTTAAATCAAAACGAAGGATATGATGGCTTCCAGAATAATGTGGCGCCATTAACGGAAATACCAACGGAATAATTCCAGGACTCCTGATTATACTGAAAAGCGGAAGATCAAATCTTTCGCTTTTCACTTTTTAACGTATATTTCCGCATAAGGTATCGAAGGGGCTGTCTCAAAAGGGCCGGTTACAGAAGATATGCCACTAAGACACAAAGTCCTGATCTTCAGATTTTATTTTCTTCGTGCCTTTGTGACTTCGTGGCAAAATATCAATGTCTTCGTTCGTGTCTGCACGAACCAGCTTCTTCTATCTTCCGTTTCGCGGTAACACAAACCGGGATGCTGATTAAATTTAATATATGGCTATAAACAACAATAATATGCATATCAAACAATTACAACAAACATGGCGCTGGTTTGGTCCTAATGATCCTGTAAGTCTCCGCGATATTAAGCAGGCAGGTGTACAGGGCATTGTTACCGCGCTGCACCACATTCCTCACGGGGAGGTATGGACGAAAGAAGAGATCAATAAAAGAATTGATGAATTGAAAGCGGGGGGCTTTGAATGGAGTGTAGTGGAAAGCCTTACCGTGCACGAAAACATCAAAACACGCAGCGGCAATTATGTGGAGCTGATTGAAAAATATAAGCAATCGCTCGCCAACCTCGCTGCCTGCGGCGTAAAGATCATTACCTATAATTTCATGCCGGTAAACGACTGGACAAGAACAGATATTAATTATACCATGCCTGATGGCTCAAAAGCGCTTTATTTTAACTGGAGCGACCTGGCGCTTTTTGATGTGCACATTCTGCAAAGAAAAGACGCCGAAAAAACGTATCCGGCCGCTATCATTGAAAAAGCAGCCCAAAAAAACAATACCTACACTTCAGCCGAAAAAGAAGAACTGGTAAATACTATTTTATTCGGCATCCCCGGGGAAGAAAGACGTACAACGGAAGGAATGAAAAAAGAGCTGGAAAAGTATAAGGATATAAACCGTGTGGCACTGAAAAGCAACCTCGCCTGGTTTTTACAGCAGGTAGCGCCGCCGGCGGCTGAGCTGGGTATTCAGTTAGCTATCCATCCGGACGATCCTCCTTTTGATATACTGGGCCTGCCACGGATTGTTTGTTCTCAAAAAGACCTGGAAGATATTGTTTCGTATTCAGAAGCTCCGTCCAACGGTATCTGCTTCTGTACAGGGTCGCTGGGCGCCAACCCCGCCAATGACCTGCCGGCAATGATCAAAGCGCTGGGCACCCGCATCCACTTTGCGCATTTACGCAATACACAAAGAGACGGGGAGGGAAACTTTTATGAAGCAGATCATCTTGATGGTGATACGGATATGTATGCTGTAATGAAAGCCCTGCTCACCATTCAGCAACAGGCTACCCACCCCATACCCTTCCGTCCGGATCATGGTCATCAAATGCTGGATGACCTGGATAAAACCACTAACCCCGGCTATTCTGCCATTGGCCGTTTGCGCGGACTGGCAGAATTGCGCGGACTGGAGCTGGGCATCATAAAAGGTGTGCATTTTAATTAGAAAAAAACATATACAAAAGTATTGCAATTGTTTGATTTTAAAGTTTTTGCAGGAACAGCATGATTCTTCTTCGTAAAAAAAATTAACATTTTATACCCACTTTACGGTATTGATACCGGCTAAAAATGGCCGTATCTTCATAGTTACAATGACAGTAAGCGGTGTGCCCGGAACAGGTTCTCGCTGCAGCAAAGGATTTTAAAATTGAACCCATGCAGTATGCCTCTCCTGAGGTAAGCTATTCAACATATATGGTGGGTTAGTGTCAATCAACTTCAAGTACAACCTCCTTACACAGGAGGTTGTAGCTTTTTACAGCTATCGTATGCGCGCTTTCTCTTAATAAAAATGTAAATTCCCCATCCATTTATACGAATTAGCTAATTTGCCCCATATTTTACCGTGAATGATATGAATTTTACCGCCGAATGGATCAGTTACGACAGCACCAACGCTTTTTCTGCTTTGGCTATTGATTACCTGCACCAGCATACATCATTACAACCCTTCTATCAATATACACCCGACCTGCAGGGAATTGCAGGAGCTATTGACGCAAGAAAGGCATTCAGTACCGATCGCACAATCCTGGTTGCGGCTCTTAAAACGCAATATGAAGGAATAGCCGCTTCGGCAAAAGTAAAAGCCAATATAGAAAAATTAGCATTCTCCAATACGTTTACCGTATGCACTGCGCACCAGCCCAACCTGTTTACCGGCTATCTTTATTTTATATACAAAATTGTGCACGCTATTAAGCTGGCCGATGAACTGAATACCGCGTTCCCGCAAAATCATTTTGTTCCGGTATATTATATGGGCAGTGAAGACAATGACCAGGAAGAGCTCAACCATATTTTTTTAAACAATGAAAAGCTGGTATGGGAAACCCGTCAAACAGGCGCAGTGGGCAAAATGCATACAAAGGGGTTGGATGCTTTGATCCATCGCATCAGCGGGGAACTGGGCGTACTGGAGCATGGACAGCAACTGGTTGCACTGCTAAAAAGCTGTTACTGCCAGTCTTCCACCGTGCAGGAGGCTACATTAAAGTTAGTGAACACCTTGTTTGAATCGTATGGACTGGTAGTGCTGATTGCCGATGACGCGGCCTTAAAAAAAGCAATGACAGGGGTATTTGAAGACGATCTTTTCAGGCATACACCCGCAACCATTGTTACACAAACAGCGCAACAGCTCGCCGCTGCCTATCATGCCCAGGTTAATCCCAGAGACATTAACCTGTTCTATATGAAAGGCAGTACCAGGGAAAGGATCATTAAAACCGGCGATGGTTTTACAGTTAATAATACAGACATCTGCTTTTCTTCTGCAGCCATCTCAGATGAATTGCATGCGCATCCCGAAAGGTTCAGTCCTAATGTGGTATTGCGTGGCTTATACCAGGAAACCATTTTACCCAATGTGGCATTTATAGGAGGAGGTTCCGAAATCGCTTACTGGCTTGAGCTAAAAGATATGTTCACGCATTATGGAGTGCCCTACCCTGTGCTGCTGCTGCGCAATTCTTTTTTGATAGCAGAAAAAAAAATGGGGCAGCTCATGGATAAGCTCAACATTGCTGCCGAAGCGCTTTTTAAAGAGGAAGCCCTGCTGCTGAATAATATCGTCAGATCCCGGAGCAGCCTGCAGTTAACGCTTGAAAAGGAAACACATCAGTTAGCAGCATTGTATAAGCATATCGGAACGGTTTCACAGCGGGTTGATACAACCCTTACACAGCATGTGAACGCGCTGGAAACAAAAGCGGTAAAAGCACTGAAAAGCTTAGAAAAGAAAATGCTCAGGGCCGAAAAGAAAAGGTATACCGTGCAAAGTGTTCAACTGCATACATTAAAATCGGCTTTGTTTCCGCGTAACACCCTGCAGGAAAGGGTTGAAAATATACTGCCTTATTATGCCCGTTACGGACCATCGTTCATTGATATGTTGTATGCGCATGCTCCCACCTTCGATAAAAAATTTGGCGTATTAAGAGAAGCGTAGACAGGTTGCAAGTTACAGGTTTCAAGGTTGAAGGTTGAAGGAATTCCCTGCAACCTTCAACCTTGTAACATGCAACCTTCCCACCTCTCACTTCTCACTTCTATATCTTATTCTGATATATCTTATTCTGAAACAGGAGCAGCTTTTCCGGATAAATTAAAATTGCCGGATGCGGCTATCGCATTAAACCCGCCCTGTATATCTACAAGGTTGTGGTATCCCCTGGAGCGGAGAATAGAATTAAAGATCATGCTCCTGTATCCACCGGCACAATGCACATAAGCGGTTTTATTTTTATCTACCTCGCTGATATGATCATTGATATAGTCAAGCGCCAGGTTTTTTGAGCCGGGGAAATGCCCCGCGTTATATTCCTCTTCCCGGCGCACATCAATAATATTTAGTCCTGGTTGAGCTTTCATGCGACCGGCGAGTTCATCAACGGAAATACTTTCTATGCTATCCGTTTCCTTACCCGCTTTTTGCCATGCTGCTATACCTCCTTCTAAGTAACCGATCGCGTTATCATAGCCAACCCTTGCCAAACGGGTTACCACCTCTTCTTCCCGGCCTTCATCAGTTACCAGCAGTATATTCTGCTTAATATCAGTAATGAGGGCGCCTACCCAGGGAGCGAAGTTTCCGTCAATGCCTATATTTACAGAATTGGGTATAAAGCATTTTGCAAAATCCTGCGGTGAACGGGTGTCCAGCATTAACGCGCCTGTTTCATTAGCCGCCGCTTCAAAAGCCTCCGGGCTCAGCGCCTGTGTGCCTTGCTTCAGCACACTATCTATACTTTCATAGCCCTGCACATTCATCATCACGTTCTTGGGAAAATAAGCAGGCGGGGGCGTTAACCCTTCCGTTACCGCGGTAATAAAGGCTTCTTTATCCATAGGCTGAAGCGCATAGTTATACTTCTTTTGATTACCCAGCGTATCCGTAGTTTCCGTGCTCATATTTTTACCACAGGCCGAACCGGCGCCATGTGCGGGATATATAACAATATCATCCGGTAAAGGAAGAATCTTTTCATGCAGCGAGTTGTACAAATAACCTGCTAACTTTTCCTGGGTAAGCTCTTTGTTTATTTTTTGTGCCAGGTCAGGTCGTCCTACATCTCCAATAAACAGCGTATCACCGCTGAACAGGGCTTTTGCTTTACCTTTTTCATCCATCAGCAAATAACAGGCGCTCTCCATGGTATGCCCCGGCGTATGTATTACTTTAATAGTGGCATTGCCCAATGTAAAAATTTCGCCGTCTTTGGCTATATAAGCGTCAAATTCGGGCTGCGCCGTTGGACCATATACGATAGTTGCTCCCGTTTGGGCGGCCAGGTCTATATGACCGGATACAAAATCGGCATGAAAATGTGTTTCAAAAACGTATTTGATCTTGGCATTATCAGCTTCCGCCTTCCTGATATAAGGTTTCACTTCACGCAGGGGATCAATAATAGCCACTTCACCCTTGCTTTCAATATAGTATGCGCCCTGTGCCAAACAGCCTGTATATATTTGTTCTACTCTCATGCCTTAAATTTTATATTGCTGCAAAGATACTTCAAAATACCAAGCCCGGAGGAAGGCCAAGAATCAGGTAAAAGACAAAGCCGGAAGCCGGAACTTCGAAATCCGAAGCGAAATGCAACAGTAAACCACAAACGATAAACTAAAAACTAAAGAAGTGAAAGAAGGAGCGTTCATTCTGTGGTTAGCGGTTACGCTCCTGACACCTGACAGCTATCTTACCCCCACAATATCATTACTTCCTGCACAATAATATACATGCCCATCACAAGCACAAACCATCCGAACCCTCTTTTTAATTTTTCCGAAGGTATCTTTTTGGCTAACTGAGCGCCGATGAGGATGCCAACAGAAGCAATTGCCGTTATGCATAATAAAAAGAACCAGTCAATGACGTAATGCCCCAGGTCGCCGGTAAAGCCTACAAGCGAATTGATAGCTATAATAAATAAAGAAGTGCCAACGGCTTCCTTCATAGGGAGCTTTAACAGCAATACCAAAGCCGGTATAATAAGGAAGCCTCCGCCTGCACCTAAAAAACCGGTTACACATCCAATACCCAGTCCAAATAACCCCAGATGAAAATAATCCTTACTGCTCCGGACTGTGGGGGTTTTAGCTGAAGGCGCAGCCGTTTTCTTAAGCATTGACACCGCGGCAGCCAGCATCAGCACTGCAAATAATATCATGGTAAGCACCGATTTGGTGATCTCCAGCCTTCCGGCAGTCCAAAGCTGTTCAGGAATATGCGGCACAACGTACCTTCGTACAAAGAACACCGTTGCAGGTGATACGATACCCAGCGGCAAAGCAAGGTTAAGGCTTGCCTGTCCTTTTCTAAAACTATCGAATGCTCCGAGAAGACTGGTAGTTCCAACAATAAAAAGGGAATAGGAAACGGCGATAACAGGCGGCAACCTGAACACATATACCAATAGCGGCACCGTTAAAATAGAACCGCCACCACCTATGAGTCCAAGTGATACACCAATTAAAACAGCCGTAATATATCCAATGAGTTCCATCTTTAAGTTGTTGCAAAAGTAGGGTTTTAAGATGATCAGGTATGAGGTTTCAGGTATGAAGTATGAGGCAAAAAATTTTTTAACGATACGCAATGACACACTTCCATTAAAGCATAAAATGATTTGCCGCCACGCATAAATGATTTGGGTAAAACAGAAATTAGCATTAACATTGAATCCTTTTTTAAATATGAAGTATAGCCTTCCCGGAAAAAACAATGGGTTGCGCGGCCCGGCATCTGTTTTTTTTGCTTTATTATTTTTTATCTCCACGCCCTCCAATGCGCAACACATGGCTGATACCGCTATGCTACGGCTTCAAAAAACCAATGCTGTAAACATATATTACCAGGCACTGCAGCAACAGTCCGGCTTGTATAACGGCAGTGAATATGTGCAATACACCCACCTTTTAAAAGAAGGCCACCCCTATTTTGATACTTCCGTTTTAACCAACGGCAGGGTATATTACGACAGGATGGTATACAGCAACGTTCCCATGTTGTACGATATCATTAAAGATGAACTCATTATCCAGCATTATAATAAAGTATTTTTGGTGCAGCTTATCCGCAGTAAAATTGATTCCTTTTATATACACGGGCATTACTTTTTACACCTGGGAAGAGACAGTATTACGGAAGGAAATATACAGGAAGGTTTTTACGACAGGTTGTACGATGGAAAAATAAAACTATATGCTAAAAGAAATAAGTTCATCCAGGAATCTATTCCGGATATGGCGGTAGTAAGAAAAGTATACCAGAAAGACAGGTATTTTCTTTTCAGGGATGGCACATACCATGATGTTTATACGGAATCATCTATATTAAAATTGCTTAAAGATGAAAGAGCGGCATTAAAGCAGGCATTGAAAAATCAGAAGATCAAATTCAGGAAAAACCGTGAATATGCGATGAAGCTGATGGCAGAACAATACGATGTATTAAACAGGTGATATGAAGCACATTTCTCTCCTTATCCTATTATTTTCTTTTTTCATACTGCTGTGCCCGGTCGTTCATGCCCAGCAAAGCCAATGGCCCGTTATAAACGGGGAGTTTAAAAACCTGGCGGCCAGCCGGTTCATCAACGAGCTGGAAATACAAACCGGTTATCATTTTTATTATGACACTACGGGGTTCGACAGCCTTACAGTAGATCTGATCATAAAAGACCAGCCGCTGCCGGAGGTGCTGAACCTCGCTTTTGCCCATACGGAGTATAAGCATACCCTATATAATAAAGCGGTTTTTATTACCAAAGGAACAACCATTGCCACCACATTGCCCGATGATTTTTTTGCCCGTAAAAGTAAAACGCCCGACACTGCGGCCACACCGGGTGACCTCCTTACCGATTTTGAAGAAGACACTAAACCTCAAATTGCCGCTTTGGAAAACAAATTATATGAAATTGGTATTAAAACACAGGGCACACTACAAGGCACCGCAAAATTAGCGGGCTATGTTCGTGATATCACAACAGGAGAACCTGTGCCCGGGGCCGCCGTATTTTCCGACAAGCTTAAAATTTCCGTAACCAGCGACCAGTTTGGCTATTATTCTATAACGCTGCCCAAAGGGCGGCACATGATTAATATACAAAGCCTCGGCAAAAAAGATACCTGGCGGCAGGTGATGCTATACGCAGATGGCAACCTGAATATAGATATGCGCGATCACATCCTGTCGCTTAAGGCTGTGGTGATCTCCGCTAAAAAAGCGGCTAATATCAACAGCCTGCAAATGGGGCTCGAAAAAGTAGATATCAGAACCATCAAACAAATTCCGGTAGCATTTGGAGAAGCCGATATATTAAAAGTGGTGCAAACGCTGCCGGGTGTAAAAACGGTAGGCGAAGCCAGCACCGGGTTTAATGTAAGAGGCGGGTCTGCCGATCAGAACCTTATTCTTTTTAATGATGCCACTATTTATAATCCTTCGCATTTCTTCGGTTTTTTCTCGGCTTTTAATCCTGATGTGGTTAGCAGCGTTGAATTATACAAAAGCAGCATTCCCGCTAAATACGGCGGGCGGCTGTCGTCGGTGCTGGATGTGGTTAGCCGCGAAGGCAATAAGAAAAAAATAACCGGCTCAGCGGGGATAGGACTTTTAACCAGCCGCATCAATGTTGAGGGACCTCTTCAAAAAGACAGAACCTCCTTTATTATTGGCGGACGTACAACCTACGCCAACTGGCTGTTACAGTATTTACCCAATGAATACAAACACAGTAAAGCCTCTTTTAATGATGTGAACCTGCTGATCAGCCACAAAATAAACGATAAAAATGACCTGTACCTAACGGGTTATTTAAGCAACGACCGCTTTAACCTGAACAGTGATACGGTATATGGATACGGTAATAAAAATATTTCGCTGAAATGGAAGCATGTATACAACAACAAGCTGCAAAGCTTAGTTACAGCAGGCTACGATGCTTATGGTTATAAAATTTACAGCGAGGAAAATCCCGTAAACGCGTATACCATGAAGTTTGACATCAATCAAACCAATTTCAAGCTGCATTTCAATTACTTTGTAAACTCCAAACATACCCTCGATTTTGGATTAAATTCCATCTACTATACCCTGCACCCGGGGTCATTTGGCCCACGCAATGAAAAATCACTGGTAGCGCCGGAGAAGGTTAATGCAGAACATGCACTGGAAAGCGCTGTATACGTAACTGAGAAATACAATATTACATCTGCCCTTTCCCTGCAGGCAGGCTTACGGTTTTCTTTATACAATTATGTTGGACCCAACACCGTATATCACTATGCACCGGGGCTGCCGAAAGAATTAAGCAATATAACAGATACCCTATCCTATGCCAAAGGAAAATTTATCAATAATTATAAGGGGCCGGAATACAGGCTTTCCCTGAGGTATGCTTTTACAGATAACTTTTCCGTTAAGGCCGGGTACAATTCCCTTCGCCAGTATATTCACATGCTTTCCAATACCACCGCTATGGCGCCAACAGATATATGGAAGCTCAGCGATCCCAACATTAAACCCCAGTACGGCGAGCAGGTTTCGGTGGGGCTGTATAAGAATTTTAAATCCAATACCATTGAAACTTCGGCGGAAGTATATTACAAAAGCATAAAGGATTACCTGGATTATAAGAGTGGCGCGGTGCTGGTATTAAATGAGCATATTGAAACAGATATGTTTAATACTTCGGGTAAAGCATATGGAGTGGAGCTGATGGTCAAAAAGCTAACAGGAAAGCTCAATGGCTGGATCAGCTACACATGGTCCAGAACCCTGCTTAAAATGAATGACCCTTCCATAGGAGAGGTTATTAATGACGGGGCATTTTACCCGGCTAATTACGACAAGCCGCATGAGCTGACTTTCATAGGTAATTACAGGTTCTCACACCGCTACAGCTTCTCACTCAATACTACCTACAGCACCGGCCGGCCGATTACGATACCCATAGGCAGGTATTATTACGAAGGAAGCATGAGGGCCTTATATTCAGACAGAAATGCTTACCGCATTCCGGATTACTTCAGGACGGATATTTCCCTGAACATAGAGGGCAATCACAAGGTGAAGCAAAAAATACATAATTCGTGGACGTTTGGCGTATATAATTTGTTAGGCCGAAAAAATCCCTACTCGGTATATTTTGTATCGGAGAACGGCGTGATTAACGGGTATAAGCTATCCATTTTTGGCGCCGCTATTATTTATGCCAATTTTAATATCAGGTTTTAATTTTTATTGCTCATGATTATTGAAGCCAAAATAAATAATGCGTGAATAGAAAAATATTGTCCATAAAAAAGGCTTGTTATGCAATAATCATTGCCGCTGCTATAACTGTGCCCGGCTGCAAAGAAAAATTTCCATTTCCTCAATCGGCGGTTGACAAAAACTACCTTGTAGTGGAAGGATTTATCAATAGCGGCAGCGACAGTACCCACATAAAGCTTAGCCGCACGCTTAAGCCAAACGACAGCGTGCCTGTTAAACCCGAACGCTCTGCCCTCGTTTTTATAGAAAGCGAAGATGGATTGCATTACCCGCTTGCTGAAACTGCGGCAGGTACCTATTCCGGAGCGCCGGTTAACCTGAACCCCGCGGAAAAATACAGGATCAGCATACAAACAACCAATGGTAAATCTTACTTTTCTGAATTTGTAGATGTAAAAACAACACCGCCTATTGACAGCATTAGCTGGGTAAGAGCAGAGAATGGTATTGACGTATATGCCAATACCCACGACCCGCAAAACAACACCCGCTATTATGCCTGGCAGTTTATGGAAACCTGGGAATTTCATTCCAATTATCCATCCTTGTGGGAATATATAGATGACAGTATGGTTAGCAGGAATAATACTTCCAGTTTGTATACCTGCTGGCAATCTGCAGCGTCTACCAGTATCCTGATTGGCTCATCCGCAAAACTCACCGGAGATGTTATTCACCGGGCGCCGCTTATTTTTATACCTGATGATTCCTGGAAACTGGGCGTAAAATACAGCATCAACGTAAAACAGAGAGCACTGAGCAGGGGCGCTTTTGAATATTTAGAAAAAATGAAAAAAAACTCGGAACAGTTGGGTAGCATTTTTGACCCCCAGCCTTCCACGAGCTCCGGTAATATATACTGCTCCGCCGACCCCAATGAAATGGTCATTGGCTATATGTATGCCAGTTCTGTTGTTGAGAAAAGAATATTCATTAACCGGGCAGAAGTGCCCGGCTGGCGGTACCGACTTTATTGCGAAATGATTACCATACCTAATATTAAAGACAGTCTTGATGCTGCCTTTGGAGGCAATGCTAATCTTGTTATAGATGAAGTACGGGAAGGAAGGGCTGTAGTAGGATACACGGGCTCTACCGGTTTGTGTATAGACTGTACCCGCAGGGGAACCAATGTAAGACCGGACTTTTGGCCATGATAACAATTCAGGTATAAGGTATGAGGTGTGGGGTATAAGGTATGGGGAAGAGAAAGATAAGTATATACGGGATTAAGCAACAGGCAGACACAGGAATATAAGTGACCAATAAGCATCTGTTTAGTGAAATAATAAAATACATAACCGGGAAACGGTAAACAGGATACCAGCCAACATGAACAAATATAAGCTTACCTTTTTTTTCCTTTTCATCCTGCTGCAAACGCATGGGCAAAATGCTGTAAATGACAGCCTGCAGCAGCAATTCGGCCGATATACGCAAAACGCCTTTTCCGAGAAGGTATATTTACATACCGACAGGAATTTTTATACCGCCGGCGAGATCCTCTGGTTTAAAGCCTATGTAACGGATGGAATGGTTAATTACCCTTCCGGCATAAGCAGGGTAGCGTATGCAGATGTTATTGACAGCCACAATAGGATCTTTCTTCAAACTAAAATTGAAATCAATAACGGGAATGGTAACGGTTCACTGTACCTGCCGGTAAACATGCCATCGGGTAATTATAAAATAAGAAGCTACACCAACTGGATGAAAAACGCCGGCGCCGCGTTCTATTTTGAGAAGGCTTTTACTGTGGTAAATGCACAGTCAACCGCCGGGCTAACGAATACCGATACTACCACTCAATATGATATACAATTTTTCCCGGAAGGTGGAAACCTCGTAAAAAACACGGAAAGCAAAATAGCTTTCCGCATGACGGATAAAAACGGCAAAGGCATACCCGCATTTACAGGCGTTGTAGTAAATGAAACCCATGATACGGTCGCCCTGTTCAGCCCTTCGCAATTCGGTATTGGATATTTTAATTTTACGCCCCGCGGCACAGGTATTTACAAAGCCTGCATTACTCTCCCCACAGGCAGCACAATAGTAAAGAGCATGCCGGCTGTACTGGAAGAAGGCTACACGATGAAGCTCCATAAAACAAACGGGCAGATCACAATAACTGTTTATTCACGCATGAAAGGAAATGCTGCGCCTGCAGTACAGCTTTTTGTCCACACCAGGGGTTCGGTAAAAACCGCACAAACCAAAACGATACAAAATGACAGCGTGGTTTTCGCCATTGCTGAAAAGATATTGGGAGATGGTATTACACATTTCACGGTGTTTAACAGTGCCGGGCAGCCGGTATGCGAAAGGCTATATTTCAAAATGCCCTCAGCACATTTGTCGGTTAACGCAAAAGCAAACGCACCTGCTTATGAAATGAGAAAAAAGGTAACGGTTAGCGTGAACAGTACGGATACGGATAACCGGTCTGTTGCAGCAAACATGTCGCTTGCCGTTTACAGGCTCGACTCACTTCAAACACCCGAACAGGCTGATATTTTCAGCTACCTGTGGCTAAGCGCCGATCTGAAAGGAACGGTTGAATCGCCTGCCTGGTATTTTAGTGGCGCCAACGGCACGGCAGAGGCTATGGACAACCTGATGCTTACCCACGGATGGCGAAAATTTGAATGGGGCCACATACAACAAAACCGGTTGCCTTCCCATACCTTTCTTCCCGAATATACCGGGCATATCATTACCGGTAAAATAACGGATTCGGCTACCCGAAAACCTTTGCCCTCGGTAGTTGTATACCTGTCCGTACCCGGCGATCACACGCAATACTATGCCTCCAAATCGGATGCTCAAGGGAATATCCTTTTTTATACCCGCGAAGTATATGGCCCCGGTGAAATCATTCTTCAGCCGGAAGGGTTTGATATAAGCGGTTATAACATTGAGATCAATACCCCGTTCCAGGATCCCTTCCCGGCAAAGCCATTACCCGGCCTGCAACTTTCAGACCACCTCAAAAACGCGATTGAGCAAAACAGCATCAACGCACAGGTACAACGAAATTTTTTGGCAGATCAGCTAAAAACCTACCGCCTTCCCCAAACTGACAGCACAGCATTTTATGGTAAGCCGGATGAAAAATACCTCCTTGACGATTATACCCGTTTTACTACGATGGAAGAAGTATTACGGGAATATGTATTGGGTGTGCTGGTAGGCAGGGCCAGGGGAAAATTTCACTTAAATGTATTTGACATGACGAATAACCGCCTGTTTAGGGAAAATCCTCTTGTTTTGTTAGATGGTGTGCCCGTGGAAGATATAGATCGTATCATGGGTTATGATCCGCTGAAAATAAGAAAGCTTGAACTGGTAAAAAGAAGATATTATTATGGCCCGCTGGTGGTAGACGGCATACTTAATTTTACTACCTACAAGGGAAACTTAGAAGCATTTGAAATGGACGACCGCGCCGTGATCCTTGATTACGAAGGCATGCAATGGCAGCGAACTTTTTATTCACCGCTATATGAAACGAAAGAGCAGGTGGCCAGCCGTTTGCCCGATTTCAGGAACCTTTTATACTGGTCGCCCGATGTAATAACAGGTAAAGACGGAGGTGCGGCAGTAACGTTCTTTACCGGGGATATAAAAGGAAAATACATAGGCATTATAGAAGGGATGAGTGCCGATGGTAAAACAGGCAGCGGTTCCTTTAGTTTTGAAGTAAAAGATAGTGATCAATAAAAGCGCTCCATATCCATTTTACTGGTTCGTGAAGACACGATACCAGGGCAGTGCTTCATAGTATTTTGCGGCTTTGCATTTACTGGCTCGTAAAGACACGAAACCATGGCGGACTATCTCCTTTTTGACACCCACTATTGCACAGCATCCATCAACCTTTTTTGAAATTATACCAGGAATTGGTATTTTTGAAGGAAATTGTAAGGGCGATGGCTAAAAATACATCTATACTTCTGGGAGCATATTTTGACAATTTCATCCAACACCAAATTCAAAGCGGACGCTTCTCTTCCGCCAGTGAAGTGATAAGAGCCGCTTTACGGCTTTTTGAGCAGGAAGAAAGGCAAAAAAGTGAACTCATCAAAGAACTTAAAAAAGGTGAAAAATCAGGATTTGTTCTAAAGTAAAATCTCACTTAATTTTCTATCGCCTTATAGAAAAACAAAACGAGATCGAAATCATCAGAATTTTACATCAAAGGATGGATATTGAAAACCGCCTGAATGACTAATGGTTTGGCTACACCCAATAGTGCAATAACGTGAGGTAGTGAATAATAAACCCTGCCTCATTCAATA
>CALMQS010000077.1 GCA_937871285.1 uncultured Sphingobacteriales bacterium | reverse complement strand
CATTTCAATTAATCCCGTTAATTTGCCGGGCGAAACTTATAAAACGGATGCAAAGAATCTGCACGATTTTTACGATTTTACTTGGATTAAGTTTTTTTTCAACCAAAACTAACGCTCAGGTAACAGATACAGTACCCACCACCTCTGTAGACCCTGTCTTATTAGGACTGTTTGACCAGGCTATTCCAAAAAAATATACCATTGCCGAAATTAAAGTCACCGGCGCCCAGTATTTTGATCCAAACTTAGTTACCTCTATTTCCGGCTTAAATGTGGGCGACGAGGTAAGAATCCCCGGAGGAGACAATTTTGCTAAAGCAATAGAAAAGCTATGGGGGCAAAACTTGTTTGCCGATATTGAAATATATATTACAAAAGTAGAAGGAGACAGGATATGGGTAGAGATCGCAGCGGTAGAACGTCCGCGCTTATCCAAACTTATTTTCCGCGGCATCAAAAAATCGGAAGCAACAGATTTAAAAGAAAAAGTGGGTATAACCGCCAGCCAGGTGGTAACGGAAGCCCGCAAACAAAATGCTATTGAGGCCATCCAGAAATTTTATACCGAGAAAGGTTTCCAGGGCGCAAAAATAACCGTGCAGGAACGGCCCGATACCGCTTATACGAACGGGGAAGACCTGATTTTCATTATTGAAAAAGGTGGCAAAGTAAGGGTAAATGATGTAATGGTTTTTGGTAATGAAAAGATCAACGAGCTGAAGCTTAAAAAGCAGCTAAAAGGTACAAAAGAAAAAAGCAGGCTTACTTTATTTGCCGATAAAAATACCAGCCCTTACGGCGAAAAAGAACCCATTTCATTTAAAGAGTACGTAAAAAACTTCGGTTTCCTTTCTCCAACCAAAACATTGGATTATTTAGATCCTTATTTCCGTTTCAAAGTATTTAGTTCTGCCAAGTTTAATGAAAAGAAATACAGGGAAGATAAAACCAAGATCATTGAATATTATAACTCCCAGGGTTACCGCGATGCCGTTATCGAAAAAGATACGGTATATTATAATGCAAAAGGAAACCTGAATGTTGCCATACAGGTAAATGAAGGACACAAGTATTATTTTGGCGATATTACCTGGAGAGGAAATACAAAATATTCCGATTCCATTTTAAATGTAATACTGGGTATCAAAAAAGGTGATGTATACAACTTGGAAACGCTGAATAAAAGAGTGGGTAAGGAACTTACGCAGGAAGGCGGTGATATCAGCGCCCTGTATGCAGATAATGGCTATCTCTTTTTCCGTGTTGACCCGGTTGAAACCTCTGTATACAACGATACCATTGATCATGAAATACGGATCACGGAAGGACCACAGGCTACCATAAAAAGAGTAACCATTGCGGGCAACGATAAAACCAAGGAGCATGTAATACGCAGGGAACTGCGCACCCTGCCCGGTGAAAAATTCAGCCGGCAGGAGCTTATCCGCTCGCAGCGCGAAATAGCTAACCTCGGCTATTTCAACCAGGAAAAAATTGGCATTAACCCGGTGCCTAACCCGGATGACGGAACGGTGGATATTAACTATACCGTTGAGGAAAAATCGTCTGACCAGTTAGAGCTTAGCGCAGGCTGGGGTGGCGGCATAGGGCTAACCGGAACCGTGGGCGTGGTGTTCAATAACTTTTCGTTGCGCAATATATTCAAAAGAACATCCTGGAGTCCGCTTCCGTCAGGAGACGGGCAAAAGCTCAGCCTCCGTTTCCAGAGTAACGGACGGTATTTCCGTTCTACTAACTTTTCGTTTACCGAACCCTGGCTCGGCGGCAAAAAGCGCAACTCCTTCACCCTGAGCCTATACAGCTCCAAATATGCCAACGCGTATGACCCTTATACAGGCAGGTATACCAACGCCAGGGCCGATTCGTCTTACCTCAAAGCTATGGGTGCCACCATCTCCCTGGGCAAACAGCTTAAATGGCCGGATGATTATTTTACACTTATTTACGCGTTGAACTATACGCAGTATAAATTGAAAAACTATCCCGGGTTTTTCCAGGGTTTATCAGACGCCACGTCCAATATCCTTAACCTGAAGCTTACACTGGCAAGATCATCGGTCAATCAGCCGATTTTCCCTACAGGTGGTTCCAGCTTCATGATCAGCGGCGCCTTTACACCTCCTTACTCGGCATTTAAGAACCCTAATTCCATTAAAACGGAAGACAAGTACAAATTAGTGGAATATCATAAATGGCGGGTAAACGGCGAATGGTATGTGCCGCTGGGCAAACCCGCAGGAGAAGAAAAGAACCGGCAGTTCGTATTAAAAGTTGCGGCCAAATACGGCTTCATCGGCAGGTATAATAAAGACCTTGAAATTTCTCCGTTTGAGCGTTTCCAGGTGGGTGACGCGGGACTGACCAATAACTTTGGTATACTCGGTTATGATATTATTGCGCACAGGGGTTACCCGGTATACGATAATTCAAACCCTACGATCAATCCCGACCAGCAGTCTACTACCAAGTTTTTTACCATTTTCAACAAATATACCATGGAGTTGCGTTACCCGTTCTCAACCAACCCCAGCAGCACCATTTACGGACTGGCCTTTTTTGAAGCCGCCAACGGATGGTATGATTTCAAAAACTGGAACCCGTTCCAGCTTCGCCGGTCGGTTGGTTTGGGTGCAAGGTTCTTCCTGCCCATGTTTGGTTTACTTGGCTTTGATTACGGGTTAGGGTTAGACAGGTTATCGGCTCCGGGCGCTACCTTTAAAGATGCAACCCGGTTTACCTTTATGCTTGGCTTTGAACCGGAATAGCGGAGATGGTGAAGGGTGAAAGGGAAATAGTGGAACATGAGACGTGAGTGTTGAATAACCCGTCGTTAGTATACTTTAGCTGATCGCTGACGGCTGAAAGCTAACAGCATACCCGGTTACTTTAAAAAGCTTATGTAACTTTAAATAAAAAGTGATGAAACGAAGCATGATACTTATTTTCTGATATAAAATAATGTATACGCGGAGTTACATCAGTCCATTAAAAAATAAAAATATACCTGATGAAAAAAATATTGTTTATTGCAGGCTTTTTGTGCCTGTCGGTACTTAGCGCGGATGCGCAACGATATGCTATTTTAGACACTAAATTCATCCTCGACCGGTTACCCGAGTACAAGGATGCGCAAAAGCAACTGGATCAGTTCAGCGAAGCCTGGCAAAAAGAGCTCGACGGACTGCAAACCAGGTTAGATAAGATGTACCGCGATTTTGAAGCCGAGCAGGTAATGCTGAGCGATGAGCTGAAGAAAAAGAGAGAGGATGAGCTGTTTAACAGGGAAAAAGAACTAAGAGACCTGCAGCGCCAGCGCTTTGGTTATGAAGGTGATCTGTTTAAAAAACGGCAGGAACTCATAAAACCCGTGCAGGATAAGGTATATAATGCCGTAGAAAAATTAGCGGTGGAGAAAGGATATGATTTTATTTTGGATAAAAGTGAGGGAATTACCGTTATCTTTGCCGACCCCAAATTAGACCGGAGTGAGGATGTTTTAAAAATGCTGGGGGTAAAATAAATAATTGTTAAAGCCTCCGGGCAATCAAACTAACGCAACCATATTCTCATCTATTAACTCATAAAAACAGAAACATTGACTTATATGAAAAAGGTTTTTTCTTTTGTTGCCATAACGTCAGCACTTTTAATATTGGGCAATACTGCCGGCGCCCAGCAGAAATTTGGACATGCCAGCTTAGAAGATATCGTTTCTATTATGCCTGATATCAGGAAGGCAGATTCTTTGTTACAAAAATTCCGTACAGATTCCTTAGAAAATACACTTCCTTTTTTCGTGAGCGAATATAAACGCAAGGATTCTATTGCTAAAGCGCCTTCTACTCCTGCCGCTATTAAACAAACCGTACAGCAGGAAGCTAACAATTACCTGTCTATCATCCAGAATTGGGACCAATATCAGCAAAGCGAAATGCAGCGGAAACAAGCAGAGGTGCTGAATCCCTATTTTGCAAAAGCATTTGAGCTCATTAGTACCGTCGCCAAAGAAAACGGCTATACCTGGGTATTTAAGCAGGATGCACTATTAGTAGCGCCTCAAACAGATGACCTGTTGCCCCTGGTAGCTAAAAAATTAGGGGTTAAGCTGCAACCCGGCGCCACTGGACTTGATAATCCCGCAAGTGAACCTGCGAAGCCGGCAGCAGGTGCTAAAAAGCCATAAGCATTAAATAATTATAGCATTATACGGCCGCTTCCTTTTGGGGAGCGGCTTTTTAAATGCAATTAGAGTAACACGGCTATCTTTGTTTCATGAAACAGCAACCCATTGGTGTTTTTGATTCGGGCTACGGGGGATTAACCATTCTAAAAGAGTTTATTCACATCCTTCCGCAGTACGATTATTTGTATCTGGGTGATAATGCCCGCGCCCCTTATGGCCCGCGTTCATTTGAAACGGTTTACCGCTACACGCTCCAATGTGTTCAATGGCTGTTTGCAAAGGGCTGCCCTCTGGTTATTGTTGCCTGCAATACCGCTTCAGCCAAGGCGTTGCGCACCATACAACAAAATGATCTTCCGAACATGAATTCCCAAAACCGTGTATTGGGCGTAATACGGCCTACCACCGAAACGATCGGAACCTTTACCCGGTCAAACGAGGTAGGTATACTGGCTACCGCGGGAACCGTGCTATCGGAATCTTATCTTATTGAAACAAAGAAATTTTACCCCCATGTTAACGTATACCAGGAGGCCTGTCCTATGTGGGTACCCTTAGTAGAGAACAACGAATATGCAAGCCCGGGAGCAGATTATTTTGTAGAACAACATGTAAAGAACCTGCTCGGGAAAGGTAAAGATATTGATACGGTGTTATTAGCCTGCACCCATTACCCGTTGCTGAAAGACAAGATCCGGAAATACCTGCCCGACCATGTGAGCCTGCTCTCGCAAGGCGAGATCGTGGCTAAAAGCCTGATGCAGTATCTTGAACGTCACCCTGAAATGGAAGCCCGCTGCGGCAAAGGGGGAACAGTACAGTTTTATACCACCGATTCAACTGAAGACTTTGATGCGCATGCCGCTACTTTTTTTGGAGAGCGCATTCATTCTGAGCAGATTAATATTGAATAAGCCGCAATTTGTAAAAGCTTTCTTATGAGAATGTTTTAGGTATACTCTTTTCGCCGCAAATTCACAGTATTTTCAGCGTTGAGGTAGGTGGCCTTAAAAAATCTTTGTCTTTGTATGCTTTTGTGCGCTTTGCGTGAAACAAACGCAGGGGTAATGATTTTCAAAAAAAGGCCGGAAATTAATTTTGAACACTTACCTTTGCCGTCCTTTCATCCAGCCTTAACAGAAAGGGCGTGGTGGCCCGTTTGGAAAAGGTAAATGATTTTGAAACCCGGTTCGCTTCTCCCGAACTTTTATTTCAAAAAGTGAAAAAGTAAAAAATAATGAAACGTACATTTCAGCCGCATAAACGTCGTCGTAAATCAGTTCATGGCTTTCGCAAACGCATGCAAACCGCCAACGGGCGCAAGGTTCTGGCCAGTCGCCGTAAAAAAGGACGTAAGAAACTGACTGTTTCCGACGAGAAAATAGCGAAATAATATAAGCCCTGCCTGAGTGCATCGGTCTTTAAATAAGTAATAGCCCCAAAACGGGGCTATTTTTGTAATATATTAGTATCGTTTGAAAAAAGCTTTTACATTAAGCAGGCAGGAGCGGCTCAAAAGCCGTAAGCGCATTGAGCAGTTGTTCAGGGAAGGGAGAAGTATTTCGGTTTTCCCGTACCGGGTACTGTATCTGCCGGTTGCTGTTGCCGATACCCGGTTACCCACAGCTTTACAGGCAGGGGTGGCAGTAAGCAGCAAACATTTCAAAAAAGCGGTTCATCGCAATAAGATCAAAAGGCTTACCCGGGAAGCCTATCGTTTGCAAAAGGCCGGATTGCAGCAAAAGCTAATTGAAACGGGTAAACAGGTTATGCTTTTCTTTATCTATACCGGCCGGGAGTTGCCGGATTTTTTGCTGGTAAAAGAAAAAGTACAGGTAATTTTGGATAAACTTATTCGGGTTATTGATGAAAACCGTTCGGCGCATACTTAGTTTGCCATTCATAGGGCTGATCAGGCTCTATCAAATATTTATTTCACCCATACTGGGGCCTAAGTGCCGGTTTACACCTACCTGCTCCCAGTATGCCTTAGAAGCACTTAAAAAATATGGCATTTTCAAAGGCATATGGTTGGCCGCAAAGCGCATTGCCCGTTGTCATCCCTGGGGCGGACACGGGTACGACCCGGTACCATGAAGAAATTTGAAATTTCAAATTATATAAAAGCCGCCCCGGGAAAAGGCGGCTTTTATATTTTCTTATGCTTTTTCAAATTTTTCTTCTACTTTTTTCCAGTTAATTACATTCCATATTGCTGCCAGGTAATCGGGACGTTTGTTCTGGTATTTCAGGTAATAGGCATGCTCCCAAACATCCACGCCCAGGATAGGTGTGCCCTTTACTTCAGCAACATCCATGAGGGGATTGTCCTGGTTGGGGGTGCTGGATACTTCTAATTTGCCGTCTTTTACGATCAGCCATGCCCAGCCGCTTCCAAAACGTGTGGCGCCTGCCGCGCTGAACTTTGTTTTGAATTCATCGAAGCTGCCGAATGCGGAGTCAATAGCGGCCGCTAACTTTCCGGAAGGTTTGCCTCCTGCATCGGGGCCCAGGATTTCCCAGAAAAAGCTATGGTTCCAGTGACCACCGCCGTTGTTGCGTACCGCCGGGCTGATCGTTCCGGCTGCTTTAACCAGCTCTTCAAGGGATTTATTTTCGTTGGGCGTGCCCGCTATTGCTTTGTTAAGATTGTCAACATAAGCCTGGTGATGCTTACCATGGTGTATTTGCATCGTTAAAGTGTCAATATGAGGTTCCAGCGCGTTGTGCGCATACGGCAGTGCCGGTAATGTAAAAGCCATAATACTATAGTTTAAATTTGAAAATTAATTTTTCGCTTATGGTGTTTTCATCAGGATCGGCATTTTATCACCGGTTAAATCGTTTATTTTTCAAACGGCAAAAATGTATGTCTCCGGGGTAGGGCAGGGAAAATTGAAAAGGGATGCTATGGTAACCGGGTCACAAATTTACTGCTTAAGTTGATACGGAATTTATTTTATAGATATGTTGGCTATTTATTAATAGTACCATACAAATAAGCCCGCATTACATTTCAATTCAGGCGATAAAAACATTTGTGAAATTGTTTGCAGGATCACACCAAAAAACCTATTTTTGCCGCCCTTATTCCTCCTTAGCTCAGTTGGTTAGAGCATCTGACTGTTAATCAGAGGGTCTCAGGTTCAAGTCCTGAAGGGGGAGC
>CALMQS010000076.1 GCA_937871285.1 uncultured Sphingobacteriales bacterium | reverse complement strand
CGGGGTCTGCTCTCCACACAGTTGCCTGACTGTGAAGACCCCGTCGGGAAGAAAACTTGGTGAGCTGTAAAAGCTGCGAGGCATAAGGAGTAGGGTATAGGGCGTAGGGTATAGGGTATAGGGTTGGGAGGTGTATGTACTTAGCTGTGGTGCTGCTATTGCGCTCCTGTTGCGTCGCACGCTTGTACAACAACAACGCTATGCAGCTTCTGCCACGCTTCGGTTACCCACCCAAACAAGTCGGATGGGTAGGGTTTGCCAACCACGCTATTTGTTCTTATAATTCGCGCCGGGGTTTTCATCACCAGCCGTTGTGGGCTAGCTATGAAACCCTGGTGCTGAACGATTCCCCGGGGTCTGCTCTCCACACAGTTGCCTGACTGTGAAGACCCCGTCGGGAAGAAAAATTGGAAATATAGTAGTGCAACAGATTATTATACGAAAAACAAAAAAGGATTATTAGAAATAGTAAGCGTATATTGATAAAGATGTAGTAACAGCAAAGCACAGGTCTGGCTAAACACAAAGCAATACTACCAAACCTGCGCCAGTGCGGGACAATTTAAATGCACCCCATATGGAGATTAAAATTTGCCGTAGTATTGTTGTTATACTAGTTTTCTGCGGCAGTTGTATAAAAAATGTAAAAGAAGAAGACTTTGATGCTCGATACTGGGCAAAGAAGTACTGTAATTGCCTAAAGGAGAACAGAGAAAAATCGGATGCCTATAATGCTAGAATTATTTGTGATAGCAAGTTAAACCTCGAAAACAAATTTTTCAAAATTTATTCGGCTAGCGGGCTTTCTGGAAGTTATTTTAATTCTTTGCCAAAAGAAGTAAAGGATAGTGTTCTTGAATTTAATAGGGTGTTTAATATGTATTTGTTTGATTCTTGTAGGAGCTTTTTGTTAGACAATATGACCGAATCATCCGACAGTATAAGTGAGAACCCTTAACAAGTGCAAGTGGGATGTTTATATCTGAATAGAATAAATGAAAGTAGTAATGTAGATAACATCCAATATTTTTGTCCGCGTTGGTGTTCCCGGCAGCCGCGCCGTTGTTTGGTGTTTTCACCAACAACCGAAGCGTGGCAAAGCTTCATAGTGTTGTTACAGTACAAGCGAGCGTGGCAACAAAAGCTTAATAGCAGTACCACAGCTAAGTACATAAACTTCTCAACCCTATACCTTACTCCTTATGCCTTATGCCAAAACAGGGTATGCCAGCGGCGGCGGCCGGAGCATCAACAGATGAAAAATCCGGAAATACGCGCTTTGCATCACTACTACTCCCAAAATCCATAATATCTCCCCATCCAGTAAGCAAACAAATAATAAGTGCCTGTTTCTTCGGTTTCACCGCCACGGCCTGTATCCAGCCTTTTAGGGTTGGTATTCCAGCGCGATACACCACTTTCAGGTGTGGGTACAGGATGTACGGCCTGCTGCTTTCGTCCCCGGTCTGTAAGCGGGTCTTTCTGCAGATCCCAGCGGTGGCTGTTTTCCATGGTCCAATCTATAAGGTCAGGCGGGTATTGCTGCAATTCTTCCAATGCTATATCAAGATCGCAGTTTTTACCCAATAATGCACTGGCAATAACATTCCACACCGGCATGCGATCGTTGCGTACATTGCGCCAACTGCGTTCCAGACTTTGAATAAACCGGGTATGGTGAGGATCATTGCCGGAATACTTAAGCAATCCATAGTAAGGGAAAAAGTTGAGTATATCGTCGGAATGGCTGGTTTCAAACGGTCCAAATATTTTTGCCTGTACCGCATTGTTTGCGTACCCGTGTTTATCCACCAGGATACGATAGGCTTTTTCAAATTTTGGATTGCCGGTATAATGCAGGGCAGTTTTTAAAAATGAAAGTATCTGCAGTGAGTTCAGTCCCCGTTCATACATCCAGTTAGGAGAATGATTCAGGGAATCAGGATGCCAGATGCCCCAGCGGGTTGGCTTGCCATCAAAATCAATAAGGTGAAGATCGTTATCAACAATATGTGAAACAATTCGGTCCACCAGTTGTTTTACACGGAGCTTTTGCATGGTATCGGCAACAAGTTCGTAAAACAATGAAAGGGTAAACAGGTGACCTGTAATTTCATCAGAGCTCGTATCATCGAGCCATTGCCATTTGCCATCTTTAGAAAAATGCCAGCGTTTGGGATGTGGCGATCGCGATTGAACAACTTTATCTTCTGCCTTCGCGTATGAACGTGCGGGATAGCCTGGTATACCTGTAATGGTTTCCAGCCGTTCCAGGGCTTCAAAAGTACGAATGGCTTTTTCTTTCGCGTGTGCTTCTTTGGTAACTGCATAACGGAAACATTGCGCGGCCAGGTAGCAGGAAGTCCATAAACCATCATTGTCTTCGTTTTCAGTAAAGCTGGTAGCAATATTGCCGGGCACTGCCAGTTTTGAAATATTGATGAGCCCGCAGCGGTTGTGACGTTTGTCAATAACGGCTTCATAATGATCGGCTTTTCGCACGAGCGTTGTTTGTTCGTTTCGTATTTCACTGATACCTTCCGGCGTAGCGATCCATACTTTCCCCGGCTGCAGTATAAGCATATCGTTCACTTTTGAGGCTGGCAGCCACCTCCTCCCGTTATAGTAATGCCAGGCTGTATCCTTTTGTATGGCGCCTTTACGGGTTCCCAGCCAAAATTCCTTTTCATCAGTGCAAATACGGGTTACAGGTCCGTAAGGCAATCCATCGGTTGATTTCCACACCCAATGATCGCCGTTGGCGGCAATGCAACCCACCGATAGCGGGGAGCTGAAAATGATATCTGCTCCTTTGTTACAGGCAGCGAGCGCAAAATAGGTGCGGTGGTTCCCTTCTGCCATCAGGGTTTCATCAAGATTGGTCCATTTGCCGCCCTCACGGCGCCACAAGCCATTATTGGTAGCTACCCACAGGCGTTGCTGTGCATCGGCAATAATGTCGTTAACGGAAATATCTTTTAGTTGAGGCTGTGGCGTCCAACCGCCATTCCACGTGTATAGTCCACCGGTAGTACCCAGGTGTAAGGTTTGGTTATTTTCCCAATAAAGGCATTGTAAGGTATCGCGCCCGGCTTCGCCGGGCAGGGGAATGATTTTTCCCGCTTCGTTCTGAATTGTTTTTTGTGAAGCCAGCCAGAGATTGTTTTGTGCATCGGTAGTTGCCAGGCGCCAATAATCATTAACGGCTTTGCCCAACCATTTGCCATTGCTATACCGGAATACTCCATTATTACTAACGGCAATTATTCCGTTGGCGGAATGAAAAAGGCGGATAATATTTTTGCCTGCTTCCGGCGGTAACACAATATTGGTTTGTACTTTTTGGTAAAAACTGTTTTGACTGATTTGTGCGGGTATGTTGTTGAAGAGGCATATGCTGATCAGGAATGATAAAGTAAAGCGTTTGATCATATCTTCTTTTTATAGTTGCTTTTATTAATAATGAGAGCGCATTGGAGGGCGCTTTATACTATGGAGCGATGACTATTTCTTAATTCGCGCGGGGTCTTCATCACCAGCCGTTGTGAGCTAGCTATGAAACCCTGGTGCTGAACGATTCGCCGGGGTCTGCTCTCCACACAGTTGCCTGACTGTGAAGACCCCGTCGGGAAGAAAAACAAAAAATGAATGTTGTTCAGGCAGAAGGACATGGAAGCGTTGCAGCCTTTGAGAAAGCCTTTTTTTAATAACACTTTCTCTTGTAACAGGCTCTAAAAAACCCTGTAAGTCAATGACTACAGGGTGTAAAGTGTGCCCGGAACAGGAATAATACCTATGCTTACAACTAATTAATTATCAATATATTAATACCTATTCATTAGGTATGAAGTAACAACAGAGTAACATAAATTGTAATAACACTCACTTTTACCCATAAAAAACCCGGCAATAAATTCACTTATTACCGGGTGGCTGTTGCTAACCTAATTAAAACATTAAGATAGTACATTTTCCTTTATCATGTCACCCGGTCATAAATATCCGGGGTTCACCATCATGGCGAAGGGGTCGGATTTGAAATCGTACCCTGGTCAAATATGACCGCCCTTTACATCTTCATTACGTAATGAACAATAAAAAACCCCAACTGTAGAAACAGCCGGGGACAAGAAACATAAGGCTTTATGGCACTAAAGAGCCTTGTTCTCCGGTACAAAGTTTGCACCATGCATTAATTTAAAGCCTTCTTCATACGTGAACTGCTTCACCTCTGTGACGGAACCGGTGGCGTCAGTTAAAAATCGTATAACATAATTCCCCGGACGGTTAAATACAAAATGATATTCGTTCGGACTGCATGGTATACCATTAATAAGTTCTTTCAGGTTTTCCCGCCGGTCAAGAGGTTTGGAAAATCTTATTTTCACCTGCACGGTGTCTGTGTAATAGCTTTCCATTTCCTGCAATACGCTTTCATCAACGTTCAGGAAAAAGTCACGTTCCCCTTTCTCGTACCTGTACCCCTCATGGATCAATGCATCCCAAAAGCGGGAAGGGTGGGTGCTTTTCCTTGTGAAATCGGTGAAGATTTGCACCATACCCAGGAAGGGGCGGGCATAATTGATGTCTTTTTGTTTCCTGAAATGCTTTTTAATGAAGTCCAATGAAGGTTCCATTTCGCTGTAGTATCTTGCTTCTGTACTCATATTTTTTATTTTTTAGTTTTCAAAATGTTCCCCTGCCAGGTAGCAAGGGAACTTTTAAATTTCTAATACACGGTGAACGTGCTTAGACCTTGCTTTAAGGCATGATTAATCTCCCTCAATACGCTTTTGCTTGCATCCGTCTGAACCGTCTGGCAAATCTCCTGAGCAGTCTCAACCGGGAAATACTCTGTAAATAATTTTTCTTTGGTAATTGGATTTTCCCCGGTCTGTACCCTGAAGTAGTCGTATGCTTCCTGCTTTCCTTTCAAATGTTTGTCCATCCATGTACGGTAATCTTCTTGTATGCGTAGAGCGGCATGTAACTGTGCGCCATACATTAATTTTCTTTTGCTGCCTAACTCATTGTCGATGCTTAGTACCATTTTTTATTGTTTTTATAGTTGAAAAAAAGAGTTTATTCTGAATGATGAATTTTTCGTTTTTGATCTGTTGTTAATTGCATGATTTTTCTTTTTGTTCTCTTATTTCAGCGTAGCATTTTTGTTGTTGGATTATATCTGTAAACTTTTCAATCATTACCGCCTGCCGTCCCTGTTCGGGTAACCATTGATACTGATACACGCCTCCGCTATCCTTTTCAAAATGAATGGAAAAAACGGCAGCATAACGGCAGTAGGTAGGATCGTCAATTTGATACCATACCCCGTAACCTTTATATTTTTCTTCCAGCAAGGCAGTAATTTGGGTATAGGTCAAAAACTCTTCAGTACGGGTATCAATAAACTTTGCATCGTCCGGGATAGCAGGACAAAGCGCTCCCCTAACCTCTATAAATTCCGGGCTGGCAGGTTCATAAAGGCTCTTTTCCCGTCTCACAAAAAGTATTGGTTTTGGGCCCATTCTTATTTTACCATTTTTCATATTTTTCAGAAAATCAATTTTTTCCGCTCTGTTTTTAAATGTTCTCATCACTTTGTTTTTTAAGTTCATCAATTATCTGATCCAGTTGTTGATCTGTCATTTTTTCAAAATCCGTTGTTAAACTGGTTGCCTGTAGTGTGGGCAGGGAGTATTTGAGTAACCTCTCAAACAATATTATCCTATCCTTTGGTTCCAGTTGCTTCCAGTCCTTTTGTATTTGCTCTGTTTGGCTGTCAATGAAACTGTTAATCCATTGCCTTAAATCTTTAGTGGCTTTGTTTGGTGCGCCCGGCTTCCTGCCTCCCTGACCTTTCTTAAATGATGTTTTATTCCCTGCCATATTTTGCCCTATTTTATGGGTTCGGTTTATTCGGTTTACTTACTCAATTCCTTTATTTGGTTTGGGTACGATCATACCCCTATTTTCAACTATATTACAAGCTGAACACGCCACTTTTTTAGTTCGCTATTAATTCGTCAAATTTTGCTCTTATAACCTGCCCGGTATTAGCGTCCGGGCAAATGCTTTTATCCTGCATTATCTGCCTGTAAATCCGGTTATATTTTTTATAGGCTTCCTTGTGGTGGTTTTTAAAATCTGCTCTTATTTCCGGGCTATTCATTACGGCAATGATCTTTTTTTGTTCGGCTGTCAATAGATGTAAATTCATACTCTGTTTTTTTAAACTTTGTTCAAATTTGATAGTAGCATCATTCCCTAAGATGCTTAAACTTTCCCGGCTCAATACCTTCTTACAGGTGAGTTTTTCGATATTTAGTATTCTTTGCAAATACTGCCCTTGCTTCGCCACAACTTCCCAGCGGAATAATGGTGTACTCAATGGTAACTTATCCACCTGTTGCACCTGATACTGCTTATCATAACCTTTCAGCGTGTATTTGGTGGCGTCCAGGGCTTTGCCGTATGCTTTACCGTTCTTTGCCATAGGCAGGTAATCTTTACCTTTATACGCCTGCAATGTTGCGCTAATGCCTGCACCATTGCCCGGAATATTACAGCCATATTCCAGCTTTTTTATTTCTGCTTGCTCCCATCGGATCCCGGTTATATCGCTTATTGCTTCAATAGCTGCCCGCAATTCGCTTTTAGTAAAATCTGAATAGTTATTACCCTTATGGAATTTATGCAGGCTATTTGTCAAATAAATGCGTTCAGGATAAACGTAAAGCCGAAGGTTTTTTATTTGCGCCTCATAGCTGCATAACTGCCCGTTACGGTACTTTGGGCAGTATACCTGTCCTTTGTACTCAAACGGCTGTCCTTTGGCTTTATGAAGCTGTGGCGGCGGTTTGGTTTCCAGCGTCAGCGTTATATTATCTACCATTACCGCCATCATTGATTGAATAAAGACGGCTGCCAGCCCGTTAAACAGTAATGCTGTACCCGCTTGCCGGTTACCTGGCATTTGGCTACGTGGCTAATGCGTACCCTTCCCGCCTGCATCAGGTCGTAAATGCAACGTGTAACGTGGCAGCGTTCCACCTGCATTAATTCGGCAAGTTTCCTGCTGGTTAGGGGCTGCCATTCGCCAATGGCTGCCAGCGCTTTTTCCCGCTCTGTTGAACGCTTCCCGCTTGCTGTGTATGCGGAAAAGCTTTCCCGGCTGGTGGCGGCAGTGTTATGTTTTTTTTCTGCAAATATTTCCGCTGTAAACGCTGGCTTTTCGTTATCTTCGCGAGGATATTTATTAGGATCGAATGTCGTCGGAGGTAATGTACTCATAGTGCTTTACCTCCTTTTTTTTTCGCTGGTAACGTAGGTTGCTGCTACTTTTCCCCGTTCATTGCTGCCGGGGTTGGCGTTACTTAACATCCATGCTTCCAACTTTATTTTTTCAAAAAAAAGTTTCTTGCCGTTCGGCTTGCTGAATGGGATAATGCCGGACATAGTTAGCTTGTACAGGTAGCTTTTTTTGTACCCTAAATAGGCGCACGCCTCATCTATGGTGAGTACTTTTTTGCTTTCCATTTTTTTTTGTTTTGAAAAATGTTTTAAAAAAACAAAGCGCTTTGTTGATGTCGAAACAAAGATGATAAGAAGTAAAAAGAAAGCAGCGGAAGATAACGGCGAAGTAACGGCGAAGTAACGGCGAAGTAACGGCGGTATGTTTAGTGTTATTTTTTTATAGGATTATTTTTGATATAACGTCTTGCAGCGTCATAGCTTTCTTGGTAGGATTGTGATCTTGTATCCACTTCTTTAAATGAGGTTTCCAAAAACCTATTGAAGTATTGCAATAAGTCGTTTCTATTGCTAAATTTTTGTTTTAGCAGTCCCGGTGCTTCATTAACCGCCACAACAACACCGAACAAATTTCCCCCTCTTCCCTTTAAAATACAGTTGCCATTTCTTGTAACTTCTACATCTTCCAGCACATTTAAACAAAGGGAAAACTCACTTTCACCGACAAAGATTTTAGACAGCTCTAATGCTGGCGGCGGTAATGCATCTTTGTTCGCTTTGGATAACTGCTTTGCATGAAACAAATAATCCATTCTTTGTTTTACCTGTGCTATGTCAATTTGTATGCTGTCAAATAGCACATCTGTATTTATCGGACGGGGTAATTCACCCATGTATAAACACAATTCAGCCTTTGCGAAAACATCCGGAAATATTGTTGATTGATAATTTACCAGATTGCCTTTCATACGCTGTAATTCGGATAGTTCCTGTAATGTAATGCGTACGCCTTCTATAGCATGTTCCGGTAAGTTTATTATTCCTGCCAACTCAACTAAGTGCTGATTAAACAGGCTTGGCGTCATGTATTCAAACGCTTCCGTAATTTCCTGCTCAAACAATTCTGCACTACCGTTTATAAGGTAGATATAGGCGGTGTACCTTTTTCTTATGTGGGTTTCAAACGATCCGGTTTCAGTTGTGATAGGGTTCATAATTCAATATTTACTTTATCAGTAGCTTTTTGTTTCATTTCATTGGCAGTATCCACATACCGTTGTGTATGCTTCATGCTGGTATGCCCTAACAGCTTTGAGGCTGTTAATACGTCAACATCATTGTATATTAGGTTTGTACCGAACGAATGCCGGGCATTATGCCATGTGATTTTTTTTTCTATGCCTCCACGCTTCACCCATGCCTTTACAGTCTTATTTGCACCGTTGGCAGTAGGTAAGGCAAATACATCGTTAACCGGCTTCCCTGGCTTTCCTAATAGCTTTATAGCGGTATCATTGAGCGGTACGCTAACTTCTTCACCTGTCTTGCTCTGCTTTAGGATTATGCTTTTTTCAGATAGGTTAACGTTGTTCCATTTGATGTTGTTAACATCAATCCACCGTAACCCGGTAACGCATGAAAACAGAAACGCTCTTTTTACTTCGCCGCTCTCTGTTGGTGTAGCTGCCAGTATCTTTAATTCGTCAAGGGTAAGAATGTCCTTTCTTGCAGCTTTGCACCTTAGTTTCTTTTCCACCAAGTCCAGTACATTCTCTTTCATTAAGCGCCTACGGTATGCGTATTTCATCATTTTTTTATATCGGCTATAATATGAACTTGCTCCTTCACCTTCACTTTGGTTTTGTAAATAATCCATGAAATCCTCAATCAGTAGTGGTGTAATCTGCCCGAACGTTAACCCGGCTTTATTTTCTTTCTGCAAAAAGTTGATAAACCGCTTCAATGCTCCCTGCATATTGCGTTTATCTTTTTTCGTATATCCGTCAATGTAGGTTTGCATCCAGTCTGTTATTATGGTTTTTCTTCCTGCATCAGAAACCGTATTGTAATTATTGGCTTCCAGTTCAGCGGCCCGGGCAACAGCAATGCTTTCTGCCAGTCTGTACTTTTCTTTATTCGCTTCCCGGTCGGCTATAGTGGTTGCCTTGCATAGTTGTAGATGCTTTAGTGTTTCAACCCATCTTTTACAATTATGGTAAACGTCAAGGCGAAGGGTTGTCGTACCATTTGCGTTTTTGCGTTTTCTTAGTGTTACGCTCATATTGTTTTCCTTTTGTTTCCACTAAGGTATGAATTATTTGATATTTTTTGTTACCCAAGTAACAACGGGGTAACAGAATTTGTGAAAAAAACATCAAAACAAAGGAAGTGATAAGAAATAACAATACGCTGAAACCCTTTACTGGCAGTGATTTTAGGGCATAAAAAAACCGCATGTAAAATGCGGTTGTGTGCCCGGAACAGGAATCGAACCTGCACATTGTTGCCAATACCAGATTTTGAG
>CALMQS010000075.1 GCA_937871285.1 uncultured Sphingobacteriales bacterium | reverse complement strand
ATACAGACATCATTTGCCTGATTTAACACTATCTTTTTATGTACTCCCGATAGCAGGAATTATCTATAGTCAGTATGCGCTTTATCATGCCCGGTAAAAAGATCATTTGGCGAATTGTTTTCCTTCTGCTGACAGGGTTACTTATTTTTTTAGCCCGGTATATATACCTCGCGGCTCCTGTTATAAGCGCATACGGAGCAAAAACAGCATGTTCGGCCGTTTACCTGCAACACCGGCAGATTCAAACGGTTATTGAGGAAGAGCTCTCGGACTTTCCTTTTTCTGTAGCCACTTACACTTTAAATGAGCACGATGCATCAGTAACCGGATCAGTGTTGGGATTTGCAAAACGAAAAGCTATATACCGGGAAGGGCTCGGCGCCACATTGGTGAATGACAGCAGCGAAACCCAAATAAGGGCACAACAATTCAGGCTCCCTGCAAAACCAGTAAAATATACAGACAGCATTCCCTGGCCAAACGGCGATCTGCTGCCCGACACCTTACCCGGAAACATTGATAGCATTGCACTGCATAGTATACTTCAGCGTGCATTAAATGAAGGTGGAATGGCGAAATCCCAGCATACAACAGCGTTAGCAGTAGTGTATGATGGCCAGCTCATAGCTGAAAAATACGCTGCCGGCTACAATAAACATACGCTTATGCCGGGATGGTCGGTTGCCAAGAGCATAACGGGCGCATTAACCGGTATTCTTGTAAAAGAAGGCAAGCTGAATGTAAATGCACCGGCGCCTGTGGCCGAATGGAAAGGAACCAGCAGGGAAAGCATTACCATAAAACAGTTATTACAGCAAACATCCGGTCTCGATTACGAAGAGAATTACAGGAAGGCCGGAAGCGCTACCAGCATGCTCTTTAAAAAAGGGAACGCTGCCGCCTACGCAGCGCAGTTGCCCCTCAAATACGCTCCCGGCAGCGTATTCAATTATTCCAGCGGCAATAGTAATATTATAAGCAGGATCATTCGCCAGGCTACAGGTGAAAAAAACTATCATGCCTTTCCCTATGAAACACTTTTTTACAAGACGGGTATGTATTCAATGGTGCTGGAGCCCGACGCATCGGGTACTTATGTGGGTTCCTCTTTTTGCTATGCCACGGCAAGGGATTATGCCCGGTTTGGCCTGCTCTACTATAATAATGGCATATGGGATAATGAACGGATATTGCCGGAAGATTGGGTAAAAGCAACGGTTCAGCCCCCGGCTGCTAACACCCTTCAACATTACGGTTACCAGTTTTGGCTAAATGGCTTCAATAAGAATGATCCTTTGCAACGCTGGTACGCCGATGTGCCGGCCGATATGTATTTTGCAGATGGTTTTGGAGGGCAGGATATTTATATCATCCCTTCAAAGCAATTAATAGTAGTTCGTCTGGGCCTGCACGTAACAGATGAGAACAGGCTGCTCAGGGAAATTATTTCAACCATACAATAAATATTCCTTTCTGTTTTTTCATTAAACAAATCAACACTAATGGAAATAAGGGAAGCGGCTGCAATGTTGAACGATGATCATTTGAATACTTTAAAGGAAACGGTTTGGGCCGACCTGGGATGCGGTAATGGCACGTTTACCCTGGCACTTGCAACTTTCCTTTCGCCCGGAAGCTATATATATGCGATAGACAGTAATGCTGCTTCCCTGCAACAGGTTCCTCCAAATTACAAACAGGTAGGCATTAAAAAATACAAAGCCGATTTTATTAATGATCCCTTTCCCTTTAATGCAATTGATGGAATACTTATGGCTAATGCATTACACTATGTGCAGCGCAAAGATGCCTTCATAAAAAAAATAGCGGTTCATCTAAAGCGAGATGGGCAATTTTTAATTGTGGAATACAATACAGATCAACCGGTACCCGTATGGGTACCCTTTCCGGTAAGCTTCGCTATGTTACAAAGCTTATTTCAAAATGCCGGCTTTAGCGCTGTTCAGCAATTGAGTGAGCGCCCATCCCTATATGGCCACGCTCCTATGTATTCAGCAATCATAAAGAGATAATCTCTTTTAATGGATGAATATGTTAAGAAAAGGGGAATGTAAAGAAAGAAAGGAGAAAAGATATTATTTTTAAGGGAATTACTATAATTAAAATAAAGCCATCAAAGTGCCGAAACCAGTTTCTTCCATCAACCGCGCATGGCATGAAAAGAACCGTATGCCTGCAAATGCCGGTTTTGCGCAAAGGGTTAAATGGCATGTGGAACATCAAAAGCACTGTTCCTGCCGCCCGATACCCAAAAAACTGGCGGAAGAAATGAAGAAGAAAGGAGTATCATTGTAAATGCAGCAGATCAATCTTTACCCGGGATGAAAAAAATAATTCAGTTATTATTCAGCATATGCTTTTTTTCTTCTACACTGTTGGCCCAGCAGGCTAACGATGTTGCAGGAGGTTATTTTCTTGAAGGTGTAAAAGAAACCACCAGTGGCTTCCGGCTAAAGCCCAATTATACTTTTACGTTCTTTTTTACCTATGGCGGGCTCGACCGTTATGGCTCGGGAAGATGGTCGCAGGAAAAAAACACCATTGTATTTAACAGCCGCGTAAAACCCGCAAGGGATTTTAAACTTTTATCTGCCAGGAGGGTTAATGATCATTTCGTAACGGTTAAATTCACAGACAATAATCCCGGGATCATACGTGGAATAGAATGCATACTGTATACGGCAAGGGGAAGACAAAAATTATTTACCGGTGATGACGGCATTGTAAAGTTTCCTAAAAATGAGGTAGATTCCATACAGATATTTTCACCACTTTTTCCCGATCATCCTTTTACTTTCATTGTAACCAATAAGATCCAGAACAATTTCGAGTTTGCCTTTGAAAAATGGATTGCCGAGGTCTTTTTTGAAGATTTTACCTTACTGCTCACTAATAACATGCTGGTGGGGCAGCACCCGTTGCTTAACGGAAAGCAGTTCAGACATGTAAAAGATAAGTAGATAGGTATGAGCGATCAGCCGTCAGCTATTGGCAATAGTCTCGGAACTGGTTGAGGTTGCGGATACTTTGTTCAACTATACTGTTAAAGCCCGGCTTTATTACCGTAGTTTGTCATTCCGGCGAAGTTCGGTACTGAGTATTTACAATAAAGCCAAACCAATAACGCACGGCCTGTCATCCTAACGAAAGAAGAGTTTGGCTTCGCTGAGATCATTGCAGATGCTTCCTGCGTGCAGCATGACAAGCAGCAGGACTTTGTTCGGCTATGCCGTTAAATCTTCCGGTAAAAGTTGTTGGATTGCCCCTGTTAAGATAGTGTTCAATAAGTCTTTGCAGAAGGTCGTTGGTCACTCCCGTATAAAGTACAGTTTTTTTTGAAGTTCGTAACAATATAAACCGAGTACGCAGAATGGTGTGTTTTCATGATATATAAGGTTAGTGTTTGACAGCACCGTCCTTCTCCGTACTTGTGGAGAGGGATAACAAGGCAAGGCTATTTTTCATCAGCCGAAGGCCCGTATAAACCCGGAACAGGTACATTCAGCAAACGGAGATATACCGATAACTGCCCGCGATGATGGATAATATGATTCATTACCAGGTTACGGATAGCCACTTTCCGGGGCAATTCAAAACGCATTAGCTCAGCTCTTCTCAGCGTCCACCGCATATTCAATTCTTCATCAGAGGTTTTTTCCAGAAACTCAACTGCCCGTTCTAAGGTAAGTTCAAAAATTTCCAATAATTCATCTCTTGAAGAAACATTTATCCGGTTAAAAACGTCCGTAGCAAAATTAAATTCGGTACCTGTCATTATATGATCAACCCATTGCGGCAATTCCGCTATATGGCAGGCCAGCCGCAGCAGCGGCATGCTCTTTTCATGTGGCTTCCAGTTCAGCTGATCTTCGGGTATCCGTTCCAGTATTCTGCGCGTATTTGATGCTTCGTGCCTGAGTTCACCTATGAGCGCTGTATGCATTAACATTGAAAAAATTTTGACAAAGATAGAATTGATTTTGCCATACTTTTTTTCTTTGCTACCTTTTCAGCACAAAATAAGCCATATGAATAAAAGCGTTGCTTTGTTTTTCCTGTCCTTTTTTATTTTGACAGCGTTGAGCTTTGAAGGATTTGCCAACATCCGCCTTCCTGCAGTACTTTCTAATAATATGGTATTGCAGCAGCAGTCAAGCGTAAACCTGTGGGGCTGGTCATCTCCTGCAGAGAAGATCTTCATTACCACATCATGGAGCTCAACAATTGATTCTACTGTTGCATCGGGCGATGCCAAATGGAATATTGCAATCAAAACGCCTGCAGCAGGCGGGCCGTATACCATTACTTTTAAAGGCAATAATACGATCGTGCTCAATAATGTGCTGATCGGTGAAGTGTGGGTGTGCTCGGGTCAGTCGAATATGGAGTGGAGCAGCCTCAATGGTTTGCCTCAAATGGATGCCGAACTGCCGAACAGCGCCAATACCAATATCCGCTTCTTTCATATTCCCAAAACCACGGCACTAACTCCCCAGGATGATTGCGCAGCTACGTGGACAGCATGCAACCCGGAAACATTAAAAAGCTTTAGTGCAGTGGCTTACTATTTTGGAAAGCAATTGCAGCAAAAATTAAACGTGCCCATTGGGCTTATCAATACCAGTTGGGGCGGCACTCCTGCCGAAGTATGGACACCGGAAGAGCTGGTGGAAAATGATCCTGAGCTGAAAGCGGCCGCAGCTAAAATTGGCGCAACCAACTGGTGGCCCAACGCACCGGGAAGGGCGTATAATGCTATGATCGCTCCCATTACATCCTATAGTATTGCAGGCGCCATCTGGTACCAGGGAGAAAGCAATACAGGCACTGCATCTACATATAAAGCATTGATGACAACGCTGATTGACAGCTGGCGTAAAGACTGGAACAAGGATTTTCCTTTCTATTATGTGCAGATAGCGCCCTTTGCCTATGGCAATAAAAATATAGGTGCTTTATTAAGAGAGGCGCAAACACAAACGCTTACCCATCCCAATACAGGCATGGCGGTAATTACCGACCTGGTAGATGATGTTAAGAATATTCATCCGCATAACAAGAAGGACGTTGGCGCAAGACTGGCCGCCTGGGCGCTGGCAGAAACGTATAAGAAAGAAGTGATCATTTATAAAAGCCCCATGTATAAAAGCATGGAGGTAAATAAAAATAAAGTAACGGTATATTTCGACAATGCGCCCAATGGACTGGTCATAAAAGGAGGAGAAAAGAAAGCAACCGAATTTTATATTGCCGGAGATGATAAAAACTTTTTACCTGCCGATGTAAAGATTGAAGGGGATCATGTAATACTCTCCAACAAACAGGTCAAAAATCCGGTTGCCGTTCGGTTTGCATTCAGCAATACGGCAATGGCCAATATTTTCAGCAGGGAAGCCCGCCCGGACGGCCCGGTCGGACGGGGATTACCTGTAAATCCCTTCAGAACCGACGACTGGGAGGTGGATACGGGAAAGGTGGAATGAGAAGTCAGACATTTATAGTGTATGGTTTGTAGTTGACATTGAAAGGTACAAGTTACAAGTTACAGGTTCCAGGGTGTGCCTTCCTTCGGATTTCGGATTTTGGTGCTTGTTATTTGTGTTTTGGTGCTTTATATTCCCTTCGGATTTCCTAATTTGGGGTTTATGGTTTATGGTTGCATGTTTCAAGGTACAGGTTACAACTTGTGCGTGCCTAAAATAGGTTGACATTTTTATAAATGTTCAAAAAGATCGAGC
>CALMQS010000074.1 GCA_937871285.1 uncultured Sphingobacteriales bacterium | reverse complement strand
GGCTTACCGCCTCCTTTAAATTTATCAATCAAGTATTTTTACCGGACACTAATGAATCCGAATTTATAAATCCTAAATCCGAAGGAAGTCCCGAAAATCAAATAAAACCTGGCAGTCGTGACGAATTCTAATTTAATAATTATAAGCTTTGAGCCATCAGCAACTTGTCCGCCGTGGCGGATCAGCTTTCGGTAATTAATTTTTTATATTCTTAGAAGCTGCTTAAAATTCATTTTTTGAATAACCATTAACCTGTTTCTTGCCACGAATTACAAATGGGCACGAATTATTCGTGATAATTAGTTATCCGCGGTCTGACGCTTCTTTCGTCGCGTACCGACCGCTTTCATTTTCACATCTCCACATTTATCACACTTGCCTGCCGGCGGGCAGGTTTTCACATTTTGCATTACTCCGTTCTTAATCTCTCTTTGCGAGCCTTAGCTATTCGGTGCGAAGGCTCTTCACCGGATTCGCCAATGCCGCTTTAATTGCCTGGTAGCTTACCGTTAATATTGCAATCGCTACTGATAAGAATCCGGCAATTGCGAATACCCACCATTGAATACTAATGCGATATTGATAATCCTGCAACCATTTATGCATGCCCCAATATGATAATGGCGCGGCTATTACAAATGAAATAATGACCAGCTTTACAAAATCCTTAGATAATAAAGTAGTAATACCAGTTACAGATGCACCCAGTACTTTGCGCACGCCAATTTCCTTTATCCTGCTTTCCGCCATGGATGTGGCAAGACCAAATAAACCGAGGCATGAAATAAAAATAGTAAGTCCTGCAAATAAAGCAGCTAAAATTCCCTGCGTTTTTTCATTATTAAATTTCTGTGCATAAACTTCATCTACGAACTTAATTTCAAATGGATAATCGGGATTGTATTGTTTGAAAATAGCTTCCGTTTTTTTCAGGTTCTGTGCAGTGGAATTATTACCGTTTAGTTTTATCTGTATCACCTGAAAGGTCATAAAGCTGCTCCTGGCGCCGCATATCAATATCGGTCTTGTGGGTTCATAGGGATTGGTCAAAATAAAATCTTTCACAACCCCCACAATATGCCAGTCAATGCCAAGATCGCTCACTGTCTTACCAATCGGGTCTTTAAACTTCATTATTTTCAGTGATGATTCATTTACAATAAGCCCTGTTGAATCTGTCGGGAATTTTTTCAGATCAAAATCGCGGCCCTCTGTAAATTGTAGTCCTGCTGTAGTGCCCAGTCCTTCATCTGCTAAATACCGGTCGAAGGATGTTTTATCATTCGGATCTTTTCCTTCCCAGTTCTGTCCCCATCCGTTGCTCCACCTTTCCGTAAGCGGGGAGTTTGTTTTTGTAATTGATTTGGCAATACCTGATGCAAGCAATTCATTTTTTATCAGCGTGTAGTTCTTAGGTATATCACCTGTCATGAAATGGTAAACAAGATTATCTTTATTATATCCCGTCTCCCGGTCACGGGCATAGTCTATTTGTTGTTTTACGATAATAGTGCAGATGATAAGCATGATAGCAAAGGTGTATTGCAGCACCACCAATACTTTTCTCGGCGTAACCAGTGCATTGGCTTTTTTAAATGAGCCCTTTAATACCTTAACAGGTCTAAAAGACGAAAGAAAGAAAGCAGGGTAACTACCGGCCAGTAAACCTGTAAATAGTACGAAACCGGTAAATGCCAGCCAGGTGTAGATATTCCCAAAGTTGATAAATAAATTTTTGCCAATAAGCTGGTTGTAGCCGGGAAGGCTAAGCTGCACCAGTACAACCGCTACTATGCCGGCAATGAAAGCCATCAAAACAGATTCACCGATAAACTGGCCGATGAGCCCACTTTTCCGGGCGCCCACTACTTTTCTTATCCCTACTTCTTTCGCCCGTTTTTCACTCCGCGCCGTACTCAGGTTCATAAAGTTAATGCAGGCAATCAATAATATAAATCCTGCAATAATGCCGAAGAGTGTAACAAATGTGTTCAGTCCGCCCTTGTCTTCCACGCCATTGGTAAAGCTGGAGTGCAAACGCCAGCGGCTCATGGGGTAAAGAAACAATTCCCATTTCATGGTTTTTGCTTCATCGCTATATTGTTGTTTCAATACTTTTATTTTAACAGCCGCAGCAGCAAGGTCTACATTTGGTTTTAGCAGCACATAAGTGGGTGTACTGTTATCATTCCAGCCGAGGTCTTGTCCCTCGTTATATTTTAAATTCGAAAAGGGCAACAAGTATTCAAAACGGAACCTTGAATTATTTGGCAGGTCTTTTACAATACCCGTTACCGTATAATTATCTGCATTCTCCATTTTTATCAGCTTCCCCATGGCATCCTCATCGCCGAATAAACTTTTAGCTGTTGCCTCAGTAAGCACTACGGAAGGTTTGTCATTCAGTGCCGTGGCAGGATTGCCGCTCAGCATCGGAAAGCTGAATACCTGAAGAAAACCCGTATCAACGAAATTGCCCGACCTGATCAATTTTTTATCCCCCACCGTAAAAAGCACATTATTGCTTTGCTTTACCCTTACCGCACGTTCTACTTCCGGCAAGGCTTTTTCAATTGCCTCAGCCGTTGGCTGGGATACCGTATTCCAGCACGAAATATTCCCATCAAATGGTACCCGATTCCATACCTCGTATATCCTGTCTTTGTTTGCATGAAATCTGTCGTAGCTTACTTGGTTATAGATCCAGAGCAGAATGAGTATCGCGGCAGCCATGCCTATTGCAAGGCCCGTAATGTTGATTATAGAAAACCCTTTGTTACGTAAAAGATTCCTGTAAGCGATTTTGAAGAAATTTCTAAACATAGTTGTAAGCTTTGAGCCGTCAGCAACTTGTCCGCCGTGGCGGATCAGCTTTCAGCTATTAATTTTTTATATTCTCAAAAGCTGCTTAAAATTCATTTTTTGAATAACCATTAACCTGTTTCTTGCCACGAATTACAAATGGGCACGAATTATTCGTGATAATTAGTTATCCGCGGTCTGACGTTCCTTTCCGACCGCGACCATTTCCTACATTTTCAGCCTCATCCCTGCCCGACTGAACGTCGTTCGGGCAGGCTCTTATCCTTCTCCGCTTAGAGAGGGACGGTACTATAGAACAATTCCAAACTATATTATCTTCCACATCATCTATAAAACATATCCGAACCTGACAATTTGCTCACACTTTCACATTCTCAACCTCCCCACCTTGCATTTCATCAGCATGTTCTGAATTTAGGCACCCCTCGCCACTCCGTGGAGAGGGGTTGGAGGTGAGGTCATTCCGTACGCAACGATTTCACAGGATTCGCCACTGCCGCCTTAATGGCCTGGAAACTTACTGTGAGGAGGGCAATTGCCATCGCCGCCAATCCTGCTACAGCAAATACCCACCATGAAATATCAATGCGATAGGCAAAGTTTTGTAACCATTTATTCATGCCCCACCAGGCAACCGGGAAGGCAATGAGCGATGAAATCAATACCAGCTTTAAGAATTCTTTGGAGAGCATTTGTGTAAGCTGTGTTACACTGGCGCCTAATACCTTTCTGATGCCGATTTCTTTTGTGCGTTGTTCCGCCGTATAAGTTGCCAATCCAAATAAGCCAAGACAAGCCACAAAAATGGTGAGTATGGCAAAGATGTTCAGTATCGTACCTGTTTTTTGCTCCGTTGCATAGGTATTGTTGAAGAGGTCGTCCATAAAAGCATAAGTAAATGGCTCTTCGGTATTATAACTGTCCCAGTTTTTTTTCATTGCAGCCAGTAATCCGGGTATATCGCCGGTATTTACCTTGAAGATCAGGCCGCCTTCGGGATGCAGGGTCAGGAATAAAGGACTGATCGTTTCATGCAGGGACCTGAAGTTGAAATTTTTTACCACACCAATTACGTGAAAAGGGAAATTGCTACCCTTGGGGCTATTTTGGCGTATAACAGTTTTGCCTATAGCGGTTTCCGTTGTCCATCCCAATGCGCTCACAGCCGTTTCGTTGAGGATAATACCGGAAGAGTCGGTGGTAAATTCTTTGGAAAAATTCCTGCCATTCACTATTTTCATTTCCATCGTAGGAATGTACTGGTCATCTACATGAAAATCAACACCGTTTACGATCCGGTCAGCATCAGATTGCGGGTAAGCCAGCGCATTGTTATAATCACTTGGCCCTGCGGGTTTATACCACGACAGGGTTGCACTTAAGATACGCGGATCCTGTAACATTTGCTGCTTAAACACCCGTTCGTTGTTACCTAATGCCCATGAATTGGGAATGGTAATGATTTGATTTTTGTTGTATCCCAGGTCTTTGTTTTGTATATATTTCATTTGCTGGTACACCACTATGGTTCCTATGATCAAAGCCACTGAAATGAAAAATTGAAAAACAACCAGCCCACTCCGTAAGCCAAAGTTTTTATTATTGCCTGTAGGTTTTCCTTTTAATACAGCAATGGGCTTAAAAGAGGATAGATAGAACGCGGGGTAAATCCCGGCAGCAAGTCCAACGATCAATCCCAGGATGACAAATAACAATACAGGGTTTAACCCAATGCTCAGTTGCTTCCCGGAGATATTATTAAACAATGGAAGCGCCAGTTGCAACAATACAAACGCAATGAGTAATGCAAAAAAGGTTATCAGCAGTGATTCGAGTAAAAACTGCCTGATAAGTTGCCATTTACCGGAACCTGCTACTTTTCGCACACCCACTTCTTTGGCTCTTTTGGATGCACCGGCAGTAGAGAGATTGATAAAATTGATGCAGGCTACAATGAGCATGAAAAGCGCAACACCGCCAAATATGTATACATAGGCAGCATTTCCCCCGGGTTCAAATTCATTGGAAGTATCAGAATGCAGGTGTATATCAGTTAATGGCTGGAGAACAAACCCCAGTTTGTTTCCCTTAGTTCTGAATTGTTCGAGGCTTAAGCCCATCCCTTTTTGAATTTGCGGGCCCATATATCTGGCTACCATATCGGGAAACCGTTCCTGCATTTTTTGCTGATCAGTACCCGGTTTCAGCAATAAATAGGTATGAAAACCACCACCCAGCCAGGAGTCGGAACCGGCATCTCTCCAGCCTTTCATTGAAGCAAATATATCGAAGTGGAAATGCGAATGAACGGGTATATCTTCCATAACACCCGTTACTTTGTATAGGGTGGTATCGTTATTGATCGCAAGTGTTTTACCTGTCGCCTCCTGCCTGCCAAAATATTTTATTGCAGTTGACTTTGTTATCACAACGGAATAAGGATTAGCCAAAGCGTTTTTTGCATCCCCTTTAATCATGGGTAAGGTAAAAATGCTGAAGAAGTTGGGGTCAGCAATGGCCACACGATCATCTTTAAAAACTTTGCTGTCAAAGCTGATCTTAGGCGTGCCGTAATTCAAAATCCTTGTAGCATCTTTTACTTCCGGAAAATCCTTTTTCATGGTAGCTGCCACAGGGGCCATTACCACGCTTTCATTTATTTTTCCGCCATTCATCTCTGCCTGGAAAATGATTCTGGCAATATCACCGGCGTTTTTGTGAAACCGGTCGTAGCTGAGTTCGCTTTGAACATACAACATGATGATGAAACAGGTTGCAATGCCAATAGACAAACCAAGTATGTTTATTAAGGAAAACAACTTGTTCCTGCGAAGGTTCCGCCACGCAATTTTGAAATAATTTTTGATCATAGTTGTAAGCTTTGAGTCGTCAGCAGTTAGCTTTCAGCAATTTTTACATTCTCACATTTCCACATTTGCCCGAGGTCTGACGCTCCTTTCATCGCGTAACCGACCGCTTCCATTTTCAAATTAGCACATTTCCATATTTGTATTACTCCGTTCTCAAACGCTCTTTGAGAGCCGTAGCTATTCAGTGCGAAGGCTCTTCACCGGGTTTGTTGTTGCCGCTTTTATTGTATTTAAGCCAACTACCATCAATGCCAGTAATAAAACCAATATGCCTACAATTCCAAACAGCCAGGGACTTATAAAAATACGGTACGTATATTTTTCCAGCCAGTTGTGCATAAGCCACCATGCCAATGGTGTGGCAATGACAAACGCAATCAATACCAGTTTTAAGAAATCTTTTGAAATGAGCAGGAGCAATTGCTGCACGGTAGCGCCCAATACTTTGCGGATGCCGATTTCCCTCAAACGTTTTTCAATGGTGAACGATGCAAGGCCCGCCAGGCCGATGCAGCAAATAAAAATGGCAAGCCCTGCAAAAATATTCGTGAGTTTGCTGATGAGCTCTTCCGTCAGAAATTTCTTTTGAAATTCCTGGTCAACAAACTGGTATTCAAAAGGCACAGCAGGATTATATTTTTTGAAGATGGTTTCAATGGATGCAATCGCTTTCTGCGGTATTATTCCTTCTTTTAAACGGAGGGTATTCATTGAAGAACTGTTAGGATCATACACTATCAGCATGGGGTAGGCTGGTTCAAAGGGCGAAGTCATTATTACATTATCTGAAACTCCGATAACGGTGTAGGTTCTTCCATAACGCATTTGCCTGCCTACCGGGTTTTTCAGTTTCATGGCATCAACGGCAGCTTTATTCAAAATCATGGAAGCAGAGTCTGCAGGTGTGCCGGAGAAGTCGCGGCCCTCAAGCATTTTAATATTCATTGTTTTGCTAAAGTCAACATCAACGCCAAGCCCGCCCATGATAATCTGTGCATTAGCCGGTTTGCCTTCATAATCAGGAGCGCCGGTATTCCACCATACTTCTGTTATCGGGGATGATGTTCTTGTAACGTTGCTGATCATACCGGTTGCAAGCAATTCCTGTTTTATCACAGCAAAACTTTTATCTGTATCCGGCGTTGACGGTATCATGATAAGATTATTAGGATTGTATCCCATGTCACGGTCTTTTACATGCTGTATCTGGCGGTAAACAATAATCGTTGCAGAAATGAGAAGAATAGAAATTACAAATTGGGATACCACTAGTATATGTCTTGGCAATATTGTCTTTTTCCCGGCAGCAAATGAACCTTTCAAAACCCTTACCGGGTTGAATGAAGAAAGATATAATGCCGGGTAGCTTCCCGCCACCAACCCGGTAAACAAAATGATTGCCGCCGCTCCCAGCCAGAATACTGGACTGAATAGATTCAGCGAAAGCTGCTTGTTTATAAACAAATTAAATGATGGCAGCAGCAACGCTACTGCTGCTATAGCGAACAGGAAAGCAATCAGTGTTAATATCATTGATTCAAGAAAGAATTGCAGAATCAGTTGTTTTTTGCCTGAACCCAGTGTTTTGCGGATGCCTACTTCTTTTGCACGTTTTTCGCTCCTTGCTGTTGACAGATTCATGAAGTTGATACAGGCTATCAGCAAAATAATCACCGCTACTATAGAAAACAGGCGTACATATTCAATCATACCGCCGGTGTTCATACCGTTATTAAAATCACTATAAAGGCGCCAGCGGCTCATAGGAAATACAAAATAGCTGCTGATGTCATCGTTGCCATGCGCTCTCTTTACCTGAGTAATGCTTTTATTCAGCATACCTGTGTCAGCATTCGGAACGGTTTGTATAAATACATTCCATGAAGAATTTACCCATTCGCTCATGGAACGTTTTGTATCAGGATCATTATAATTAAACGGCGTAAGCCAGTCAAACTGGAAAGTAGAGTTGCGGGGTATGTCCTGTAATACAGCAGTAACCTTTACATCATGACCATTATCGAAACGCAATACCTTGTTAATGGGATCCTGTGTTCCAAAAAATGCTTTTGCAGCGGATGCTGTAAGTACAATAGCGTTGGGCTCTTTCAAAGCGGTTACTGCATTGCCCTTTAAGAATTTCCACGGGAACAGATCGAAATAATGCTCACTTACGATGTAACCCTGCTTTTTTATTTTATCGTTGCCGTGTGTAAGCACCCGGGGCTGGGGGTAAGTGGTAACAACGGCGTGCTTTATCTGCGGGGAGCTGTGCTCAAGCTCAGCCGCGAGCGGCAGCGCCATGCTCCTGTCGGTAAACACCTGGTTATTAAAATTGCGGTTGGCAATGACCTGGTAAATATTATCATAGTTTTTCTGAAACTTGTTATAGCCCAATTCGTCCTGCACCCACAAAGAAATAAAAATAGTGCAGGTAATGCCAATCGTTAGCCCTAACAGGTTGGTTAACGAAAAACCCTGGTTGCGAAGAAGGTTCCGCCACGCGATTTTGAAATAGTTTCTGATCATAGTTGTAAGCTTTAAGCCATTAGCTTTCAGCAATTGTTGTTTTCAACATTCCAACACTTTCACATTTCCACATTTCTCATATTACCCCGCGGTCTGACGCTCCTTTCGTCGCGTACCGACTGCTACATTTTCAAATTGCCACATTTTCAAATTTTCAAATTATTCTACTCCGTTCGCAAAGACTTCACCGGGTTAGCCCGCGCAGCTTTAATGGCCTGGAAGCTGATCGTAAACAAAGCAATGAAAAGCGCCAGCACCCCTGCAATACCAAATATCCACCACGATATGTGAATGCGGTAGGCAAAGTCCTGCAGCCAATTGTGCATTGCCCACCAGGCCAGCGGTGTGGCAATACAGAACGCTATGGTTACCAGTTTTAAAAAATCTTTCGAAAGCATAGTAACTACATTACCTACAGAAGCGCCCAGCACTTTTCGTATACCAATTTCTTTGGTGCGCTGTTCGGCCATATAGGTGGCTAGGCCAAACAATCCCAAACAGGCAATAAGAATAGCCAGTACAGAAAAGGTTATGGCAATTTTTGCCACCCGTTGCTCCGAGCGGTATACGTTGTTGAACGCCGCATCTAAAAACTGGAAGCTGAAAGGCATTTCAGGAGCATAGGTTTTCCATTTCTTTTCCGCATACTGTATGATTGCCGGGGCATTGGCGGCGTTTATTTTAAAAGAAGCAAAACCGGTACTTTTACCCAAAAACAGACCCACCATACCGATATCTCTTTTCAGGGATTCAAAATGAAAATTCTTAACTACGCCGATAATGGTATATGATGCGGAAGAGCCGCCTATACCTGATTTGTAAATATGCTGTCCTATGGGGTTGGCATAACCCAGCGTTTTTGCTGTGGCTTCGTTAAGAATAACTGCATTGGAATCTGTTCCAAAATCGCGGGAAAAATTCCTTCCTTTTATAAGTTGTATGCCTAATGTTTGCAGGTAATCATAATCCACGTCCCATTCCTGCATGCTAAAGCCGTTTTTTGCATCAATAACCTGCTCTCCGGAAAAAATATTATCGCTTCTTGAAGAGGGTATGGGTAAATAGCTGCTGATGGTTGCGCTGGTTACGCCGGGTTGTTGCAGCATATCCTGCTTAAAAGCCTCCAGCTTATTTTGTAAAGCGAACCCGTTTTCAATGAGCAATACCTGGTCTTTATTGTAGCCCAGGTTTTTGGTTTGTATATAATGCAACTGTCTGTAAATAATAATGGTGCCTGTAATAAGCACAATAGAAGTGGCAAACTGGAATATGACCAGCGCACTCCGGAGGTTTCCGTTGCTGCTGCCCGATCTTAACCTGCCTTTCAATACTTCTATAGGCTTAAATGAAGAAAGGAAGAAGGCAGGGTAGCTCCCGGCCAAAAGCCCTACCACAAATGGCAATAGCACCAAAACAGGAATGATGGCAGGTGTGAAAAGGTTGAGCACGCTCATGGTTTTCCCGGAAATGCTGTTGAATAAAGGCATAATGGCAAATGCCAGTAATATGGCCAGTAGGGAGGAGATGAAAGCTGTTAAGGTAGATTCACTAAGGAATTGCGTTACCAGATTTTTGCGCTCGGTGCCCAATACTTTGCGAACGCCCACTTCCTTAGCCCTGTTTGCCGAACGTGCGGTGGTGAGGTTCATGAAATTGATACAGGCGATGAGTAAAATAAAAATGGCCACCGCCGAAAAAATATATACATATTGGATGTTGCCGCCGGGGCTCAGCTCAAAAGGCCGGTTAGAATACAAATGAATATCGGTAAGCGGGGTTAATGAATATTCCAGCTTATTGCCCGATCGCCGGAACTCATCCATGCTGCTGATCTGCAAATACGCTTTTGCTTCAGGAAGCACATACTGATCTGTATACTGATCGAAATTCTTTTTAAATGCTGCCGGGGTTACACCGAGCTTAAGCAAAAGATAGGTATGGAAATTATGGCTCATGTACTGTCCCCACTGGTAATTCACATTTTTCATGGAGAAAATAAAATCGAAATTGAAGTGCGAATTGGACGGAATATTTTTTATAACTGCCGTTACTTTGTACAATGTTTTACCATTGTCGTCGGTTTCAATAATTTTACCCATAGCATCATCAACACTGCCAAAATATTTTCGCGCAGTCGTTTCCGTTATAACCACTGTATTGGGCTCATAGAGCGCTGTGCGTGTATTGCCGGCAATAGCGGGTAAAGCAAATACGTCAAAAAAAGTGGAGTCGGCATGTGCTACACGGGTTTCCGTAATAAACTGTGTTCCTTTTTTTACCAGCTTACTTCCGTTGGAATTATAAATGCGTGTGTATTGCTCAACCTGGGGATAGTCCTTTTTCAGCGTCTGCCCCATCATGTCGGAAGAGAACGGGTACTTCGTTTCGGCCCCTCCAAAACGGATATCGGAGCTGATGCGGTAAATGCGATCGGAGTTTTTGTAAAAGCGGTCGTAGCTCAGCTCATCCAGCACATATAAGGCGATAAGGATAAAGCAGGCAAGCCCGGTGGCAAGTCCGGTAATATTGATCAAAGAGAAAGTTTTATTTCTCCATAAATTTCTTAGCGCCACTTTTAAATAGTTCCTGATCATTATCATACAAGTTTACCAGATCATGGATATAACAGGCTGCCAGGGTATGTCTTTTATATCTGTTGTGGTTTCAGTAATGCCGGCACGTCCATTGCTTTCGCATTGATGCAGTTGCTGAACAGGCAGGCATTTTGTACCGGCCGATACATTTTTGGCAATAACGATTACCAATGCCAGCAGCGTGAGCAGCATGGTAATGCGCTGTACTTTGGTTTGATATTGCTGTGTCATATATATAATTTGAGATTTGAGATTTAATATTTGATATTGTGCTGTTGCGAGAGGTTCTCCATTTTCAAATTTTCAAATTCCCACCATTTTCAAATTAAACCAATATATTCTCTGTAACCGTTTGACCGTCTAACATCCGAATGATCCGGTGGCTGTACCTTGAATCGTGCTCGGAGTGTGTTACCATAATAATGGTGGTGCCCTGTTCATTCAGGTCGGTAAGCATTTGCATTACTTCATTACCGTTGCTTGAATCGAGGTTACCCGTAGGCTCATCCGCCAAAATAAGCTTGGGATTATTGACTACCGCCCTTGCTACGGCTACCCGCTGCTGTTGCCCACCGGATAATTGCTGGGGATAGTGGTTACGTCTGTGCATGATCTGCACCTTATCTAATACTGCTTCCACTCTTTTCTTCCTTTCGGTGGCTTTTACGCCGGTATAGATCAGTGGTAATTCCACGTTTTCAAAAACGGTAAGCTCATCAATAAGGTTAAAGCTCTGGAATACAAATCCGATATTGTGCTTGCGCAGGTCGGCGCGCTTGCGTTCATTAAAATGTGCTACTTCAATGCCATTGAATAAAAAGCTGCCTGCATCGGGGTCATCCAGCATCCCCAGGATGTTTAACAGGGTTGATTTCCCGCAGCCCGAAGGACCCATTACCGCAACAAACTCTCCTTCTTTTACCTCGAACGAAAGCTTATTCAGCGCTACCGTTTCTACTTCTTCTGTGCGGTATATTTTTTCAAGTTCGGAGATTTTGATCATGGATGATATTTTATTTGATACGAAATGATTTTAAAAATGTTACAATTGGGTGTAAGGTGTAAGCTTTAGGGCCTTACTCCCTATACCTTCCCCCTTATACCCTCCACCTCAAACCTCATACCTCAAACCTTCCACCTTTACTTCAACACCAGCTCCTGCATATCCCCGTAATTTTCATAGCTGCTGGTTACTACTTTATCGCCCGGTTCCAATCCCTCCAGCACTTCGTAGTAATCCTGGTTTTGATTGCCCAACTGAATATCCACTTTATATGCTTTTTTGCCATCGGCAGATACTTTAAACACCCAGTTGCCACCCGTTTTCTGGTAAAAGCCGCCACGTGCCAGCAGTAAAGATTTTCTTTCATCGCTTAATGCCAGCAGGGTTTGCAGGGTTTGACCGCGCCTTATGCCCTTTGGCACTTTATCCACAAATTCCATATCTACCTGGAAGCGCCCGTTGGTTACCTGCGTGAACACTTTTTTTATTTCCAGCTGGTAGCTGGTGTCTGCAAAAGTGAAACGCCCTCTTTGCCCGGGGTATATCCTTGAAATATAATGTTCATCAACATCCACACGCACTTTAAAAACGCTCAGCACATCTATCTGTCCCAATCTTTCTCCTTTGTTTTTATTCTGACCAATCTCGGCGTCTAATGAAGTAAGTTGGCCATCAACCGGTGAACGAACAATCAAATCGCCTACTTTCTTTTGCATGATGTTAAGTGCCTGCTGCGATCCGGCATACGACTGCTTATCCTGCTTATCCTGCTGTAAACGCGATATTGAGTCCTGGTCAAGGATCTGCTCGGTCAGCTTTTTCTTTTCCCGGTAGTAGTTGTAATTAATTTCCGATTGTTTGAACTCCTGTGAGCCGATCACTTTCTCGCTAAAAAGCTTTTTATTCAATTCATATAACCTTTCTGCTTCCTTTAGCTGGCTTTCCACATCCGCCATCTGGTTGAGCTTGGATACCGTATTTTGCTGGGCATTATTGCTGTTGATCTGCATCTGCGTGAGCGTATTGTATACATTATTCTGCTGGCTCATTAAGGTCATTAACAGATCGGTATTTGAAAGACGTAAGATCGGCTGTCCTTTTTTCATGATCGCCCCGTCTTCCACATATTTTTCTTCCACTCTTCCGCCTTCCTGCGCATCAAGATAAATACTGGTAACCGGAAGTACAATGCCGTTTACAGGAATGGTTTCCTGGAACACGCCTTCTTTTACTTCGCTAATGGTAATCCTTTCCGTATCTACATTCAGTTTGGAGTTGCCGGAAGTAGCATAATAGCTCGCAATGATCAATGCAATTATACCCGCTATACCGGCTATCGTCAGTATCCGTTTTGTACTCCATTTCTTTTTTGCAATAGCTCTGTCCATTCTTTTTAATTTTTCGGGCAATTTCCCGGGTTTAAAACCGGCTCATAAAAAATTCGCACAGGGGGTTAACATTGATCATATAAGTGAATGTTGTGCCAGAATACAATTGTATTGGTAATCAATAGTTTGCGATGTATTATCCAGGTTCTTCGTACGTTAGCGATACAACAGGTGTTCGTTTTTGATACAGGTTAACTTCAGACAAATTTATCTGGCAAGACGATTATTGGGCAGTGGGTGTAAGTAAAAGCCATTTACAAGCAGTAAGAAATTATATATTCAATCAGGAAGTGCATCATCAGAAAACATCTTTTGTTGAAGAGGTAGAAGAGTTTATGAATAAGTATGGCTGGCAATATATTCAACCTAAATAAAGCGGGTTTTCTAAGCGGAGACAGATGGGGCTAAAGCCAATTCAAAATATTGCTTCTTTTTCAGTTGGCTAAAGCCAAACTGCAATCAAAAATGAAGATATTTGGAGATAGTTCAGCACTTGCTACCAGCTTAGCCAACTACAATGGAGATTGATATCATATAGAAGAACCCCATCAATTGCTATCATCTGGCGGTCACTACCCCAAAAAGATAATTCAATTGGCCATTGCCGGATATATCAGGAATGCCGGGATTTCCCATTAACATTAATTAACGTTCACTTATTTAAAGGTGGTGAATGTTTCAACTTCAAATTGTATTAGTTTCGCAACCGATGAGAAAGTTATATTTATATATTATCGTCTTCTCCGGCTTGCTTGCCTGCTCCGAAAAAAAGGAAAAAGCCGTTACCCAACCCAAAGAGAGAAGCCGCACTGTTCTTGCCGATGCATTTATTGTAAAGACCATTCCCCTGAGTGAAAATATTGAAGTTGCAGGCTCTTTAATGCCGGCTGAGGCAACGGATATCCGCCCTGAAATTACCGGCAGGCTCGTAAGCATTAATTTTACGGAAGGCAGCTTTGTAAGAAAAGGAACTTTACTGGCAAAGTTGTTTGACGATGACCTGCAGGCGCAGTTAAAAAAGCTGGAAGTGCAGTTGGCGATCAATGAAAAAACGGTGGAACGGTATAAGGAGTTGTTAAAAATACAGGGCATCAGCCAGCAGGATGTTGACCTGAGTGAGCTTCAGGTAAATAATAATAAGGCGGATATTGAATTAGTGAAGGTAAGCATTGACAAAACTGAGATCAGGGCTCCCTTTGACGGACGGATCGGGTTAAGGAATATCAGCCTTGGCGCCTATGTTTCCCCGGCAGATGTAATTGCTACTATACGGCAGGTAGAGCAACTGAAATTAGAGTTTACTGTACCTGAAAAATATAGTACTAATTTTGTGCCGGGTAAAAAAATCAGCTTTAGCATAGATGGCGTGCGGCAAAGATTTGAAGCTACGGTACTGGCAAGTGAATATTTTATTGATGCCAATACGCGCAGTTTGAATATAAAGGCGATAGTGAAAGACAGGCATGCTTCCCTTGTACCAGGAGCGTTTGCAAAAGTGGCGTTAGACCTTGCTAAAGATAATAATGCTGTAATTATACCCACGCAGGCAGTTATACCGCTTAGCCGGGGCAAGCAGGTGATTGTTTATAAAAATGGCGAACCGCAGTTTTTACCCGTTACTACGGGCATTAGGGATTCGGTATATGTGCAGGTGATCAGTGGTGTGAACATAGGCGACACCGTGCTGATCTCCGGGCTGATGTCTGTTAAACCTGATTCTCAAATACAACTCAGCAAAATACAATAATGAATATTTCTGAAACAAGTTTGAGGCGTCCGGTGTTAGCAACTGTTGCCAGCATTTTGATTGTTGTGTTTGGGGTCATTGGTTTCACCTTTTTGGGCGTAAGGGATTACCCGGCTATTGATCCGCCCATTATTAATGTGCGTACTTCTTATTCAGGCGCCAATGCAGACATCATTGAGTCGCAGATCACAGAGCCCTTAGAAAAATCAATTAATGGTATTGCCGGTATTAAGAACATGACTTCCTCAAGCAGCCAGGGCACAAGTAATATTACGGTTGAATTTGACCTGGGTGTTGACCTGGAAGCTGCTGCCAATGATGTAAGAGATAAAACTTCACAGGCGCAACGCCGCCTGCCCCAGGATCTGGATGCCCCCCCCGTGGTTTCCAAGGCGGATGCAAGTTCAGACGCTATAATTTCGATGACGGTGCAAAGCAGTACCCGTAATCAACTGGAGATCACGGAATATGCAACCAATGTATTGCAGGAACGATTGCAAACGATCCCGGGTGTGAGTAGTCTCAATATATGGGGAGAAAAGAAATATGCCATGCGCATTTGGTTTGAACCATCCAAGCTGAACGCGTACGGGCTTACTTTCCAGGATGTGCAGGAAGCATTGCTGAAAGAAAATGTGGAGCTTCCTTCGGGTAAAATAGCCGGTTATAATACGGAACTTACGGTAAGAACTTTCGGCCGTCTTACCACAGAGGAGGAGTTCAATAACATTATCATAAAGAATTTTGGCGGCAGCATTATCCGGTTAAAAGATATCGGCGAAGCAGTGCTGGGTCCTGAAAATGAAGAGACCATTCTGAAACTGAACGGTGTGCCGATGATCGCGCTTGCCATTGTACCGTTGCCCGGGTCTAATTACGTGGCCATCGCCGATGAGTTTTACAAACGTTTTGATCAGCTGAAAAAGGAAGTGCCTGAAGATATCAAGCTGGATATTGTTTTGGATCAGAGTGTTTTTATCAAACGGTCTATATCTGAAGTAGAAGAAACGCTTTTCATAGCCATCGGTCTGGTGATCCTGATCGTTTATTTGTTTTTTCGTGATGCGCTCATGGCTATCCGGCCGTTAATAGATATTCCTGTTTCACTGATCGCCGCATTCTTTATTATGTATCTCGCAGGCTTTACCATCAATGTGCTGAGCCTGCTGGGAATTGTGCTGGCCACCGGGCTGGTGGTGGATGACGGCATTGTAGTAACGGAGAATATTTATAAAAAGATAGAGCAGGGAATGAATAAATGGCAGGCCGCGAAGGAGGGGTCCAAAGAAATTTATTTTGCCGTTATTTCTACGTCCATTACACTTGCCGTTATTTTTATACCTATCATTTTCCTTGAGGGATTTGTAGGCAGGCTATTCCGTGAATTTGGTATTGTAGTGGCAGGCGCCGTACTGGTATCCGCCTTTGTATCGTTAACCCTTACCGCGGTGCTCAATGTAAAGCTTGCACGTAAAGAACATAAGCATAGCTGGTTTTACAGGGTAACCGAACCTTTCTTCAGTGGTATGGAAAAAGGTTATCATCGCTGGCTGGAATTGTTTATGAAAGTAAAATGGCTGGCGCTGGTCATTATTGTGGCTTGCGGAGGATTGATATGGGGGATTGGCAGAACCCTGAAATCTGAATTAGCCCCTATGGAAGACCGTAGCCAGTTTCGCCTTCAGGTTACCATGCCGGAGGGTTCTTCTTTTGATTATACCGACCGGTTTATCGGAGATCTTACCAATTTAATTATGGATTCAGTTCCGGAGTTTAAAACCGTATTAACGGTAACGGCGCCGGGTTTTTCCGGAACAGGTTCTGTTAATACAGGATTTTTAAGAACGATGCTTGTTGACCCTGATCAGCGATCGCGTTCGCAACAGGAAATAGTAGATGTGATCAACAGGAATCTTCCCTCTTTTACTGAGGGAAGAGCTTTCGCCATACAGGAGCAAACCATAGCGGTTAACCGCAGGGGAGGGCTGCCCGTTCAGTTTGTAATACAGAACAACAATTTTGAAAAGCTCACGGAAATCCTTCCCAAATTCATGGATGAGGCCAATAAAAACCCGGCTTTCCAGGGGGTGGATATTGACCTGAAGTTCAACAAACCCGAACTTTCGGTTACGGTTGACCGTTTGAAAGCAAGTGATCTTGGGGTAAGCATTGATGCTATTTCCGAAGCGCTTCAACTGGCTTACAGTAACCGCCGGCTGGGCTATTTCACAAAAGAAGGTAAACAATACGAAGTAATAGGACAGGTGCCGCGGGATGACAGGAACAAGCCCACTGATCTGAAAAATATTTACCTGCGTAATCAACGCGGTGAAAATATTTCATTAGATAACCTGGTAACGGTGCAGGAAGGTACCACCCCGCCAACCATTTATCATTTTAACCGTTATAAATCGGCTACCATATCGGCAGGGCTTGCCCCTGGTGTGGCACTGGGCGATGGCATTAAAGCCATGCAGGATATCGCCGACAAAATGTTAGACGATACTTTTGCTACCTCGCTTTCGGGCGCCTCGCGCGATTTTGCCGAAAGTTCCGGCAATACCATGTTCGCTTTTGTACTGGCCCTGGCCCTCATCTTTTTAGTGCTGGCAGCGCAGTTCGAAAGCTTTATTGATCCTTTTATTATTATGGTTACCGTGCCGCTGGCCATTGCCGGAGCCGTGTTGACCTTGTGGCTGTTTAACCAGACACTCAATATTTTTTCGCAGATCGGTATGATCATGCTGATAGGGCTGGTAACCAAAAACGGTATTCTGATTGTAGAGTTCGCGAATCAGAAACAAAGAGCAGGGCTGTCTAAAGCGCAATCGGTTATTGAAGCGGCAGTAGCCCGTTTAAGACCCATTTTAATGACCAGCCTGGCCATGGCTTTGGGCGCGTTGCCTATCGCTTTGTCTATTGGCGCCGCTTCCACCAGCCGCATACCATTAGGACTTGTAATTGTGGGCGGAATTATATTTTCACTGGTGCTAACCCTTTTTGTAATTCCTGCCATGTATAGTTTTCTTTCGGCGAAAAAAGGGGAAAGTCATATTGACGAATATTTTACAGAAGCAAAAAGAGCCTGACCAGTTATGGAGTGGAAAAGAATCATCAGCATCGTTACAATAGCATGCAGCTTACATATTACGGTAAAGGGACAGCAGATGATTACGCTGCAGGAGGCGATAGCCGCCGGACTGCATAGTAATTATGATATATTGTTATTAAGCAATGATTCCGTAGCTGCAGCTACAGATAAGCGTTATGTATATGGCGCTTTCCTGCCAAATATAAATGCAACAGCAGGTACCCTGTGGTCTACCTCGGCACAGAAGCAAAAATTTGATACAAGAGACGATGTTGAAGGCTCGGGCATTAAAACAGGCAATATTAATGCTGCTGTCAATTTAAACTGGACTTTATTTGACGGGTTAAAAATGTTCGCCACCAAACAAAGGATTGATGAATTATATAACCTGGGAAGCATTAACCTCAAAGCGCAGGTGGTGAACACTACCGCGGAGATCATTAATAATTATTATCTTATTGTGCGGCAGAAACAGTTGCTTAAAGCAATTGAGGAACAAATGTCTATTAATGAAGAAAGGGTGAAACTGGCCGACAGGAAATTATCAGTGGGGTTAGGTACAAAGCCGGAACTGCTGCAGGCTAAGGTAGATCTGAATGCACAGAAAGCGGCCCACCTTGAGCAGCAAACGATCATGATCCGGTTAAGAGATCAGTTGAATCAGTTAACCGGCATGCAATTGCCGGCAGTATATGAAGTGGCTGACTCCATTCCATTGGAACTGGATATGAATATATCCGATATTCAGAACCAGGTGGAAACTTCCAATCCTACTATTTTACAGGCACTGAAGAACGCGGATATTGCCAGGATTTCCCTGAAAGAAGCAAAGGCTTCGCGGTGGCCGGTTATTTCTTTTGTATCGGCCTATAATTTTACACGTAATGAGAACCATAATAATATAAACCCCTTTGCTTCTACTTTCAGCCGTAATAAAGGATATAATTTTGGATTTACCGCTTCCATTCCTATACTCAATAATTTAAGCGTTAACCGAAATATACAGCAGGCAAAATTAGACGTGGAATACCAGGACATTGCCGTATCCAAACAAAAGAGCCTGGTAAATATCTGGATTAAAGTAGCTTATAACAGTTACCAATATCAGGTTACCGCTCTTAACCTGGAAGAAGAAAATATTGAGCTGGCCAAGGAAAACGTGATGATTGCGCTGGAACGTTTCCGGCAGGGGATATCTACCTATCTTGAACTGCGCGAAGCGCAAAAAAGCCTGCAGGATGCTTATGACCGCCTCATTGCTGCAAGATATAATACCAAGCTTTCTGAAACGGAACTGCTGCGGTTGAAAGGAGAAATTATAAGATAATTTGAATTTAAGACCTGACTGCCGTCAGGCAGGTTTATGATTTGAAATTCATACTGCATGGCTTTCAGCATTCAGACAGCCTTCTCTGCATTTCAAATATCAAATATGAAATCTCAAATCAGTCTTCTTCTCCCGCATTCTTCATCTGCGACAATGCTGCATAGGCGTTTTTAATGATCACTGTTTTGCCATTCAAATCGCCTGTTTTGCCTGCAACTTCTACCATCCCTCCTTCTTTCATACCTGTTTGAACAGGCAAAAGATAGAAGCTGTTGCCTCCCTTGTCTTCCAGCACAAACTCATCACTACCATACCGCACTACGGCGGCTTCGGGTACGGCGGTTACTTCCGCGTTACTCACTTTAATACGGGCATTCAGGAACATGCCGGGCAATAATTGTTGGGGCTCTTCTTCAAAGTGGCAATGTACCAGGGCGCTGCGGTTGTCGTCAACATTTTTAGTTACCAGCAATACCTCACACTCATATTCAGTGGAAGGATCATCTACAAAAGTGACCATTACTTTTTGTTTGGGTTTTACTTTGGCCAGATCTTTTTCAAACACGGTAAGCACAGCATGAATATCTGCAGGGTTAATCAGTTCAAACAACACGTCTGACGCGTTTACATATTTCCCGATGTTAATATTTACTTTCGACACAAATCCATTAATGGGCGAATACAAAGGAACGCTTCTCGAAATCGTATTTTCATTCAGCTTGCCCGGATTAATACCAACCAGTTTCAGCTTTTCACTGTATCCTTTTACCAGCGCTTTTTGCGAAGTAAACTCCTCCTGCGCGCGCTGGTACACTTTGTCGGCATTTACTTTATTCTCATTCAGCATCTTCTGCCGTTCAAAATCCTTTTCCGCATACTGCAGTTTTGCCTGTGCTATCAGGTAATCCTGCTGCAATTGTATCAGGGCCTGATCTTCCATAATAGCAATTACTTCTCCTTTGTTTACGTGCATGCCTGGCAGCAGCTTCGTGTTTTTGAGGTAACCACCTAAGGGAAAGCTGATAGAAACAATATTTTGCGGGGGCACATCCACCAGTCCATGTACTTTAAGCTCGCTGTTCAGCAATTGTTTTTGTATAATACCTGTTTCAATACCCGCGCTTTTAATTTGTTCTGCGCTAAGCGTTACGGTATTTTCCGGTAACGTATGCAGCTTTTCTTCTGTTTGCTTTTTTGAAGTGCAGGCTGTTATCAGTGTCAGCAATGAAATGATATATAAATAACGCATAAGTTTTATTTTCCGGTTAAGTATTCTAATTCAATAAGTGTTTGATTGTACTGATGCACCGCGTCTATATAGTTTAGCCGGATGGATACCGCGTTGTTCATCAGCGTTGTCCATTCTAAATAGCTGATCTCTCCATTCTCAAAACTGAGCTTCGCGGTTTGTATGATCAGTTCTGCCTGTTGTAACCCGGTGTTTTCATAATACTGCAGATTGTTTTGCTCTTTTTGGTATGTCGTTGTAAGTTGCTGCAGGTTATGCTTTATAAATTGCTCCGTAGCCTTTGTATTGATGCCTGCCACTTCTTCCTGTATTCTGCCGGCTTTAATCCTTGCTTTTGCAGCGCCGTTAAATAAAGGAATACCCACGGTAAGACTGGCAATGTGAAAACGGTTGCTGCCGCTGTAGTACTTTTGATGAACGCCGTCGGCGCTATGATAGCCAATAATGGATTGGTTACTGTAGCCAACAGCAAAATCGGGCGACAGCTTTGCTTTTTCAACACCGGTTTGTGCCGTTGCTATTTTCTCCTGCAATTGACTATACTGTATTTGGGGGTGGGCAGTAACACTGGCGCTGTCTGCCAGAATAGTACTTTCCATTTTTAAGGAAGTATACGCCGGAAGCAAAAGTGCGTCGGTACGGAGCAGCCATTGCAATTGCTGCTGCAATAGCAGTATATCGGCGTTTAGTTGCTGCTGCTGTAATTGTAACTGCTGCAACTGCGCGTCTGCCGTAGTTTTTTCCAGCACATTGCTTTCCCCCGCCTTCAGGCGCAGGTCTGCCGATTGCTGAAAACGACTATATACCGAATCTAAACGTTGTAATAGCTGCTTTCTTTCCTGTCCGTCAATCAGTGCATAAAACACCAGTTTGATCTCCCGCTGCAATTCAGCCTGTTTCCAGTTGACTAATTGCTCCTGTGCGGTTTGCCGGCTTTTATACAATTGCTGCTGCCGGCGATATACTACCGGCAGGTTAAAATCCTGACTTACAAAAAAACGGGTATCCTTTTGTATGCCGTTAATGCCGCCGTATTCCCCGCCTGCCTGGGTTTTACCGGGGTCAAAAACGCCAGACTGTAATTGTTCCCAGTAACCGGCTTCCTTTTTTAATGATTGCAAATGCAGGTTTTGCGCACTCCCCATTTTCAGCATTTCATCCAGCGTTAGCCTTTGCTGGCTTTGCACAGAACCGCATAGCAGTAAAAATAATACAACAGTTGCCGCAGGTTTGATTTTGATTTTTTTCATTCCTCCTTTTTCGAACCAGCTATATAAAACCGGCAGTACCAGCAGGGTAAGCAGGGTGGCGGTGATCAATCCGCCAATTACAACGGTGGCTAATGGCCGCTGCACTTCAGCGCCGGCTCCCTGGCTCAATGCCATGGGTAAAAAGCCCAGCGAGGCCACGCTTGCCGTCATCAGCACAGGGCGAAGCCTTATTCTTGTTCCTTCCATAATAATTTGTTGTATGTTCTGAATACCTGTTTGTTTTAAGCGGTTGAATTCTGTAATCAAAACAATACCATTTAATACCGCTACACCAAACAGGGCGATAAAGCCTACTCCCGCTGAAATGCTGAAAGGCATATCCCTTGCCCATAAAGCCAGTATGCCGCCAATAGCAGATAAAGGAATAGCGGAGAAGATCAGCAGCCCATACTTCAGCGAGCCAAATGCGAAATACAACATCACCAGTATGAGCAGCAGCGCTACAGGAACGGCAATGGATAAACGCTGTGTGGCCTCTACCAGGTTTTCAAACTGCCCGCCATATTTTATATAATAACCAGCCGGCAATTTTAATTGATTATCTGCTTTTCTGCTTAGTTCATCTACCACCGACTCTATATCCCTTCCCCTTACATTAAAACCTACAATAATCCTGCGCTGCGCGTTTTCACGCTGAATCTGGTTAGGACCTTCTTTTATATCAACCGATGCCACCTGGTACAACGGCACCTGCAGACCGGCAGGAGTGGGGATGAGGAGTTGCTGCACATCGGAAAGGTCTTTTCTTCCTTCATCCTCCAGCCGTACAACAAGATCGTAGCGTCGTTCATTTTCGTAAATGATACCGGCAGCTTCCCCCGCAAACGCCGTCCGCACCATGCGGTTCACGTCCGAAATATTTAACTGGTAGTGCGCCATAGCTTCCCGGTTGTATTTGATTACGATCTGGGGTAAACCCGTGACGCTTTCTATATAAATGTCGTGGGCGCCTTCTACGGTAGATACAATATTACCCATATAGTTAGCGTAAGCTGAAAGACTGTCCAGGTCTTCTCCAAAAATTTTGCAAACAATATCCTGGCGTGCGCCCGATATCAGCTCGTTGAACCGCATCTGTACCGGGTACTGGAAACCATGTGTGATACCGGGAACCACTTCCAGCGCTTTGCTCATTTTATTGGCCAACTCATCAAAAGATGTGGCGGAAGTCCATTCTTTTTTAGGTTTTAACGTGATCATTATATCCGTCATTTCCAGTGGCATAGGATCGGTAGGAATTTCGCTGGCGCCAATACGGGTTACAATCTTTTCCACTTCCGGGAAACGGCTTTGTAAAATGGCCACTGCCTTTTGGCTCTCCTTAATTGTTTCGGTCAGGGAACTCCCTGCAAGCAAACGTGCGTCTACGGCAAAATCGCCTTCTTCCAGTTTGGGAATAAATTCGCCGCCGAGCCGGCTCATGATAAAAACAGCTACAGCAAGTAACAGTATGGCAAATGCTACTACCATTTTCGGAAAAGTCAGCGCCTTTTTCAATAGCGGCTGGTACCAGCCCTGCAATACGTTCATCATCTTATCGGCCCAGGTATCTTTGTGCGAAAGTTTTTTGTTTAAGCACAGCGATGACATCATGGGCACATAGGTAAGCGAAAGCAAAAAGGCGCCAATCAGCGCAAAAGAAACTGTTTGCGCCATGGGACGGAACATTTTTCCTTCGATACCTGTAAGGGTAAGAATGGGTAAATACACGATAAGGATAATGATTTGTCCAAATACCGCGGCGTTCATCATCTTACCCGCGGAAGAGCTTACTTCTTCGTTTAACCTGGCTTGCGTTATACGGGTTAAACCGGCAAACTGTTTGTTGTGTCCAAGTCTGTGCAACACCGCTTCCACAATGATGACCGCGCCGTCTACGATCAATCCAAAATCCAATGCGCCCAAACTCATCAAATTGCCCGATACGCCAAAGAGGTTCATTAAAATAACGGCAAAGAGCATCGACAAGGGAATAACGGATGCCACAATTAAACCCGCTCTTAAATTGCCCAGGAACAATACCAGCACAAAAATTACGATGAGGGCTCCTTCAAGCAAATTTGTTTTTACCGTTCCAATGGCATTATCCACCATTTTAGTACGGTCGTAAAACGTTTCAAGCACAATGCCTTCCGGCAGCGTTTTTTTTATCTGCTCAATTCGCTTTTTCACATCTTCAATCACCTGCGAGGCATTGGCATCTTTCAGCATTAATACTACCGCTCCGGCTACTTCACCCTGGTCTTTATAGGTCATGGCGCCGTACCGTATAGCATGCCCAATGCGTACTTCCGCCACATCCTTCATATATACGGGTATACCGGAACTGGTATGTTTTACAAATATTTTTTCCAGTTCAGCAGTAGTAGTGGCTAATCCTTCTGTTCGGATAAACAGTGCTGCCGGACCTTTTTCAATATAAGCGCCGCCGGAGTTCTGGTTGTTCTTTTCCAATGCGGTAAATACATCGGCAATAGTAACATTCATGCTCTTAAGATGATCGGGCTGCACGGCTATTTCGTATTGCTTCAGGTAGCCTCCAAAACTGCTCACATCCGCAACACCAGGTGTACCCAGCAATTGCCGGCGAACGATCCAGTCCTGCATGGAGCGCAGCTCAGCCAGGTCGTACTTTCCTTCATACCCTTTTTGAGGACGCAGCACGTATTGGTATATTTCTCCAATACCTGTGGTAGTGGGCGCCAGTTCAGGATTACCTGCATCGGATGGTATTTGTTCGCGCACCAGGTTCAGTCTTTCGCCTACCTGTTGCCGGGCCCAGTATATATCCGTGTTATCGTTAAACACAACGGTTACTACCGATAAGCCAAACCTTGAAATGGAGCGCATTTCTTTTAGTCCGGGGATATTGGCATTAACCTGCTCCAGCGGAAAAGTAATCAGCCTTTCCACTTCTGGCGCGGCTAAAGAAGGCGATACAGTAATGATCTGCACCTGGTTACTGGTAATATCCGGCAGGGCATCAATAGGTAAATTTTTCAGGTCTATGGTACCCCACACAATGAGCGCCAGGGTAAATAAACCTACAATAAGCTTGTTCCTTACGGAAAAGCGAATAATAGTATTTAACATGTAAAATAATTTGGCCTGTAAATAAAATGGTCAGTCTATATTATGCAGGCCTGGCGTGGGGGTTGAAAAATGCCGAAGGAAGAAAACTGGGGCTTATTGGTTTCATTATAGCAATAAAATACAGCCGGTATTTCAACAGGCGGATCAATTTCAACGGTAGCAGGTTCGTAAATGCAAACTGTACTGTTTATCATATGGCAATCTACATTTCGGAAAGGCAGTTGCTGATCCTGCTTGAAATCATCGGTAATTTTAACCGGTTCGAGGTAATGTATTTTAATAAATGCACTGAAGTTCATATGGGGATCGGCTGTACGGTGCTGCTGAAAATGCTGCATTAAGTATGGAATACGCAGCAACTGGTGACATTCTGTATATGCCAGGATATGTAAAGAGAGCAGCAATATGCCGGTAAGCCGTTTCACGGGGGCAAGTTACGAAACCGGTTTAATATTTCAGATATTTGCGGCTATGAGTTTCGACATGTTTATATATGATATTTAATAAAATAGAATTTTGAGTTTGCCCGGGATCAGGGCGGAAAGAGATAGTGATTTTCGGGGTACGCTGTAGGTTTCAAAATCATCCGCCTGTATTTTGATCTCACTTCACATTTCTTTTATAACAGCACATACAAATTATTATGGATACAGATGAATTATCTTCAGAAGCGTACGAGGGAATAATAGTGGAGGCCGAAAAGTTTAATCACGACCTCTCATTGCCATTTGGTTTACTGGCTTCCTCCTGTGAAAATGAGCAGGAATACCTTATTGAAGCAAAAAAATTAATAACAGAAATAAAAGCGCTTAAAACACACGAACTATCCGGTATGTTTTTTGACGCTGTTCCAGACAAGAAAGATCTACACCAGGCACTGGACGGCATATTGGCTAATATTTTTTTAGTGGAAAAAATTCCGGAAGGAGAAAGACATTATGATTTTTGAAGGCAAACAATTGGTTTGGAATTTTCCGGAATTTGAGAAAAGGAGCATTTGATTTTCGCAGAGCAAAATAATTTATACGTAGTTCCCTGGGTGGGATTAGCCACCCAGGGAACTACGCACTGATAGCGCCAGGTATATAGCAGTTTATGCATTTACCAGTTTTTCAATCTCGAATTTTTTCATCTGCATAAATGCCTGCATTCAATCCCATAAATCATTTCCCACGCCCCACCGGGTCGTCCGGGCTGGCATTCAGCTCAAAAGTTACTACCATAGGCGTATCATCAATTCCTCCTGTCTATTTTTTATCTGGCAGCAATGGCAATATCTATTTTTGGATTGCGGTTTATGTAGAGCGGAACCAATACCGTGAGTTACTGCATTGTAGTATATGAATTCTGTTTATATTTAAGGTTCAATTCTAAACTCATAAGCAGATGCACAGAAAAACATTTATAAAAAACACCTTGCTTGGCGCGGCGGCATTTACCATTGTTCCCCGGCATGTATTAGGTGGCAGGGGCTATGTAGCGCCCAATGACCGTATTAACCTGGGTTATATTGGTAATGGAAAACAGGCAAGAGGTTTATTGAATGCTATTACGGGTGTTGCTGAAACGATAACGCTGGCGGCATGTGACGTAGATAGAAAGAAGCTGGAGCATTTTGTAAACCTTGCAAAAGCCGCTAATGCAAAAAAAGTAAGCGCGGATGTAACTCCGTATGCCCATTACCGGGAGTTGCTGGAGCGTAAAGATATTGACGCGGTAGTAGTAGCTACCCCTGACCACTGGCATGCCCAGGTAACTATTGACGCGGCAAAAGCAGGAAAAGATATTTATTGCGAAAAGCCGCTTGCCTTAACTATTGCGGAGGGGAGGGCAATGGTTGAGGCGGTGCGAAAATACAGGCGGGTATTACAAACCGGCAGTATGCAGCGTTCCCAGAAATATTTCAGACAGGCAAGTGAACTGGTGCAGAATGGGTATATAGGACAGGTAAAAGAAATTAATGTGTCGGTTGGTGAGCCGGTAAAAGAATGCGATCTGCCTTCCCTGCCTGTTCCGGAATACCTCGACTGGAATACATGGATCGGACCTTCATTATACCGGGGCTACAATCCCGTATTATCGCCACCCATTGAAGATAATTCCTGGGCCTGGTGGAGGGGTTACAAAGGTTTTGGGGGTGGTTATATTACCGATTGGGGCGCCCATATGTTTGATATTGTACAATGGGCTTTGGATATGGATCATTCGGGCCCGGTGGAATTTAATCCGCCTTCAACCCCCGGCGCAGAAAGTGGCCTGTCTTTTATTTATGCTAATGGAATTGTGGTTAATCATAAGCAATGGGGAGAGGGAAATGCCATCCAGTTTATAGGTACAGAGGGTACAATAGAAGTGTCAAGGTCGTTTTTACGTTCGAACCCTGCCCATATTGTTGGTTTGCAGCTTAAATCATCCGATAAGAAACTATACCACAGCGATAACCATCACCAGGATTGGATCAATGCCATCAAAAAAAGAACAAAACCTATTGCGGATGTGGAGATCGGGCATCGTACAGCTACCGTGTGTAATGCGGTAAACATCGCTTATGAACTGCAACGGCCGCTGAAGTGGAACCCCAGGAAGGAAAAGTTTGATGATGATTCGGCTAACCTGATGATCTCAAGACCTTACCGTGCGCCATGGAATTTTAAAGATTTTTAAAAGAAGTATTGGCTGCTATCAGCATTACAGATAACCCATGTGCATCTACGTACTTCTGTGGCAAAACAGAAACACTGCAGGCACATAATAAAACAAATATCTGTCCTGAAGAGAAGGGGGCCTTTTATTATAAATCCCGAAACAACTTTCGTATCTTATAGCCACTAAAATTTACAGCTATGAGAAATTATATTATTCTCGTGCTTACCTCTTTTATCGGATCTTTGTTATTTTTTCTTTTCAAAACGCCTGGCGCTGCTTATGTTTATCAAACCCCGCAGGCTATACAATCCTATAAAAAACAATATGCACTGGGTTGTAGCCCCAACCTTTCCGGCATTAATTTTAATGACAGCGCCAATATCATTCCGTTGCTGGATGGTTGGGGAAAACATCGTATGCCGGTAACGGTAATCAATGATAGCGCCGCGATATATTTTCAGCAGGGCATCAATATGTATTATGGCTTTCACATTATTGAAGCCCTGGCCTCTTTTGAAAAAGCTGTACAATTTGATAAGAATTTTGCTATGGGGCACTGGGGAAAGGCTTTAGCCTATGGCCCCAATATCAACGATTTTGGCTATGCTGCATCGCCTGAAGCGTTGGCCGCAGTGCAAAAGGCGGCCGAACTATGCGGTAACTGCACCCCTGTTGAAAAAGCATTGATTACCGCCATGCAAACCCGGTATTCTGCCGACACCACACAAACAAGAGCATATTTAAACCAGTTGTATGCCGGTGCAATGAAGAAAGTGCATGAAACCTTTCCACAGAGTGGCGATGCCGCCGCTTTATATGCCGACGCGTTAATGGTGCAGCATCCTTGGAATTTGTATGACCGGTTGTATAAACCCAAACCCTGGACGCCGGAGATCGTACGTGTGCTGGAGCAGTTGGTAAAGCAATTTCCTGATCACCCGGGAGCAAGTCATTATTATATTCATGCTATTGAAGGGTCGGAGCATCCTGAAAGAGGATTGGCTGTTGCCAACCGGCTGGGCGCTATGATGCCCGGCCTGGCACACCTGGTGCACATGCCTTCTCATATTTATATCCGTTCCGGTTTTTACAGCAGGGGAGTGCAGGTTAATGAAAATGCGGTGAAGGGATATTACCGGTATCTTGCCCAATATCCGCCTGTAGTTAATAATGCGTTTATTTATATCGTCCATAACCTTCATATGCAGGCAAGTTGTGCTAATATGGCTGGTGATTACGCAGCCGCATTGAAAATATCGGAAGATGCAAAAAATAGTTTTGATAGTTCATGGCTTGATGCAGGGGGCTATTTTGGCATGTATGCGCAGTACGTGTATATGACACCCTTTTTTACCCAAATCCGTTTTGGTAAATGGGATGAGATATTGAAAACGCCTGCTACCAGTAATTCCCGGTCATATGCGAATATTATACGGCATTATGGGCGGGGGTTGGCTTATGCCCGGAATCAACGGCTTGAAGCGGCCAAAATGGAACTGCAGTATATGCGCGATAGTATGTCTTCCGCTTTATTACACGAAAGTCCTCCTGCTTTTAATCCTGGTATTGCAGCAGTGCAGGTAGCCGAAAAGATATTGGAAGGTGTTATTGCAGAAGAAAGCAACCAGTACGCCCAGGCAGCCAGGCTGCTGGAAGAGGCAGTGAATAAGGAAACCGGTATGCTGTATAATGAGCCGAAAGATTGGCCGCATCCTGCAAGGCAGTACCTGGGACACGCTTTGCTAAAAGCTAAACAATATGCAGCCGCTGAAAAAGTATACAGGGAAGATCTGACTGTAAATCCTAATAACGGATGGTCGCTTACCGGGCTGGCAGATGCATTACAGCACCAGGAAAAAGAAAGGGAGGCTAAAAAAGTACGGCAGCAGGCTACAGCGGCATTTACAGAAACTGGCGTGCCAATTACAGGATCTGTATTTTAAAGTATTAAGTAGAAAGCTTCACATTAACGGCATTAGCGCCTTTAGGTCCCATTTCAACTTCAAAGGTTACTTTGCTGTGTTCTTTAACCGGTTCTAACAATGAATTGATATGCACAAAAACACTTTCCTGTGTTTCTTTGTCCTTAATAAATCCATAGCCCTTCGATTCGTTAAAGAAGGTAACGATTCCTTTCCGGATAAGATCTGCCGGGTCAACAGGTACCTGCCTTGGAACCCCAATCTCAATATCTTCCGCGTTAATCTTTACTTTTTTCCGGGGATCCGGAGGAGTGGATGAAAAGTTCCCGTTTTCGTCTACATAGGCCAGCATATCGTCTAAACTCTTGCCGGATTTTGAATTTTCCTTTCGTTCTTGTTTGCGTTCAGCCTTTTCTTTCTTGTTTTGTTGTTTTTTCTTTTCTCTTTCTTTTTTACTCCAGGTTTCTGCCATAAATATAATTTTACTTAATGTTTAACTGATTGTTTTTTCAGGTGAAGAGATTGCAGGAAAAGTGATGAAGCCTTTCGCGTGTCCTTTCAAAAGTACGAAATTTCCTGCTATTTAAAGGCAGATGTTTGTAAGTTAGGCCTGGCCTTGATTTTATAGTCCAGGCTGGCTGAATACAGGCCTATGTTCTTCTTTTTAAATGTATTAACTCAACAGATGATTTTCTTTTGTATACCCTGCAAATTGAAGAAGTAAAAATGGATCCAGATTTTCCAAAGGAATAGTTTTCCCAGGTGACACTAATTCTTCAGAATTTTGAATTCAACTCTCCTGTTCAATTGCCTTCCGTCATCCGTATCATTAGTGGCCACGGGCTTTGTTTCGCCATATCCCTGCGAAATGATCTTGCTTTCGGTTATGCCTTTAGAAAGGATATAATCCCTTACAGACCTGGCTCTGTTATCGCTTAATGTAAAATTATATTCATCGGAGCCTTTACTGTCGGTATGGGCGCTCATTTCTATTTCTATGGCAGGGTTCTCTTTCAGCAACTTTACCACCCTGTCTAATTCTACGTAGGATTCGGCGCGCAGATCCCATTTATCAAAATCGAAGAATACGTTGTTCAGCCGTACTACCTGCCCAATTTCAATAGGAAAAAGATAGAGGTCTTTATGTATCTCTTTATATCCCGCTTTGGTTAAAGAGTCTAAGTTCAGGTTTTCTGACTGCGCAAAAAACTTATCCGCCGTTGCCCTTATGAGGTAATTCTTATCATAAGGTAACACCATTTTAAACGCGCCGTCTGAGGGATTAGACACACCGTTTCCAGCTTCTGTTCCATCCGGTAACGTTTCATATATAAGGGAAGCGCTCAGCGGTTGTTTGGTTTTTGCATTATACACATTGCCACTCACCAATACCACGGGGTTAGGCTTTTCTTTCTCCAGTAATTTTACCCGCACAATATCGCTTTCGCCATAGGTATCCAGGTTAGTGGTTAAATAGGCGTATTCACCGCCCGCGTCCAGTGTAAAAAATGCGTCCCAATCCTCCGTATTAACCGGACTGCCGAGGTTAACCGGTTCACTCCACTTTTGCCATGATTTATCTAATCTTTTGGTCATCCATATATCATTATCTCCCAATCCGCCCGGCCGGTTACTGCTAAAATATAAGGTTACGCCATCCGCAGCCAGGTAAGGCGTCATTTCATCATATGCCGGTAAATTTATTTTCTTACCCAGTGTTTTGGGTTCAGTCCATGTACCATCGGCTGTTAAAAAGCATACGAACAGATCATTATCCGGACTACCTCTTTCCGGGGTCATATACAATAAAAGTGTTTGACCGTCGTGGGCCATGGTAGCACCGGATTGACGTCCTTTATCATACTTTTCATAGTTTTTAATGTACAGCATATCCGGAGGGCTCCAGGTGCTGTCTGCCTGCAGATGGCTCATGCTTACACCTTTACCCAGAAAAGCGCCTTCGGTAAATGCGCCGCGTATTAAAATCCTGTTATTGTCGGGCGATATCCAGTACACGGCGTTATAATGTGTGCTGTTTAAAGGAGAACGCATATGCCGCGCCTCACTCCAGTTGCCCAGGCTATCTCTTTTGGAATACCATATGTCCTGCGAATTGGGCACAGAACGGAATTTTGTATTGGCCGGATGGTTTTGGCAGATAAAGAACAGCAGGTTGCCATCTGCCGATATGGTTGGTCTTAGTTCCGGCAAATCAGAATTGATATTAATGCCCAGGTTTTCAATTTTAACGATAGTGGAAGCGGTAATGATGTTGGCTGCCTGGGGTACTAATACTACAGAGCTGTCGAAAGCGGTTTGCGCTGCAATGGTTTGTATATACGCATACGCTATAAAAATGAAGATGGTCTTTTTCACGATACCGGATTTACCATAAAACGTAAATTTCTCCTAAATAATATATGTGGTTAGACCAGGCAGCACATGGTTAGGTGCTCATGTGCAGAAGATTAATTCTGGTACGGTTGTTTCTTTCTTAATTTAGAAGGTAATTTGACTATATTAAATGAAACAGTATGAAAAATTATATTGCACTATGCATTATTTGCTGTTGTGTTTTTTTACCCGGTTCATTATTTTCCCAAACCATATCGGCGGGCATTAACGGGGGTATTAGTATTCCCCAGTTAAAAAGCAGCGGAGACAATGAAATCAGCAAGGATTATTCATCAAGGCTTGCAGCTACTTTTGGACTGTTTGCCGATATAGGCATAACGCAGCAATTCTCCGTAAAAGCGGCTGTTAATTACGCCGGGCAGGGCGGAAAAAGACAAGGTATGCAGCCGGTTACGGCTATTCCTCCCGCGCTGTCGCAAATGCTGCCACCTGGCACCATACTGTATGCGGATTTCAAAAATGAATCTGTTTTAAATTATCTCGAAATTCCGGTTACGGCAAAATTCAGATGGGGCAGTACACTAAAGTATTACCTGAATGCAGGGCCTTATATTGGTATTTTACTGAACGCTTCTCAAAAAACAAATGGCAATAGCCGGCTTTATTTTGATAAGGGAGCTACCCAGCCACTAAGTATGCAGGGACAACCATTGCCTTCCCAGTCTTTTAAGGCTGATACCGATATCAAGAAGGATATCAACCCGGTTAATTTGGGTATTACAGGAGGAATCGGGTTAGCCTACCCGGTTGGGGGTTCCGGTGAAATAATCTTAGATGCAAGAGGAGCCTATGGTTTAACAACTATTCAAAAAGATACCAAAGCCAATGGTAAAAGTCGCACAGGAGGTTTGTTTATAACACTTGGTTACGCCTATACGTTTCATCATTAAGAAACTCAGCTCGTCCCTAATAACAAACAGTTAACCAACGCTGGTTATGCCTGTTGCGTTAAGGGCTTCGGGCGTGTTGCTCCATCTGATCAGCACCTGCACGGATGCATGTGCAGGAACGATACCCCTGTTTTTTTGTAAATTTGCGTTGTCCTTTTTCTTCTGCAGTTTACCTGCTTAAATCATGTCACCGCGCTTCTTCACTTTAAAAGATAAAGTATATGGAATACGAAAATTTTCAAACCCCGTTTTCTAAAGCCTTCTTAACCGGACTTTTTGTGGGTATTATAAGCACTTTCATTTGCTTAACCTATAACCTTGTTTACCGGACCGAAACAGGGTTTATGCCAACAGATATCATTAATGTTGCTTCTATTATTTTTGGGGTGAACATCCTCTTCATTGTGATTGGACTGATTTATTTTGCACTTACAAAAGCGTCAGCAAAAGGTGAATTGGTTTTTATCATTCTGTTTTCCCTCCTTACTGTGTTTTTGGCCTGGCAGGCGGAAGGAGTGAACCGTTCCGTAAATCATGAGATGACCGTGCAATTCAGGGGCTTGTTATTAGGTGTTATTATTATTATGGGAATTGGCGCTTCTTTCCTGGTTCCTTTCCTTTTTCATAATAAAAAGTTTGAAAGGAACGTGTTATAGGTTAATGTAATTAAACACGCTCAGGTACTAAAGCAAGGTATTTACCTTTACGTTTTTTTCTAAAAGTGCTGGTATAGTATATATCAGCGCTTTTTATGTATCATATTAACGAACCTGCCCTCTTATAATACCGGAAGGATTAAAATTGGAATGCGCATTTACATATGCTTTAATTGTTAACAAATGGAAGTAAGATGTCATTCGTAGAAAAGGAATAACACAGGAATGGAATATTTAAGTTACAATAAAATGCTGCCGTGTGCAAGTTTCCTGAGGTTAGTTTTGAGCATACGATGAATTGCCTCTAATGGTTGCGCGGGTCAATACTATTCCTGGGTTGCTGTAAAGGTTGTGCAGGCTGATACGACTAATACGAGTTACCGATAAATGTGTTTTTTTAGACTGACTGCCGGCACAATAAGCCAATAAATCCTAATTTTTTATACAACGGCACATTATGCGCCAGTTCGCGCTTATGAAAGAAGTTGTATACAGCATATACCAGTTTTGTACGTTTGATGAGTTCTATCATAGTCAATAGTCAATGAAATGGTTGGTAGCCGCTCTCAGTATAATACCACCTCTTCCTTATCCCATTCTACTGTTACTTTTTGCGAAATAATGGAATCTATGGCTTTACCGCAATAATCGGGTTGTATGGGTAATTCGCGACTGAAGCGGCGGTCAATCAATATGCAAAGCTCTACCTGGCGTGGCCGCCCAAAAGTAAGTAAAGCGTCTAAGGCTGCCCGTATGGTTCTGCCCTTATGCAGCACATCGTCAATGAGCACAACTTTTTTTTCTTCAATAGAAAATGGAATATCTGTTTTATTGGCAGCATGCAGTTCGTTGCGCACATCATCGCGGTAAAAGGTAATATCTAATTTACCATATTTTACATCAATGGCAGGATAGAGCTTCCGGATGTGAGCGGCGATCCTGTCCGATAAAAAAACGCCACGGGGCTGAATACCGATCAATACAGTATTTGACAGATCACTATGCCGCTCAATGATCTCGTACGCCAGGCGCTGTATCGTAAGGTTTAACTGGTAGGGATCGAGAATGATTTTCAATGCATGAATATTTTAACAGCGAATGTAATTTATTTTTCACCTAAAAAGGGGTACGCGTAATCTGCCGGCGGATTAAAGGTTTCCTTAATGGTTCTGGCGCTCAGCCAGCGATACAGGTTAAGCATACTGCCGGCTTTATCGTTGGTGCCGCTGGCCCTGGCGCCGCCAAAGGGCTGTTGTCCTACCACGGCGCCTGTAGGCTTGTCATTAATATAAAAGTTACCGGCCGCATGGCGAAGTTTATCCGTGGCCAGCGCTACCGCTGCCCTGTCACGGGCAATAACGGAGCCTGTTAAACCGTAGGAAGAGGTTTCGTCAACCAATTGCAGCGCGTCTTCAAACTTGCCGGCATGGTATATATAAATGGTTAATACCGGGCCAAAGATTTCTTCGCACATCGTAACATATTTGGGCTCTTTTGCTTCAATAATGGTGGGCTGAATAAAATAGCCTTTGCTTTTATCGCACTTGCCACCTGCCAGTATTTCCGCTTTTTTGTCTTTTTTCGCGTTATCTATATATGCTTTTATTTTATCGAAAGCTTTTTCATCAATAACCGCATTAATGAAATTAGAAAAGTCTTCCACTGTTCCCATTTTGAAACTTTTTATACCGGCCACCAGCTTCTTTTTCACGTCAGCAGCAATATTATCAGGAATATAGGCTCTTGAAGCGGCAGAGCATTTTTGCCCCTGGTATTCAAAAGCCCCACGCAATAAAGCGGTTGCTACAATATCCGCGTCAGCGCTTTTATGAACGATCACAAAGTCCTTTCCGCCTGTTTCTCCCACAATACGCGGGTAGCTTTTATAGGAAGCAATATTTTCTCCAATCGTTTTCCATATCGTGTTAAATACGGCCGTAGAACCTGTAAAGTGAACTCCCGCGAAATCGCGGTGCGAAAAACAAATTTTCCCAAGTACAGGTCCGTCCACGTATATTAAATTGATCACTCCATCGGGCAGCCCGGCTTCTTTTAAAATGCGCATGAATAGCTGCGCTGAAAAAACCTGGGCGTTGGCCGGTTTCCACACTACCACATTACCACACATGGCTGCCGAAGTGGGCAGGTTGCCCCCGATAGCGGTAAAATTAAACGGCGTAACCGCAAGCACAAATCCTTCCAGTGAGCGCCATTCCATACGGTTGTGTACTCCCGCGGAGCTAACCGGCTGCTGCTTGTATATTTCGCTGAGGTAATGTACGTTAAACCTTAAAAAATCAATGAGTTCACAGGCTGAATCTATCTCTGCCTGGTAAGCATTTTTGCTTTGCCCAAGCATAGTAGTGCCGTTCATAGAAGAACGGTATTTTGTTGCCATGAGATCGGCGGCTTTCAAAAAAATATTCGCCCTGTTCTCCCAGCTCATACCGGCCCATGCCGCTTTGGCTGCCAGCGCTGCATCAATAGCCTGTTGCACGTGCTTTTCATTGCCTTCATAAAAATATCCTAATACATGGCTGATCTCATGCGGCGGACGAATAGCCACTTTTTTACCCGTTCTTACTTCTTTGCTGCCGATATACATCGGTATATCTGCCGTTTCTTTTTTAAGCTCCGCCAGTGTTTTTTTCAGGATGATCTTTTCTGCGCTGCCTGCTGCATAGCTCAGCAAAGGTTCATTTGCCGGTAAAGGATAGCTGAAATAACCTAAGCTCATAACGGTATAATTGATGTAATGAACAGATGAATTGCAAAGATAAGGCAGAATGGGAGTGCACCTTACTACTTATCACTTACTCCTTCTTACTTCATATCACCTGGAAGCCGTAAGCGTAAGGATCATCTTCGGGATCAATAGTAATGGTATTGTGTCCGTAAATCCTGGCCCAACCCTCAATTCCAGGGCGAATAGCGGGTTTGCCGTGCACATTCAGCTCTTCTTCTATGGTTCCGGTAAACGTAGAGCCGATGATGCTTTCATGAATGAAAGTATCTCCTTTTTTGAGCTTGCCTTTGGCATACCATTGTGCCATACGGGCAGAGGTGCCTGTGCCGCACGGGCTGCGGTCTATGGCTTTATCGCCGTAAAAAACGGCGTTGCGTGCGGTGGATCTTTTATTCAGAACGGCGCCTGTCCACAAAATATGGGAGCAGCCTCTTATAGTAGGATCATCGGGATGTACAAATTCATATTTTTGATTGATGCGGTTACGCAATTCGCCCGACCATGCAATGAGCTGACCGGCAGTATAATGTTCCAGCCCTTTAAAATGGGGCTGAACATCTGCTATAGCATAAAAATTACCGCCGTACGCCACATCAATTACCAGTTCCCCCAGTTCAGCACAGTCAACGGTTAACTCTTCCGCGGCAAGAAATGCCGGTACATTGGTGAGCTTAACGCTTTTTATTTTGCTGCCTTCCTGTTTGTAGCTGATCTGCACCAGTCCGGCAGGTGTTTCCATGCGTACAGTGCCGGGTGTTTTCGGTACAATCAATCCTTCCTCCAGTCCAATGGTTATAGTGCCGATAGTACCATGACCGCACATAGGTAAACAACCGCTGGTTTCTATAAACAACACAGCCACGTCATTTTCTGGGTCATGCGGCGGATATAAAATACTGCCACTCATCATATCGTGGCCGCGTGGCTCAAACATCAGTCCCTTTCTTATCCAGTCGTAATGCTTTAAAAAATACTGCCGCTTTTCACTCATATTGCTTCCCTGCAATACGGGTCCTCCGCCTGCTACCAAACGCACAGGGTTACCGCAGGTATGGGCATCTATGCAGAAGAAAGTTTTTTTCATTTAGATGGTTGCATTGGTCCATTCATTGTTCACTATTCTCCATATATTTTGCGGATTGTTGTTCTTCAGCGCATCGGGCAGCATGTTGTCTTTAAAACCCTGGAAACACACCGGGCGTACCCAGCGTTTAATAGCGGTGGTGCCAACTGAAGTAAACCTGCTGTCGGTAGTGGCAGGGTAGGGGCCGCCATGTACCATGCTGGCGCATACTTCAACGCCTGTGGGCACATCATTTAAAATGATTCTTCCTGCCAGCGTGGTTTGCAGATCAATAATATCGCGGTTAGCGGTAATATCGGCATCCGTAGCCATAACGGTGGTGGTTAGCTGCCCTTTCAGTTGTTTCAGTACAGCCATTAATTCTTCTTTATTATCGCAGCAAACCGCTAAGGAATAAGGTCCAAAAACTTCTTCGCGGAAATGCGGGTTTTGTAAAAAGATATTTGCTTTTACTTTCGCTACTGTTGGAAAAGCTTCTTCTTCACCGGCAGCTTTTGCAGCCTGTCCTATTTTTTCTATTCCTATTTGCGATAATGCCGTATTCAATCCTTTGCTGTAGGCTGCATGAATACCGCTATGCAGCATCTTTTGCGGAAGGATTTGTGTGATTTCAGTGCCCAGCAGGGTCAAAAAGTTATCCAATGCATTACTTTGCACGGCAACCAGCAGGCCCGGATTGGTGCAAAATTGCCCCATGCCCAAGGTAATGGATGCGGCATAACTTTTGGCTAATGCTGCCGCGTTTTGCTGCAGGGTGTCATGTAAAAACACTACGGGGTTAATGCTGCTCATTTCCGCAAAAACCGGGATAGGCGTCTCCCGCTGGTTGGCATATTCCCATAATGCTTTGCCACCACCGAATGAGCCGGTAAAACCCACAGCAGTTGTGTTGGGATGTATAACCAGCGCTTTACCGGCAGTACTGCCGGAACCTAATACATGCTGTACGGTATGGGCATGTACGCCGGTTGTTGCGATGGCCTTTTGTATAGCTTCAAAAACGAGCTGCGAAGTTCGGGCATGCGCCGAATGTCCTTTAATAACTACGGAGGAGCCCGATGCCAGTGCGCTTGCCGTATCACCGCCGGCAGTAGAAAAGGCAAACGGAAAATTACTGGCGCCAAAAACCACTACAGGGCCTACAGGTAACAGCATTTTACGGGTATCGGGTTTGGGCGGTGTGCGGGTTGCATCTGCGGTATCAATAGCTGCTTCCACCCAACTGCCTTCTTCAACAAGGCGGGCAAACATTTTTAACTGGTTAGTAGTACGGCTCAGTTCTCCGTTTAAGCGGGGGAGAGGAAGATTGGATTCTTCATGCGCTACGGGTACCAGCAATTCCCTTGCCGCTTCTATTGCTGTGGCTATTTCATTTAAAAAACCGGCGCGTTCCGCGGGGCTGAGGGTCTTATAGCTGTTAAACGCATCCAGGGCGTTTTGCATTACCATATTAATATCGTTCATTCCTTATTTTTTGATGCGCCAAGGTACGGCATTTTGGTGAGTGGTAAATGATGAGTAGTCAGTGGTGAATAGTGAATTATGAGAAGGGAGGCGTGAGAAGTATAAACGGTGAGAGTCTGTGGGATCAGCCACCGCCGGTAACCGGGCGGGTGGATAGCGCATCATTGATCACTTTCAGTATACGTTCTCTTTCTGTGTCAATAAGCGCTAAGCGGGGCGCCCGTACATATTCACTGCCGATGCCGGTTTGGGTTTCCGCCAGCTTAATATATTGCACCAGTTTAGGGTGAATGTCTAATTCAAGCAGGGGCATGAACCAGCGGTATAACGCTAAGGCAGCTTCATATTTCCCCTCTTTTACCAGCCGGTATAAGGTAACGGTTTCTTCGGGGAAAGCGCATACCAGTCCGGCCACCAATCCATCAGCACCCAGTGCAAGCTCTTCAAAAGTAAGCGTATCTACACCGCAAAGTATTTTAAACCGTTTACCGAAGCGGTTGATCATTCGCGTTACGTTGGTTACATCGCGGGTAGATTCCTTAACCGCTTCTATATTTTTTACTGCCTTTAACTCTTCAAACATTTCCAGCGTGATCTCAATCTTATAGTCATTGGGATTATTGTAGAGCATGATAGGCAGATCGGTGGAACCGGCAACACTTTTAAAATAGGTAACCGTTTCCCTGTGATCGCTTTTATACCGCATGGGAGGCAATAGCATCAGCCCGTTGGCGCCCCATGCTTTAGCCAATGCCGCCTGTTGTATAGCTTCGCGGGTAGCACCTTCGGCTATATTCAAAACTACGGGTATGCGGTTCTGTATTTTTTCAACAGCAAATTTCACAAGCCGCTCTTTCTCCTGCTCCGTTAATACGCTGGCTTCGCCCAGGGTGCCACCCAGTATAATGCCGCTAACACCTGCTTTTAGCTGCGCGTTGAGATTCTTTTCAAAAAGCGGGAGATCTAATGCGTCTTCAGCCGTAAATTTTGTAGTAAGCGCGGGATAAACGCCTGTCCATTGAATTGCCATTGGTTGAAAATTTATTCGTTAAATGGTAAGTTAATAAAAAGTATAATATCACAAATACCAGGAACATTTTTTATGCTAATGCGTTATCAGGTGAGACAGTATGATACCTGTGGCTACCGCCGCATTTAAAGATTCTGCCTCTCCGGTCCGGGGTATGGTTACCTGTTCTTTGCAGAAGCCTAATAGCTCAGGATGAACGCCTTTGGCCTCATTGCCCATCAGGATGGCGCCATGCGTTAGCGGGGAGCAGTGATATATTGATTTTCCATGTAATGTTGCCGCATAAATATCAACACCGGCATTTGTTTTGCACCAGTCTGTAAGGATCGTATATATTACATTTACCCTCAGTAAGCTTCCCATGGTAGATTGAACGACCTTGGGATTATACAGATCGGCACATTCAATGCTGCATAATATGGTGCTAATGCCAAACCAGTCGGCTATACGCACTATGGTACCAAAATTACCCGGATCCTGGATGCCATCCAGCATTAAGAAAACGCCCGGAGGAACAATAGTCTCCTGCCTGTCTTTCTTTTTTTGCACAATGGCAAGTACCTGGTTGGGGGTGCTGCGGGAAGAGATTCTTTCCAGATCGGTCGTTTCTATGCTGAAAATAGCGGATGGATTCATCCTTTTTAACAGTATATCGTTATCGCCCAGCCAATTTTTAACAGCATATAGCGCAAGTATGCTGCCCGGCGCCTGTAACAGGAATTCTTCCGTAATTTTGGGGCCTTCAATTACAAAACATTCTTCTTCATCCCTTAATTTTTTATGGTATAAACTTTGGATATATTTGACCCTTGATTTGCTGAGCATCCTTATTTTTATTTATGCCTGATCCACCAACAAAAATACATTCTTCTTTCTTCAATCATTTCTATTTCATCATAATCATTGCAGCACTGGCATCATCATGTACGGTAGTTAAAAAATACCATCCGTATAAGCCCTTTGTTTTTGAAAATGAAATAAGCATTAACGGCAAAATAAGTTCCGCTGAAAAAAAAGAGCTGGAAAATAAACTGGAAGCCCAGATAGAGGATAGCGTAAAGCCCGTTTTTAAGAGCGTTTTATTTGTACGGCATGTGCTCAGCAACCCGGCTGTGTTCGACAGTAATTATGTTAAGCGGTCTGTTGAGAATATGAATAACCTGCTGCACAATAACGGCTATTACCGGAGTGATGTATATGCTGAATGGAATAAGGTGGATACGGTTATCCGTAATGAGAAACCAGATCAGTACCGGTTGAAGGTGCATTATTATATTAATGCGGGGAATGTGTTTCGCATAGATTCCATAAGCTACCATTTTACCGATACCACATTGCAAAGGCTGGTAAGGGAAAACAATGATAAATCACTTTTGAAAAAGTCGGATCCTTTCAGCAAACAAAAAATTGATGAAGAGCTGAACCGGCTGATAGATGTATTTCGTAATAATGGTTATTACCGGATCAACCGGGAAATGCTCAAAGCGCAGTTAGATACCGTAAATGTGTCGCTGATAGACGCGTCTGCAGATCCATTTGAACAAATACGGCTCCAGGTGGAAGCGCAGCAGAAGCGTCAAAATCCCACTATAGATATTGCCATCCTGGAAATACCTTTAAAAGACAGTACCATTACGCAATTATATAAAGTGGGCAATGTTGTGATATTCCCCGATGAGCCGGCAGAGCTAATGACAGGCGCACGGCGGGGTCTCCGGCGAACCGAATATGGCGGTTACAGCATTTACAGCCGTTATAATCTTTTTAAGCCCTCTTTCCTGGCAAAAAGAATTGCACTGAAGCCCGGCGATTTGTTTCGTGCATCCAATTTCAATAAAACATTGCTCAACTTCAACCGCATTGAGGCCTGGCAAAATGTAACCATTAATGCTCGTCCTGTGGATTCTATTGAACCGGTAGTGGATTTTTTTATCCGGATGGTTCCTGCCAAAAAATATTTTTTCAGCGCCGACTTTGAAGGGTCAAGCATACTTTCTGCACAAAACCAACTGTATAATGCCGGTAATAAAGGACTGGCGATTAATTTCCAGCTAAAGAACAGGAATGTAGCCCGCCAGGCGCTGCAATTAGAAAACGTACTGCGAACCGGTATTGAATTTACGGATTTCCGGAAGATACTTTCTACAGAAGTGGGGTTAAGCAACCGGCTTATTTTCCCGCGCTTACTCACCCCATTCAGGCTAAAGAACCAGGAAGATTTTTTGAACGCGAGAACTTATGTGAACTTAGACGGGTCGTATATAGACCGGTATAAATATTATAAGATCAATACGATTAATGCTTATCTCGGTTATGAATTTCAGAAAAGAGCCAACATTAACTGGCAGATCAGGTTTCCTAATGTTGAGTTTACCCGTATTTATAATATTGACCTTGGTTTTGAAGAGCTGATCCGCGACTATCCGCTGCTTTCGTATTCTTATAACAACGGGCTTATTATGGGGATTAACGGAACCTATACCCGCAGGTTCAATGCTTCCAATCCGCGGGTATTTAATTTTTTGAGATTGTATGGTGAAGAGTCGGGACTACTGATAGGTGAGCTGTTTAAAAAACAAACAGCGAACAGGGAACCGCTTGGACAATTATACCGCTTCATAAAAGTAAGCGCAGATTTCAGGCATTATGTTACGCATGCAAAATCAATGTGGGCGTACAGGGCATTTGCCGGGTACGGACTTGGCTTTAAAACAGAAAACCGGCAGGGAGATATTTCCCTCCCGTTCTTCAGGCAGTTTTTTGCCGGCGGCCCTAACAGCATGAGGGGATGGCAATTGCGTAAACTTGGGCCCGGCTCCAGCATTTTTTATGATACCCTCAGGGTTCGTACTATTACAACCGATCCGCCTGGCGTAGTAGAGAAAAAGTTTGACGACAGGTATGCCGATATACAGTTAGAAGGAAATATTGAATACCGGTTCGACATTTTTCCTGTATATGGCTACTGGCTGCGGGGTGCTTTGTTTACCGATATCGGCAACGTTTGGGTAAGAAGGTCTTCCAGTCCTGAATTTAAATACGCTGTGTTTGACATCGGCAGATTGTATAAAGATATTGCGGTGGCCGGCGGTGCAGGGCTTAGGTTGGATTTTAAGTTTTTTTTATTACGGTTCGACTTTGGCTGGCGGTTAAAGGATCCTTTGTATGCATCGGATGAATTTATAAAACCACAAAATGATGGCTGGTTCATTACTTCTAATATGAGAAGCCCTGTGCTTCAGTTTGGCATTGGATATCCTTTTTAAATGCATGTTACCGGCTACTGATTGTTCCCGGGCCTCAGCGCTTCCGCCATTTGCTGAAATGCTTCCATGCTCATGGCGTCTTCGAGCGTAAACTCTCCTATTCTTGTACGGCATAAGCTGCTCAGGTAAGCGCCGCAGCCCAGGGCATGGCCATAGTCGTTCGCCAGGCTACGGATGTACGTTCCCGTGGAACACACTACCTTAAAATATACTTTGGGTAGTTCAATACCCGTAATGGTAAATGCTTGTATGAACAATGTTCTGGGTTCCAGTTTTACCGCTATGCCTTTGCGGGCCAATTCGTATACGGGCCTGCCGCCCTGCTTTATGGCGGAATGTGCCGGGGGAACCTGCTGAATTTGCCCGGTAAATTGTTCTGTTAATTCATGCAACTGGTTTTCGGTAATATGATGGTAATCCTTAAAATTTTCGGGCCCGCTTTCCAGGTCGTAAGTAGGTGTTGTTGCCCCAAGCGTGAAACTGCCGGTATATTCTTTTTCCCTTGCCATGTACTCATTTATCTTTTTAGTGAATTTTCCGGTACATACGATCAGTAATCCTGTGGCTAAAGGATCAAGGGTTCCGGCATGACCTACTTTTTTTATTTTTACAGCAGAACGTATTTTTCTCACTACGTCAAAAGAGGTCCAGCCTAATGGTTTATTGATCAGCAATACTTTTCCTTCGGCAAACGGATTATTTTGTTCAGACTGCATGCGGCTTGAAAGTTTGGAGCAAAGATATGGGCAGGGGATATGAAAATGTGGAAAATGTGAGAAGTGTGGAACTGTGGAGACAGGCAAGTGGTTTGGATTTTGGCCGTTTTTCGGATTTGCAGTTTCGGATTTGAAATTTATTTGGTTCTTGTTATTTGTTATTTGGTTCTTTTTGTATTTCTTCGAGTTTCGTGCTTCCGGCTTCGGATTTTGTGTTTTATTTGGTTCTTGATGCTTTTCTTCGGCTCGCTTATAGTGCCTGCCTTGCTTTCAGTTCAATGTACTTATTAATGGTATTTACGCTTACCTGCCGGGGCGTGGTTAGCAGCGAAAGTATGCCATGCTGCTGCAGCTCTTTTACGATCAGTCTTTTTTCCAAAGCAAACTTACCCGCAATCGTTTTGATATAAATGTCTTCAAGGTTTTCGGCCGGCTTTTCCCTGAGCGCTTTCAACTCGGTATTTTCAAAAAACACCACCAGCAGCAAATGATGTTTAGCTATCTTCCGCAGGTAGGGCAACTGGCGCTGAAAGCCGGGAATAGATTCAAAATTGGTAAAGAGGATCAGCAATGCCCTGCTTTTTATTTTACCACGGATATGTGCATACAGCGCTTCGTAATCGGTTTCTGAAAAATGCGTTTGCTGGCGGTATAAATTTTCCAGGATCATTTCCATTTGTATGCCTTTACGATCGGCCGCCAGAAAGGTTTCCGGCTGGCTGGCAAAAGTAAGCAGCCCGGCTTTGTCGTGCTTTAGCAAAGCTACATTGGATAGTACCAGGGAAGCGTTAATGGCATAGTCTAAAAGTGTCATGCCTTCGAAAGGCATTTTCATATTACGGCCCTTGTCTATGAGACAATAAATATGCTGGCTTTTTTCATCCGTAAAGGTGTTTACCATCAGGTCTCCCTTGCGTGCCGTAGCCTTCCAGTTCACGTTCCTGTTATCATCGCCGGATACATACTCTTTGATTTGCTCAAATTCCATGCTGCTGCCCGATTTCCGCAGGCGGCGGATACCCGTTTCATTCAGGCGGTTGCTTACCGCCATCAACTGGTAGCGTTTCAGTTGCTGGAAAGACGGGTAGGCGGGGATTACCTGCTCCTGTTCAAAAATATACCGGCGTTGTACCAGCGCCATCGGGCTGGTTACAAAAGCATTGATATTACCAAAAGCATATTCACCTCTTTGCATAGGACGCAGGGAATAGGTGAGATGGCGCTCCTGTCCGCCTTTCAATACTGCTCTTCTCTTCCAGTTCCTTTGCTGGAACTGGAAAGGCAGTTCATCAATAAGCACAACCTTTACGGTAAAAGTATAATGATTTTCAACCTGCAGGTCAATCCTGTTGTCGTCGCCGTTACTGAAACGATCAGCAGCGATCCGCCGGCCGCTTAATGCTTCCGGCTTTGCATACAATGCAATAGCATCCACCAATACAAGAACAGTCAGCAAAATTAAGAGTAACCGGGCTGCACTGAACAGTACCGGGATAAAAAAAGAAAGGATAAATAGCAGCACAACAGCAGCCAGCAACAAATATACGTTGCGGGTAAGCATAAAGGAACGGTATAGCGCCACCAGTTTTTTCAATTGTTACCGCGGTATTTCCTGTGCATGAATAATTTCTTTTATTACATCATCCTCCGTTGCACCTTCCATCTCTTTTTCGGGCGTTAAAATAATACGGTGCCGCAATACCGGCACAGCCATTTCTAAGATGTCTTCCGGCGTTACAAAGTCGCGGCCCTGCATAGCTGCCGTGGCTTTTGCCGACATCATTATAGCTAAGGAAGCCCTGGGAGAGGCGCCGAGGTAAATAGATTTATGCGAACGCGTAGCGGTAACCAGCCGGGCAATGAACTGCAATAGCTTTTCTTCAACCAATACTAATCTTACCAATCGCCTGAGCTCGCTGATCTGCGTTGCCGATAATACAGCATGTAGCTGTGCCGCTATTTCTTCTCCCGGTGTTTGATGAAACCTGTTCAATATGGCAACCTCTTCTTCTTCGGTAGGGTAGGGAACGGTTATTTTAAAAAGAAAACGATCCAGCTGCGCTTCAGGCAAACGGTAGGTGCCTTCCTGCTCCACGGGATTTTGCGTGGCCAGCACCATAAAAGGCTTTTCCATAGAATGCGAGTATCCGTCTACCGTTACCTGCTTCTCTTCCATTACTTCAAATAAAGCGGCCTGTGTTTTTGCCGGCGCCCGGTTAATTTCATCCACCAGTACAATATTACCGAAAACCGGGCCGCGCTTAAACTGGAACCCGCCTTCCTTCGGGTTAAAGACAGAAGTGCCCAATACATCGGAGGGCATAAGATCAGGAGTGAATTGTATGCGCGAAAAATGCAATGCTATACATTTGGCCACCAGCCTGGCGGTTAAGGTCTTTGCCACACCGGGAACGCCTTCTATCAGCACATGCCCGTCGGCAAGCAGCGCTGCCATAATCAGTTTCACCATTTCCTGCTGTCCAACAATTACCTTACCGATCTCGTTGCGCATTTGCTCAACGGCTTCATGCAGTTGCGAAAGATCGGTGCGTAGCTCAAATACGTTTTCTTCCATGCTATATAGTTTTATAAAAGCGATCTAATACATTATAAAATTCGGTGACCTGCCGGTCGTGAACAGCAGGCGCTTCCTGTATAAAGCGAATATAGTTTGTTACAGACTGAATGGTATCTTCACTGCATCCCGATTTTTGCGAAAGCCGGGAAATAAAATCCGCATCCATACTTCCTGCGGCTATGTTAAAATGACGGTGAACATATTCCGTAAAGTGAACACTCATTTTCTGGCAGAGGTTTTTATTGTCTCTTTTCTGGAAGTATAAGCGGCCGATGGTTTTTACAAAGTCTAATGAATCATTCTTAGGTGCGGTAACAACAGGTATTATACGCTGGCTTCTTTTCATGCCGAGCAATACATATATCACCAACCCCGCCAGCGCGGTGAGCAGGGCCATGCGAAAAGCAGGCTGTTCCATCAATACACGAAAAGGGGAGGGATCGTTTTGTGCGCTTCCCGTGGGCTTGTGAAGGTAGTATTCATCCCATATAACGGTTAAAGCCTGCGCATCCATAGCAGAGAGCAACTGGCTGTAGTAGCCCATGTTGTTTTTATGAAGCAAAAAATAATTACTGAATGCGAGCGGCGCGGTGTGAATAAAAAAATTGCCATCCCCCACACGTAACCGGATAAACGAAGGCTTGTTCTTGGCCGATGTGCCCAGCATATACGACATGGAAGAGTCGAAGGTATTGATCCATGAATTGAATTTCCTGCCAGGATAAGCATACCGGTTATATGTTTTAGAAAAAGGAGGATGCATGAGTCCGAGCTCAAGGGTATCTAATTCAGAAAAATTTTCAAATACCGGGAAACCGGCATCGGCATAACTTAAGTTTAAATGGAAAAAACGCTGCGCATTATTGCTCAGATCGTAGGATGAAATGAGCACATCATTACCCCTGCCTGCAAAATGAAATAATTCGGTGAGCTCATCATTGCCGGCGTTAAAATCTTTACACACAATGATCAACACCTGACGGCCGGTATCATAATCCAGTACCGCCTCATCCCAATAACCCGGCTCTTTTTTGTTGATGGTTATTTTCGCCTGCGGAAATAAATGAGGAAGATGCTGGTAAGCTACATACGTTCCGTAAGGGGTCTTGTCTTTTTTATTCAGGGTAACCCGGTGATCGAAATTGTTTTTGTTTCCTCCCGTGAGCAGGGCTAACAGCAGCAAAAGCAATAAACCGCCCAACAGGTATGGTAGTGCTTTTTTCAAATGGATATCCCCGCTTTTTGGTAGAGTGAAGAAAAATCGTGCTGAATGTTTTCATACTGTTCCCTGCTTACCGGCATTTCGCCGTACCATGCATATTCGTAGCTGCGGGTAACCTGGAAGAAATCTTTATAAAAAGGTTTTGTATATAACCGTGCGAGGTATTCGCTATTGGTGGCGCCGGTGGTGTAGTGGATCAAATCGTTTTGTGAGAAGATCTTTAATAAATGGAGGTAGGAAAAACGTACGGCCAAACGGTAATTACCTTCTGCTGCAGCCGCGGCAACGGCTTCCTGCAGATTGGCCGCAAAAATATTATCCGCATCGCCTTCTTTCAGCTGCGGTGATAGTGCAACAGGTTTACGCGAGCCAAATATGTTCATTTTATTTTGTACAAGGAACCATATAACAGCGGCTGAAAACAGGATGAGCATAAGCAGCCACATCAACTGCCTGAAAACCGGTGAACGGAGCATGGTAAAAACAATGTCCCATAATTTATACCAGAATGAATGGCTCCCTGTTTTTTTCTTTTGGGTTTGCATGTCTTTATTGGCATACCAGAAGGCTTTGTCCGCTTTCAGCGCCTGCGTAACAGAATCAGGAACAAACCTGCTTTTTATGACAGATGAATCATATAATGAAGAGGGATCTTCCTTGCCGGAAAAAAATAAGGTGTCCTGCTCCGCTCCGTTATAATCACTATCCGGCGGGTAGCCGCTCAGGCTGTCTAACATGGCTTCTATACTGTCTTTCTCCACCACCATACTGTCGTCCGTATCCTGGGCATAGCAGGTAACAGGGGCAACAGTAAAAACAGCGCCGGTAAGTAAAAGAAATATATAAGTGAAGCGCCGGATCACATCATACGATTTTGCGGTTAGCCCATAAACGCTTTTGCAATTGTACAGGATAAATAATATAATACCAGGTAATGTATGCGGCAGACAAGAGCAGGATGGAGCTGCTTAACCACCAGGGCATCGTATAATAGCGGGTGATGAATCCTTCAAAAAAAGCTGCCACAATAAAAACAGGGATGAGGCTTGCCAGTATAATAACGCCATCTTTTGCCCCGCGCATAAACGCGTCTGATCTTTTGCCCGTTCCGGGAAAGATCCAGCCCTTGCCTAATACAATGCCGGCAGCGCCTGCAATTACGATAGCCGATATTTCGAGCGTACCATGAATAAAAACAGTTAGCACAGATTGCATGCCCAGGCCTTTTGAAAAGAACAGTTGTTCAAATGCGCCCAGCCGGATACCTTCCGTAAGTAAGGAAATAATAAGCGGAATGCAAAGCAGGAGGCCCTGTGCAAAGTAGCCGAATGCCACAAAAAGATTATTGATCATAATACCCAGCCACATCAGCAATGCGCCACCTTCGGCATATACACCAAAGGGCTTTCCGTTTTCAATGTTCTCTTCCGTCATATTCACATAGCGGTCGCCCAGCATTTCCCGTACAAAAGTTTCATCATGCTGCGACGAATAAAAACCCGTTATAAAGAAGGTAATGAAAAGTGCCGCACAAAATAATAATACCCCATGATGCCTGCGAACGGTAAGTGGTACGGTATATTTCCAGAATTCCGTAAGGCGGCTGCGTTCTTCTTTCCTGTTCTGGTAAATATTCATATAGGCCTGTGATGCCCTTGCGTTCAAATACCGGGTTACCCTGCTATGCGGGTAAAATGTTTTGGCGTACGACAGGTCATCTACCAGTTGCGTGAACTCCACGGCGGTTTCATCGGCATCTTCCGCAGGCATGTGCTGGCTTTTCAGCCACTTGTCTTTATTCTTTTTTATGAATAAGGCTTCGCGCAACAGTAATTAAATTTGCTCCAATTTAAATAAATACTTAACATCGTTTAAGAACTGACCCAAATATATATTATTGCATACTATGGGTAAGATTTTTATTCCTACCAATTTTAATATTGATCTTGAATTTGAGAGCGCTCCTTTTCATACAAGAATGATAGCCTGGATCATTGATTTTGTGCTGCAAATATTTTATATCATCATTGCCTACAATGTGTATGCTTCCGCCGCAGGTAATTATGCGGGCAATATTTCGGGGTATGACCTGTGGGCGCTGCAGCTTATGATATTATTGCCGGTATTCACCTATCATTTTTTTTGTGAATTGTTTTGGAACGGGCAAAGCGTGGGAAAAAAATTACTGGGACTGCGGGTGGTGAATGATAACGGTGGAAAAGCTTCGCCGGGACAGTACATGATCCGCTGGCTGCTCCGGTCGTCTGATCTTTCTGTTCCTGTTATTATCATCGCCATTGTATTTGGATGGATCGGGGCATTAAAAGCATTGTGGATAACAACCCTCATGTTTATTGCAGACCTGGTACTGGTGGCCGTGCATAAAAAATCGAAAAGGCTGGGCGATCTTGCTGCCGGAACGCTTCTCATTAAAGCCAATCCCAAGGGAAACTTAGAAGATACCATCTTTATGGAAGTGAGCGATAGCTATGTTCCTGTATTCCCGCAGGTGATGCGCTTAAGCGACAGGGACGTAAATACCATTAAAGGTATTTTAGATACCGGCCGGAAGATCGGGCATACGCAAATGGTAGAAAATGCTTCAGACCGCGTAAAAAATGTATTAGCCATTCAAAGCGCCATGCCTGCATTCGATTTTTTAGAAACGCTGCTAAAGGATTATAATTATTTGTCAACGAAGGAGTAGGGAGGTTTCAGGTCACAGGTTTCAGGTTTCAAGTTTCAAGTTGTGCATGCCTAAAATAGGTTGACAAAAAACAGTCACTTATGATGAGGCAAATT
>CALMQS010000073.1 GCA_937871285.1 uncultured Sphingobacteriales bacterium | reverse complement strand
AGCTCGATCTTTTTGAACATTTATAAAAATGTCAACCTATTTTAGGCACGCACAATTTGGAACTTGCTATTTGTGATTTGGTGCTTTGCTCTCCGGATGCGGTCTGACCCTCCTTGTATCGGGTGCTGACCGCCCCTTCGGATTTCGGATTTTTTATCTTCGGATTTGTATTTGAATTTTTATTTGGTTCTTGCTATTTGTTATTTGGTGCTTTATATTTATTCCTGATCATTCTTCAAAACAATAACTCCTCCTGCTTTACAGGTCAGCTCAATAAATCCATTAACCGCTTTGCCTGTAGTTATGCCTTTGGCGGATACGATCTTCCATTGTTCGAAAGGGAGCTTCAGCTTCGTTTGTCCTCCTTTTTCCGCAACGATCTTTATCTCCTTTATCTTTCCGTTTTCCTTCCGGGCATCCACTAAAAAAGCGCCTTCGGCCCTGAGTTGCTGAAAGGAAATGTCTTTCCAGCTCTCCGGAACAGCGGGCATAATTTCAATAAATCCTGCATAGCTCTGTAATAACATTTCCTGCATCCCGGCAGCGAAAGCGAAATTGCCTTCCAGCGTAAAAGGCCGGTAGGTGAATTTGGAATAGCCCGATTTGGTTTGATCGCCATTTACATGAAAGCTATTGGGGAGGCAAAATGCTTTAGCAAAGATCTGTAACGAATTTGCCGCGCCTTCCCCGTCTTTAGCCCTTGCCTTTATATTTCCAAGCCAGGAGTAAGAATATCCGCACCAGTAATCCGGCCCTATCTTTTCAAGCAGCGCTATTGTATTTTTAATGACAGATTGCGCTTTTTCACCATCCTCCCATTTAATCAAACCTAAAGGATGAATGGCCATAAGATGCGAAAAATGCCGGTGCGATTCATTGTAGGGCAGGGTGGGAGCAAACATCAGCTCATCATTGGCCGTAATGGAATAGTCTCCGAATTCGGAAAGTGTTTTTTCCCAGCGGGCCGCTTCATTCGGTAGTCCTAAGGCACGCGCCATCTCTGCTGCTGCGGTAAAACTGAACTTCATCAATGCCAGGTCGTAGTTGGTATTTTGATGAAACCAGGCCTCCATGCGGTTATCGTTTATTTCCGGGCTGGAGCTGAGCGGCAGTTTTCTTAATCCTTTTTCATCCTTAACTGTTATGCTTGCCAGGAATGTGCAGGTTTCTTTCAGCCAGGGGTAAGCGCGGTTCTTAAGAAATGATTTATCCATACTATACTTCCATTGCAGGTAGTAGTGATGTGCCAGCCAGGAAGATACGGTTGGCGAAAGCGAATATTGCGTCCAGCCTCCCATTTCTGTTCCATCTAAGGTAGTTACGCCCGGTACCGCTAATCCTTCCTTACCGAAAAATAATTTTGTGTAGCGCTTATAGTTCGCTTTGTTCTCATCTAAGTGATCGAGGTAGCCCAGAGCTTCCTCCATATGGTTGGCACTGTAAGCGGGCCAGTAGCTCAGTTGGGTATTCAGGTCGTGGTGAAAATCGCCTTTCCATGGTGGTATTCTTCCGTTATCCGCCGTCCACACCGCCTGTAAAGAGATAGGTGGCGCTCCCCGTCTTGCGGCTGATCCGAATTTATACTGTTCAAGATACCATTGCTTTTCCAGCAGGAGATCGGGCACACGAATGGCAGATTTACTCCAAAAGTCTTTCCACCAGCTCATATGGGTTGCATAATCCTGTACCATTCCTCTTTGTACAGCACTGTTCACTACTGCCGGAGCAACAGCATTTATTTTTGTATCAGGGTATTGTGACGAAACACTCCATACGCCTTCAATAGTAGCAGCATTTATTTTTTTCCATTGTACGCTGATCTGATATACAAAACCGCCCCATCCTTCCTGTTTGTAGGTAATGCTGTTACCCTGTTGTTGCATGGTGCCCTGCTGGTATCCTAACCGGGCGAGGTCATCGCCTACGAGTGAATTTACTTCGCCGCCTTCTTTTATATCAGACTGGTAAGGAGGGGCGATAAGCTGGGGCTGTATATTTTCTGAAACGTTTTCGAAGCGGAACCATCCAACAGGTTGGCTGGCATGCACAAAAGTTTGTAACAGCATGCCATTTTCCCATTGCACTTCACATACCGCGTTGGCCAGTATCAGCCGTACAGACTTTACTTTTCTATCGGCCGGTATATTGAACTCCAGCGCGCCGGCCGGAATTTTGGAAGGCGCCGGTTCCCTGTCGTAAGGCGCATCAAAATATTCCTGTACGGGTTTATAATCTTTTTTATTTACCTGCTCTTCTATCCACTGGTAGCTGAACTCTTTCCGGTGCAATCCTTTCAGGGGGCGCATGTCCCAGATATCCGACCTGTCTAATGAAAAGCGCAAATGATCTCCTTTCTGCCATACCAGCGCACCAACGGTAGCATTGCCCAGCGGAATGGCTTCATCCCAAACGGTGGCAAGCTGTTTAAAGTGGAGATCGTGTTGCGGCGCCGGCTGTGCCAAAAGTAATGCAGGAAGCAGCAGTAAACTGAAGCAGGAAAGCATTTTATTCATCCTGAAAAATAACGATTTTATGTAATCAGCGGCATGAATGTTTAATTACTTAAGCTTAATGGTAATTTCTTTTATTGCCATATGAAAAAACGATGAGTCCTTTCCTTTTTTTATACCGGTTACTTGCATCAAACTGTGCATTATTGTGTTGAGGTTAATTGTGAAAGTGACGTGGTATTCAGGAAGGAACTGTTGATATTCAGCCACGAACAGCGTATATTTATGACGCTCCTGCTGTTTGTATATAACCAGACAAAAAAAATTGTTTTATGAAACAAGTAATGATATTGGCTTTAGGTTCTTTTATACTCTTAGCCGCCTGTAAAAGCGCTAATGTAAATAACACCCAAAGCAGGCAAACGGATAATTCCGGTATTGAAAAACTTAATGGCACGTGGGAACTGGAATACATATCGGGTCCCCGGATCGCTTTCCAGGGATTATATCCCGACAGGAAGCCGGTGATCACTTTTAGTACTTCCGACAGCAGTTTTGGTGGAAATACAAGCTGCAATGCTTTCAGCGGAAAACTAAGGGCAGATAACAGGAGCATAAGCTTCTCTGATCATATGGCTTTAACAAAGATGTTTTGCCCCGGCAGCGGGGAGCCGGTATTCATAGAAACACTGAAAAAGATTAATGCTTATACCGTACAGGATAGCACCCTTACGTTTATGATGGATGAAGTGCCGATGATGCGGTTTGCAAAAAAGCAGTAAACGCATATCACTTACGGTATTGGGTAACTGAAGACCTGCTACGCTTTTTGACCCAATTCCCTGATAAAGCGAAAGTGCGAATATACAGCCCGTCCCATAGTAGGAATACTGTTATAAGGTAAATTGAAAGCTTTACATTTTTCTTCAACAATTTTACTTAAGGCCGGGTAATGCACATGGCTGATGCGGGGAAACAGGTGATGCTCTATCTGGTAATTCAACCCGCCGGCAAACCAGGAAACAATTTTATTACCGGGAGAGAAGTTGGCCGTGGTTTTTACCTGGTGCACCGCCCATTCATTTTCTATCATTTTTGTTTCATGAATGCCAGCCACTTCAAATTCGGTTTCTTCCACCACATGCGCTAACTGGAATACAATGGCGAGCACAAATCCAAGACCTATATGCATGCTTAAGAAAAATACCAGCCAGCCCTGCCAGCCCATCAGAAGAACAGGCAAAGCAATATAAAATAATACATACATCAGCTTGCTGAACCAAAAAACGAAATGATCGTTTCCCGACATTTTACCTAAAGGACTGTTGTTTACTTTTCTTTTAAAATATTTTTCAAAATCCTGGAAAAGGATCCATATCAATGAGCTTATGGAGTATAACAGGGGGGTGTACAGATGCTGGATTTTATGCATCGGCTTCCATACCTGCGTTCTGCACATGCGTATAAAAGGGCTTTTTGCGATATCATCATCTACCCCGTCCACATTGGTATACGTATGGTGGATGATATTGTGCTTTTGTTTCCATATGAAATTATTTCCGCCAAGGGCATTGATGGAAAGTCCGAGCGTGCTGTTTACCCATTTTTTGCTGGAGTAGCTTCCGTGGTTGGCATCGTGCATTACATTAAACCCGATGCAGGCCATTAAAAAACCTAATGCACCGCCCAAAACAATAGTTAGTATTAAGGGCATGGAAACAAAAAGAAGAACGATATATATGGCAACGGCTGCAGGTATGAGGGTTAGTGTTTTAGTATATAGTAACCAGTTGCCTGTTTTTCTTAGATTTCTTTGTTTAAAATAATCGTCTACAGATGCTTTAAGTGATGAGAAAAATACGGCGTTTTTGTTGTTGAATAATACTTTGGACATTAATTGAATTGTGTTTTTATTTTACGGGATGATATGAAGATATGTTAAATATATGCAGGAACAAGCAGCGATCTTGCCAATCTTGTCACAATATTAACTGCCGGGAGGCGAAGGGGTTAAAGCAAACAGGGCGATTAAACCTCAAACCCGGGGCACTCACTCGCCCAATCCTGCTATAATATTGATCGTAAGCGCCACTATAACAGTGTTGTAGCCAAATGCGATCAGCCCATGCCACAGGGCCCACCGTCTTATTTTTTTGGATGTTACCGAAACATCGGATACCTGAAAAGTCATACCCAGTACAAAGGAAAAATAGGCGAAATCAAGAAAATCCGGTTTGTCTTCTTCCGGGAAATCCATTCCGCCGGCATGCGTTTGTGAATGCGATATATGATTGCTGTAATACAGATGTGCATATCGTACGGCAAAAACCGTATGCACCAGCGCCCACGATAAAATCATTGCGGTTATGGCAATGGGTAAATGCAGCTCTTTTGCAACCGGCTCCTGCTTTTTGGTGGTAAGCAATAGTATAACCGCCAGCATGCTCACGAAAGTTGAAATGAGAATGATGAAAAAAATAACGGTACGGCTTGGGTCCTCCTTAGCAGCCTGTTTGCGTATATGAAGTTGTGGTGTAGTGAAAAAGGAGTGCCAGTAAAACAAAAGCAGTAGAAAACAAAAACCATCCCATCCCAGCATTATATGCGACAAAGCGGCCAAATGCGTATGCGGAAAAGGGATCAGCCACGATAAACCTGTTGCTATAACGGCGCAAATCATTATTTTATAAGCAATATGCAGCCGGTTAAACCACGAAAGATTTTTTTTGTCCGCGGTATCATTCATAATGCTGTTTTAAACAATGGTGCTTAATACTACTGTCGGGGTAGCTATAGGAGTTCCAGGTCTCAAGTTACAGGTGCAGGGGTATTTCCTTGTAACATGGGCCCTGTAACCTGCAACATCTTTCACGTCTCACCTCTCACTTTTCTACCAACTGCCCGGGTATCCGGTAAGCGGCAATATCACTTATCAATGCATTTCCTTTGGTATCCTCAATTACAATGTCAACCGAGGTTACGGCAGTAGCATCAAAAGTAAGCAGCCGCTTATGCCCGATGGTTGTGCCCTCAATGGTTTTAACCGTTTCTTCTCCATTTTTCAGCAGGCATTTGAATTGTTTTATACTTTGTCCTAATGCAATGTATTCCTTCAGCAAAATACAATTGATCGTTTCTGCTTTGCCCGGATCAATGGTAATAATATTTTTATCGCCTCCGGCATTAATATAATCCTTCGCAAAGCCATTGTCAAAATGTATGGTAACCGGTTCACCTGCGGCATTCGTATACCGGACGCTTATATTTTTGAAAAGATTATCGGCAAAGCTTTCATCGCGGTATTTTTTAAATCCTGCCAGCGCTGCTGAATCATTAGGATGTATCAGCCCTCTTCTGTCGGGCGGAACATTCAATAAAAAAGAGGAGCCGCGTCCAACCGATTTGAGGTAGAGGTCAAACAGTTGCTCCGGCGTTTTTACTTTGTCGTCTTCTTCGGCGTGATAGAACCATCCCGGCCGGATACTCACATCACATTCTGCGGGGATCCAGTTTTTACCATTCACGTTGCCCTGGTTCAGGGTGTCCTGCGATGGAGCCCCGGCGCCTCTTGTAAATCCCGCGGTATCTAAAAGGTTCCAGTTGGTTTTACCCGCTATGCCGCTTTCATTACCTACCCAGCGAATATCGGGGCCAATGTCACTGAACACTACCGCATCAGGCGCCAGCTTTTTGATTTCTTTTTCAAACCGGGCAAAATCATACACCTGTTTTTTGCCGTTGGGGCCTTCGCCGTTAGCGCCGTCCCACCAAAACTCAAATAATGGACCGTACTGCGTTGTTACCTCAGCCATTGTATTTACATACACATCATTGTATTCGGGCGTGCCATATTCCGGGTGGTTACGATCCCAGGGCGAAAGATAAATGCCAAATAACAAGCCGTTGGCTTTGCAGGCTTCCGACAATGCCTTTACCACATCGCCTTTGCCATTCTCCCATTTGCTTTCGCGTACGGTATGTTTTGAATATTTGCTCGGCCATAAGCAAAAGCCATCGTGGTGCTTGGCAGTTAAAATAATTCCTTTGGCGCCGGATTGTTTGGCAATGGTTGCCCATTGATTACAGTCGAGGGCGGTAGGGTTAAATGCATCTGCAGGCTCATCTCCATGCCCCCATTCCTTATTTGTGAACGTATTGGGCCCAAAGTGAATGAACCAGTAAAATTCCAGGTCGTGCCAGGCAAGCTGCTGCGCGGTAGGAACCGGGCCAATAGCTTCAGGCGCTTTTTCCTGCTTTGCAACTGTATTACAGGACATGCTAAAGAGGGCGCAAATGGAGACAATAAAAAAAATCTTTTTCATGTTTACGTATTCAGGTAAATATTAGTGATGCTTATTATTGTTGCCAGGCAGATTTCAGCTTATATACTTCCATGCTTTCCACTTTTACATTTCCTCCTTCGCTGTAAAATTCCAGGTCATTGAATGTATATACCGGTATAAAGCAACCGGATAACGATATTTTGCCACCATTGGCAAATACTTCTAAGGAAGCCCTGTCTGCCAGTATACGTAATTCAATTTTTCCATTCACCGGTTCAAGGTCAACAGTCTTTCCCAATACGCTTAGCTTTTTGTTTTGTGCATCATAACGCACAGGAGTACCGCTTGTTTCGGAATTGCCTTTGCGGATCACAAAGCCAAATGCCGCTGCCGTTCCGGGTTCTATTACGGCCTGTATATCCAGCGCGTCTCCTTTTACGGCAGATAATATATTTGAGCCGGGTTGCACCTGCCTGTTTGTTACTGAAAATTTCTCCCCGTAAATATTTTCTATTTCCACCACCGGGTTCCTGCAAACACGCAGTCCTTCCGGAAATCTTTTTAAAGTAAGCACACAGGGAAAAGCCATTTGCTGGTTAAACGGTGCATCGGGATACGTGCCGCCATTCATCCACGCAATTTGAATACGCCTGCCGTCTGCCGCCGGAATATCGCTGTAAGATTGCGCGGCGTAAAAATTATTACCCACATCCATCTTTATCTTTTCCGTTTCAGGCGTAAAGGTGCTGCCGTTAAAGCTGCCAACAAAGTAGCCACCGTCTGCTCCATGCAGCACCCATTTTTTTTCTGCGGGATTACCATCCACGGCAAGTTCAAACAGGTCGGGGCATTCATACATTCCTTTAATAAAACTTTTTTGTTCCCACTGTAATAAGTTGGTTGAATTATATATGGCAATACCTCTTCCCTTTTCATCTTTGTCGGGACCGATATATAAAACCATTACCCATTTTTTTGCCGGCTCATGCCAGAAAACTTTAGGGTCGCGTTCATCCATCGTTCCGTTTTTCATAACCGGTATAACCGGGTTGGGATAGGTTTGCCAGGTTTTGCCGGCGTCATTGCTGTATACCAGCCGCTGCCCGCAGTGCATTGCGGTATAGATAAGTACAATCGTTTTTTCATTCCCTTTTTGTAAGCCCGAAGTATTATTCCAGTCTACCACCGCGCTTCCCGAAAACGCGGGACAGGTATAATTACCGGGTGTTCCTTCTAACGGGTAAACAGCTAAGGGCCGGTGTTTCCAGTGCAGCATATCATTGCTTACGGCATGCCCCCAGTGCATATTGCCCCAGCCTTTGCCATAAGGGTTATACTGGTAAAAAAGATGGTATTCCCCTTTATAATATACCAGTCCGTTCGGGTCGTTCAGCCAGTTTTTTTCCGCGGTAAAATGGAATTGCGGGCGGTAGGGTTCATTGTAATAAGACGCGCTTGTTTGGGCAAGGCCGGAAACGCCTGGCAATATTGCCGCAAGCGTAAAAAGGAACAGGAACGAACGGTGCATGAGATTCCACTTATGAAGTAAGAAAATGAGTATTAAATACAGGTTGAAAGATAAGGCTATTTCTATTTACCGGTTAATGGTAGCATGGTTTTTTATTCCGGCTATTTTGCAGTCGGTGATCATTCATTTAATATTTTCTTTGCCTGCCGCACCATATCTTCCGCGGGTATGGTCTTTAGTTTTTCAATGGCAAAAGGTTGTAAAACGTTATCTAATTTTTGTAATGACCGCGTATTTCCTTTTACGGTAAATTCTTTTTGCAGCAGCTTTATCTTTTCAAAATCCTGGATGCCTTCAATGAGCTTTTCAAAACGTACGGAGGTACGCGGACCGGGGTACACCTGGTACGTATCGCCTGCGGGCCAGCTCCGGAAGCGCGAATCCCTGAGCGGATCTGCTACCCAACTGTTATAAGCCCAGCGGAGGTAACCTGTAAAACCTTTTGCCGCCGCATACCAGCCAAGCCATACATGCTCGGCCGGAGGAGAGAAGGTAAATCCGTTGGGATAATTTTCGGTGCAGCAGGTGTAATACGTGCTGGGCTTGCCCTCGGCTATGCGTTCTTTCAGCACGGCTTCATCAAACTGCAGGTTAGAGGCCAGGCAATAGTCGTATATGTCTTTTTCTATTTCGGGATGATAGTTGCCGGCAAGCGCGATCTTCCATCCCGGATCAATGCTTTTAAGCAAGGCGATCACTACCTGCATATCTTTCATGGGGCGTTCATCCATAGCAATAGTGGTAATATCAAACCAGCCTTTGTGCTTTAAGTGCTGTGTGAAATCCTTCAGCATGCTTGTCCAGTGCGCGGTATATTCAACCGAGCCAATAGGTGCTTTAAGCATGGTGTCTTTACCTGCTGCTTCATCAAAATAGCGGAACGACAAAGCCCAGGGCACCATCGTATAACAGTTGATGCGTTTGTTAATGCCGCAGCTCATCACAAAAGCAACATATTTATCAAACAGGCTGTAATCGTATACCCATGAACCGTCTTTGTGTTTTGTCCATTTAATCAGGCCTGGAAAATCGTCATAGGTTTGATGTCCCCACGGTTCGTCCATAATGCTTGCCGTAATATTTTTTTGACCCGCACCGGCTAATAAGGTGTAATAAGGCTTCATCAGATCAAAGTGTTTATCGCTCCACAGGGGCACATCGTGTACTCTTGCAATTGCGGCCGGGTGCTGCCAGAGATCAAGATCAAATGTCCATTTATCCGGTGTTGGTAATACGCGGTCAATTACTTTAACGGTATAATATAACGTATAGCTTTTATCTGCTTTAACCGTAATGCTTCCTTTATAGTTTCCGGGCCGGGCGTTCTGCGGAACGTGAATGCTCAGCCATATGGGCTGAACAGTGCGGGCGTCAACCGGCATGGAAGATATGATATCTATGGCATCTGCCGCCAGCGAGGAATCGAAATCGGCAGGTTTACGGTAACCGCAGCCGCCGGCAAATTCATCTGTAATTACATAGCGGATAAAGCCGGCTTTGATATTCGGAGCCGGAATGGTTTGCTTTTTTGCATTTACCAGGTTGCTAAGTGTATAAGTTAACTGCGTTACAGGCTCGTTTGTCCATACCAGCAGTTGTGTGTGCACTTTTTCTCCTTTCCATGCCGCAGCGTTCCAGCTTTGCTGAACGGCTGTAAACGGAACTTTCTCTTTGGCATACCTGGTATTGCTGTTGGCGAAACTTACCATTACAGGCTGTTGCAGCGTTTGCCAGCTTTCATCAGGTGGCGAAAGCCGGATTGCGGCTTCGGTAAAATAACGATTGTCTTCCGTGCTGTAGCTTTTATCCTGCCCAAAGAGCAGGAAGGTGCAGAACGCTGCCGGCAATATCATTAACCATTTTTTCATAACTGTAAATTTGAACCAGGTTAAAACTACAGGAATAAATGGAAAAGAAACGGGGCAAACGATTGCATGATTGTTTTTGATACCCAAAAATATGCTGTTATCTTAGCTATCCGTATGGAGAAAAAGGTACCTACAATAAAAGAGATCGCAAAAAAGCTCAACATTTCTGTTTCAACGGTTTCACGGGCTTTGCATGATCACCCCAGCATAGGGCTGCGCACTAAAATGCAGGTGCAAAAGCTGGCAAAGGAAATAAATTATGAGCCTAACCAAACGGCTATTCAGTTCAAGCAGGGCAAAACGTTCACGCTCGGGCTTATCCTTCCCAACCTGCGCGAGGAGTATTTTTCTTCCGCTATAAGCGGTGTAGAGGATACCGCCTTTAAAAGCAATTACAATGTGCTGATCGGGCAATCGCACGACCTGCTCGACAGGGAGCAGCAGATCGTGGAAACCATGCGTAAGCACCGGGTTGACGGGGTGCTGGTTTCTATTTCAAAACAAACCAACAGCATTGAACATTTTGAGCAGTTAGACAAGTACAATATACCTGTTGTTTTTTTTGACCGCGTACCCAATGTGCCCAATATTCATTCGGTATGGTGCAGCTTGTATTACAGTACAGTTGAAGCTGTAGCGTTTTTGTTCGGCAGGGGACATCAGCGGGTAGGTTATATACAGGGGCCGTTATCTTTAAATATTAAGAACGAAAGGCTGGAGGGATATTACGAAGCGCATAAAAAGAAAAAAATACCCGTCAATGAATCATTGATCGCAACTACCGACCTTTCCAAAGAAAGTACGGAGCGGGCAATAGAAAAATTATTGTCACTTAAAAACCGGCCAACGGCCATACTGGCTTTTAACGATAATGTTGCGCTGGATACGATTCAATACGCTAAAAAGAAAAAGCTGAAGATCAATAAAGATATCAGCGTGGTAAGCTACGCTAACTGGCCCATCATCAGTTATCTTGATTTCCCTCCTATAGCTTCTGTAGAACAATTTCCCTATGAGCAGGGCAGCAGGGCAACGGAATTATTATTTAAGCTGCTCAATACCAAATCACCCGAAGGCGCTTTACCGTATGAAAATATTGTACTGAAAAGCGAGCTGATCGTGCATTGATCTTTCCCCGCCTGCCGGATGCGTCAATCGCCGGAATGATGTACATCCTTTCCATAATTATATAACAGCGGCGCCATATTATGGATTGAATTTTGCGTGAAATATAGTCAGCATCCGCAGTACCATGTATATGCTGTAAAAAATGAGTATGAAAAATCTTCTTTTTTTAGCAGGATTACTCGCTTCAGCTGGCGCCAACGCACAGCATGAACACCATATGCCCGCCGCCGATATTATGCATACGGCAAACGATACTATTCTGCCTCATCAGCATCACATGCAGCATGATATGGGTAATATGAGCCATGCTTTTTCTTTAAACCTGCCCATGAGCCGCAATGGCTCAGGTACAGGCTGGCTGCCCGATGCATCGCCTATGTATGGCGTAATGTATCATTCCCCCAAATGGATGTACATGCTGCATGGTAATATTTTTTTGCGTTATAACAACCAGGATATCAGCAAGAGCGGTTCAAGAGGCGGCAGTAAGTTTGACGCCCCCAACTGGATGATGTTCATGGGACAAAGAAAAGTGGGTAACAAAGGATTGTTCCGTTTCAGCGCCATGCTTTCCCTTGATGAGCTGATTGCCGGAGGATCGGGTTATCCTTTATTATTTCAAAGTGGTGAAAGTTATAAGGGAAAACCTTTGGTTGACCGCCAGCATCCGCACGACCTGTTTTCGGAATTGTCTGTGGGCTATACCTATGCCCTTTCACAACAAGCCGATGTATTCGCTTATTTAGGCTATCCGGGTGAGCCGGCATTGGGTCCCGTTGCCTTCATGCATCGCCCATCTGCGTTATATAATCCGGATGCTCCGCTTTCTCATCACTGGACAGATGCAACGCATATTACTTTTGGTGTGGCAACTGTTGGTATGCGTTTGGGTGAATTTAAAATAGAAGGTTCGTCTTTTACAGGAAGGGAGCCCGGTGAAAACCGCTATGATTTTGATAAGCCCCGGTTCGATAGCTGGAGCGGCAGGCTATCGTATAACCCTTCCGGTAACTGGGCACTGCAGGTGTCGCATGCTTTTGTTAACGAACCGGAACCCCTGCATATAAATAAAGATGTTAACAGAACTACCGCATCCGCCGTATACAGTTTGCCGTTAGCGCAGAACGGGTGGTTGAATGCTACTGCGGTTTGGGGCAGAAACAAAAGTAAAAACCATGATGCGGAGCGCGCTTTTTTGTTAGAAGGGTCATGGGGCAAAAGTAAACTGGCATTATACGGGAGGTATGAATATGTGCAAAAGTCAGTTGAGGAACTGGTATTAGATGACGCCATATACGGGCATGACGCCATTTTTCCGGTGCATGCTTTTACCGCCGGTGTTAATTACGATTTGCTGAATATTAATAAACTTATCGTAGCCGGCGGCACACAGTTCACGGTATATAAAACGGATAAGAAGCTGTATGATTTGTATGGCAGATATCCCATGGCTTTTGAAATCTATTTGCGTTTATACCCTGCCTTAATGAAAATGTGATCTGGCACGATAATTACCTTATTTATTAGTACTAAATAATGAAGTTATGGCAAGGTATTCCAAAAAAGCGCAGGAAAAAGTAGCAAGCGCTATGCATGAAATGAAGGAGGGGAAATTAGTAAGCGGTAAAAGTGGGAAAAAGGTTACCAATCCCAAACAGGCTGTTGCCATAGCACTTTCGGAAGCCCGCGAAGAAGGCGCCAAAGTACCGAAAAAGAAATCTGCCACTAAAACCGTTGCAAAGAAAAAGAAAGCCTCCGGGAGCAAAACAGCAAAGAAATAATATTGTATTTAATCTTTCCACTTTCTTTATATCTTCTTTGTGGTATTAAATGCACATGCTGCGCAGAATATTACCCATAAGCATTCAGAGAATCATTTGTTTATGCATTTATGGGTTACACAATGGCTGTTTACGCTTATTTCCCGACAAATTCAGACAGGCATGAATTTTTATAATATATTATTGTACTCAAAGCATAATGTGAATGGATATGAAAAGTATAAAATCTTATCTCCTTTGTATCTTTTTTCTTGGCGGTTGTACCACGCTTAAACAACAAATCGCTGTAAACGAAGCCACGCCTGTAAAACCTGTAGATTCACTGCCTGAACCATACGCCACCAAATCGGTCATGCATTTCAGCAATGTGGTAGGATGGAATAAAACAGAAATGCCCGTAGCACCGGAAGGATTTGCGGTAAGCCGGTATGCAGAAAGCCTGCAAAATCCACGGTGGATGTATGTATTGCCCAATGGTGATGTGCTGGTGGCTGAATCCAATACAGAGCATGGTTTGCTTGAAAAGGCTGGTGCAGTAATTATTGGCGCCAGTAAATCGAACGACATGCGAAAAAGCGCTAACCGCATTACCATTTTAAGGGATACAGATAAAGATGGAAAACCTGATGTCAGGGAAGTATTTCTAAGCGGTCTGAACCAACCCTTTGGCATGTTGTTGCTGAAAAATAAATTGTATGTAGCCAATACAGATGCGTTGTGGAAATTTCCCTACGAAAAAGGACAGCTAAAGATAAATGCCGCAGGGGAAAAGATCATTGATTTGCCTGCCGGAAAAAACAACAGGCACTGGACAAGGAATATTATTGCCAACGGCAAAGGGAGCAAGATATATATTGCTATCGGTTCCGGCAGCAATGTAGCAGAAAACGGACTGGAGGAAGATAAAGATAAGGCGAGGATATGGGAAATTAATCCCGATGGGTCAGGACTTAAAGTATATGCAAGCGGACTGCGCAACCCGGTGGGCATGGACTGGGCGCCGGGTACGCAAACATTATGGACTGCAGTTAATGAAAGAGATGAATTGGGCGACAACCTGGTACCCGATTATATAACAAGTGTAAAAAGCGGTGGGTTTTACGGCTGGCCGTATGCTTATTTCGGACAACATATCGATCCCCGCATTGAAGCGAAAGACCAGCGGCCGGATCTGGTTGAGAAAGGCATCGTTCCGGATGTGGCTTTAGGTTCCCATACCGCATCGCTCGGACTGCTTTTTTATACAGGTAAACAGTTCCCCGCAAAATACCGGAACGGTGCTTTTATTGCGCAGCATGGTTCCTGGAACCGGTCGGTACTGGCGGGCTACAAAGTTATTTTTATACCTTTTGAGAATGGAAAACCAGCCGGTAAGGAAGAAGATTTCCTTACCGGCTTTATCATAGAGCCCGAGGGGAAAAAAGTACATGGCCGCCCGGTAGGACTGGCCATGCTGCCTGATGGTTCTTTGCTGGTTACCGACGATACCAGTGATACGATCTGGAGAGTAAGTGTTGAAGATGCAAAAAGCACCAAAGCACAAAAAGCAAGAACCAAACTTGCCTACCGGCAGGCAGGCCTGTCCGCCGGGGCGGATAAATTCCAGGTTCCAAGCCGGATCCCGCATGTGCGGGACGAAATTCGAAGGAGACTGGCAGCCGTTAGCTATCAGCAATTAGCCACAGTACACTCACTTCTCACTTCTCACCTTTCTCCTCCCCCCTCACAAAAAGCCCGTAAAACCTGCTGCTGGCGGTATCAGCAATAGCTCCGCCTGGTGTTTTGTAAATAAAATATGCCGCAAGGTCTTCTCTCTGTTCCGTAAAGATCAATGCTTTTTCGAGCCCCATTGTCATCAGTACATTATCATAGGCATCCGCAGTAATAGCATCTTTGGCGAAAACAGTAACGCTGATCAGGTTGTTCCTGGTGGGATAACCTGTGCGGGTATCTATGGTATGACTGAATTTTTCCCCATTGCTTTCATGAAATTTCCGGTAGTTACCGGAAGTAGTAACCGCGCCTTCGTTAATGGTAATGATCTTTTGTATTACAGGAGCTTCAAATCCATAGTCGCCAGGCGCTTCAATGCCGATGCTCATTTTTTCGCCGCCCGGTTTCTTCCTGCCTTTAACCCTGATCTCACCGCCTATTTCCACTATATAATCGGTAATATGCTGTTGTTCCAGGAAATCCGCAACAACATCCACGCTGTAACCCTGTGCGATGCCGTCAACATCAATAGTAATGCAGGATTTTGTTTTGATGAGCCGGTTGCCTTCTAATTTTATTTTATCCGTTCCAATGCATTGAAGCAACGCGTGAACCTTTGCAGAGTCGGGATATTTTTTTACAGGTTTGGCGCTGAAGCCCCAGGCCTGTACCAATGGTTGTACGGTAATGTCGAACAGCCCTTCCGATTGTTGCCAGGCTTCTATGGATTTACTGACCACAGCGGCAAAATGTTCATCAATAGCAATTCCTTTTTTCGACGCGTTAAACCTGCTGATCAGCGAGAAGGGTTTATATATGGAAAGGGAGCTGTCTATACGGGTTAAAATGCTGTCTACCTGTATTTTCCTCACTATGCTGTCCTTTGCATAATAAGTAATATGCCATGTAGTACCCTGGGCGCTACCGCTCATTTGTATTTTCAGGAAATCATTGCTGCCGTTATATGAACGGAAAATAAGAAAGAGAAAAACTAATGGTGATATATACCAGGCCATGCTTCAAATATAGCGCATACAATGTTCGGGAATCGTTAATTGTATAATCACAAAGCACGGAAAGAATGCTCAAAGCAATGAAATAAATAGCCCGGGAACCCCTGCAATCTCTATTTCTGCCGGAAGCTGTCGCCTATGAAAGCCAGCGCATCGGTAATGCCGGTGCGCCAGTAGGTCCAGCTATGCGCGCCATCGCGTACGCGGTATTCATGCGCTACTAATTTGGAACGCAGGGCAATATGCAATAAAGCATTTCCTTTAGCCAGAAAATCATCATCGCCGCAATCTATCCAGTAGCGTACTTTATTGAGTTCTGCCCCCGACTTTTTTTCAATAATGGATAACGCCGAATTGTCGTACCATGCTTTGCTTAATCTTGCCTTCCCTTTCAAACCGCGCCCATACAATTGTCCAAACGTACGATCCCATTGCGCATCAGGCATGTTTATCATTTCATCGTCGCTGAAAACCGCGGCGCTTAAAGGTGCTGTGGCCACAAAATATTCGGGATATTTTAAAGCATATAGCAGCGATCCGTAGCCGCCCATGGAAAGCCCGGCAACAGCGCGGTATTTCTTTTGTGATTTTATGCGGTAGGTTTTTTCAATGGCGGGAATAAATTCCTGAATAAAGAAGTCTTCGTACTTTTCTTTCCCATCATACGCATTAATATACCAGCTCGAATCTGCATCGGGCATAATAATGATCATAGGTGGTATCGTTCCTTCGGCAATAGCCTTATCGGCATAACGGTTTATTTCGCCAAACTGCAGCCACCCGGTATTGTCGTCGGTATATCCGTGCAGCAGGTATACTACAGGGTAAGTTCTTTGCGAATGCTCATAATCAGCAGGCAGGTATACCGTATAGCTAACATCCCTGCCCAAAATAGTACTGGAAACGGAAGCTTCCTCAATTACTTTTCCGGGTTGCTGGGAATATAATACAGGTGTGGCACAAAGAGAAAGAAAGAATAAAAGGTATGCCTTCATATATGATTGCTGATTTTTTGATTTCTGATTTGAAATATCAAACACATTTTATGGGGCTGGCGTAAAAGTGTAGCTGAGTACCCGTTCTTCATAGTTAGCGAGCGTATACACCACTAAGGTTCCGTTTTTACGGATAAACGTATACCGGTACCGGTCGCTGTTCTGCTCTTTTTTACTGGGTTTTCTGAACCAGCGCTCCAAATCGTACCGCGTGGTATTATATACCTGTATTTTTTTTAACTTACCGGTATTGATCTTTTTATTGTTATAATCTGTATTGCCTTCAACGGGTTCAAATATGGCAGGCCGGTATAAAAAGCTGCCTGCCGTTTGGTTGCTGTCGAAAGTTATGGTTAAGGTATCACCCAGATAGCCATATACATACCGTTCGCCTTTGTCGCTTATGTTTTTTTTAGTAGGCTCTCCGAAAAGCCGCACTGTTTCGCCCGGAGTGGTTACCCCCTTCTCCAGCTTACGAACGCTTTCTTCTGATATGGGATGGTAAATGGCGAAAGGGGTGCTGGCGGGGTTATATCGTTTACTGCATCCCGTTAGTAATATCCCGCACACTACACATGCTACAAGTAAATGTTTATTCATAAGGAAAGACTTTTGATGAAAGCAAATTAAATGAAACTTATGCACTCCTTCAATTCTTTTTCGGTATAAGCCAGCCCATACTGCTTCAGCACATCATCGGGCACGCCATTCCACTGATTGGGCTGGTTACCCTGATATCCTATATCTTCAATGCCTATTTTAGAAGTATAAAAACCGGTACAGGTAAGATTACGCATCAGTGTAAAAAAAGAAACACCCTGCGACATTTCCGGCTTCGCTTTTTTTGGCCAGGCAATATCATCCACTACCTGCATACGCTGCGCCTGGTCGCTATCCTTAAAGTTTTTCTGGAAACGCTGATAGCACTGCCTGTCTATCCAGCGCAGTCCGCCGCGCATGGGCACCTGGTGACCGGGCATATCTTTTACAATAAATTCTATAAAATCGGGAACACCTGCATCGGTAGCGCTGCCGCTTACTTCATCTTTGGGAATGATGATATCCGCCAGTATGGCAATGGTTGCCATTTCATGTTCGGTGAAGAACTTAGCAGACACTACGTTGTTGTAATGCGCTATTTCTTCGGGCTGCCTGTCGGGCCCCGCATCGGGCGTGTTGCCGGAGTCTGCTAAAGTGGCGGCATTATCCGCCTTTTTCTTATCGGGTAATTTGCAGGCATCAAATAAAACAGTGGCAGACAGGGAGCCTAACCCAATTATTTTTAATGATTTTCTTCTGTCCATAGCTGAAAGATTTTTCGAATAATAGTTTTACATGTTTACAGCAATCAGAGATTCTGTTTCTTTAATTCATCAATAATGTATTCGGATGCCCGCATGGATAATGCAAGGATCGTCCATGTGATGTTCTTATCCGCCTGCGATGTGAAGGCTGCGCCGTCTACAACGAACAGGTTTTTGCAATCGTGCGCCTGGTTCCATTTATTGAGCGCCGAGGTTTTAGGGTCGCTGCCCATTCTTGCCGTGCCGCCTTCATGAATGATCTTACCGGGCGATTCGAGCCCGTATTTATTTTCCGGTCCATCATTTCCACCCCAGGTAATTACAGCGCCCATTTTGTGCATGATCTCCTTAAAGGTTTCTTTCATATGCTTCGCCTGCTTCACTTCATAATCGCTCCATTTTACATTGAACCGTAATACAGGGATGCCATATTTATCTACTACCGAAGGATCTATCTCGCAATAGTTGTCGCGCCTTGCCACGGCTTCGCCGCGACCGGCCATACCAACGCCTGCGCCATAAAAAAACCGCTGATCTTCTTTCAGAGAGGCGCCGTAGCCTCCGGCTTCTTTTTTCTTTCCGTTTACTTCGTATGCGCCGTTCTGACTTTCAATACCAAATCCAAAGCCATAGGAAGGCATGCCCATACCGCCCCAGTATTCAATATGATAACCGCGCGGGAAATCTAATTTTTTATTGTCTCCCCACCAGGGTGAATACACATGCATACCGCCTACGCCATCTTCGTTGTAACGTTTTCTGCCAAAGAGTTTGGGAAGATATCCCCCCAAAGCGGCGCCGGTAGAGTCATGCAGGTACCTTCCCACCACATCGCTGGAGTTAGCCAGTCCGTTGGGATGACGCGCAGATTTGGAATTGAGCATCAGCCTCGATGTTTCGCAGGCACTGGCAGCCAGTATCACTACTTTGCCATTTACCTGGTATTCATTCATATCCTCTTTATTTACATAAGATATGCCGGTAGCTAATCCCTGGTCGTTGGTAATAACTTCTCTTGCCATGGCATTGGCAATAACATCTACATTACCTGTGGCAAGCGCGGGGTTTACCAGCACGGAGCCTGAAGAAAAATCGGCATAAAACTGGCACGACCTTCCGCACTGCCCGCAATATACGCATACGCCCCTTTCATTATTAACGGTTTTAGTAAGCATGGAAAGCCGTCCGGGTATTACCGGCACTCCTGAACTAACAGCGGCATTTTTTATAAAAAGCTCATGCAGCCTGGGCTTGGGAGGTGGCAGGAAAAACCCGTCAGGATCATTCTCCAATCCCTCATTGGTACCAAATACACCGATTAATTTATCTACCCTGTCATAAAAAGGCTTAATATCTTCATAGCCTATAGGCCAATCTTCTCCCAATCCGTCAATGCTTCTTCTTTTAAAATCTTTAGGACCAAAACGCAGCGATATCCTTCCCCAGTGATTGGTGCGCCCGCCCATCATACGCGCCCTGAACCAGTCCCATTCCGTTCCGGATGCTTTGGTATAGGGTTCTCCGTCAATGTCCCATCCGCCATAGCAGGCATCAAAATCGCCAAACGGGCGGTATTTTGTGCTGGAACCGCGGCGTGGCGATTCGTAGGGCCATTTAAACTGGGTAACATTTTTTTTAGGATCGAATAAGGCCCCTGCTTCTAACAGGCAAACTTTAACGCCTGCGTTGGCCAAAATATAAGCAGCCATACCTCCACCCGCACCGGAACCTACAATAACCACATCATAATTTTTGGGGTTGGTCTTAATCTGAAAATCTCCCATACAATAATCTGAATTAAAAAAGTTCTTTAAAAGTGAATCCTAAATGTACCATTTTATCTAAAATGAAAATCGCTTTTTTTGTTTTACATAAAGTATCATTGCCTGTATTTAATGCGATAAAGGCCAGACAACTTAATTTTACCTTAACTCAATTACCTATGTCAATTATAATTGGTGCGGATATCGGAACCTCAAATATAAAGGTTATTGCTTTTAAAAATGATAAGGAAGTATTACTATCTGAAACGGCTTCCTGCACTACCATCCAACCCTCTTCAGAAAAAATGGAACAGGATCCGGAACTGATTTTACAATCTGTTAACAGCCTGCTGAAAAAAGTGCTATCGCAATTAGAGGGGAAGCCTGTTACAGGTATTTGCTTTAGTACTGCCATGCACAGCATTATAGCCATAGATGATCATAATAAGCCATTAACCAACGCCATATTATGGGGCGACACAAGAAGTATGCGCCAATGCAACCGCCTGAAAGAAAATGGTATGGCTGAAAAGCTGTACCGGCAAACCGGCGTGCCGCTGCATCCTGCCTTACCCTTATGTAAAATAATGTGGATAAAGGAAAATGAGCCCGGCATATTTAACCGGGCGCATAAATTCATTTCATTGAAGGAATATTTTTTCTTTCAGTGGTTTGAAAAATATATCATTGATCATTCCATTGCCGGCGCCACAGGCATGCAGGATATACACCGTTTACAATGGAGCGGAGCTGCATTGCAGGCTGCGGGCATACGTGAAGAGCAACTGTCGCGGATAGTGCCTGTAACACACACCGAAACACAGCTCACCGGATCGTACAGGAAATATTTCGGGATAGAAAACATACCTTTTATAATTGGTTCAAGCGATGGTTGTTTGGCCAATACGGGCAGCGGCGTTTTTAGTGCAGATGAAGCCGCATTAACTATCGGTACCAGCGGGGCAGTACGCACCACTATTCCGGCACCGGCGCTGAATAAGGAACCCACATTATTTTGCTACCCGCTGCTTGAGGATGTGTTTATAAAAGGAGGTGCGGTAAACAACGGGGGAAATGTGCTGAGCTGGTTCGCCGGAAATTTCATGAACCAAAAATTGTCATCCGAAAGCGACTATGCGTTACTGGTAGACCAGGCCCATACCGTGGATGCCGGGGCAAACGGACTGCTCTTCTTACCTTACCTGCAGGGAGAACGTGCACCCATTTGGGATGCGGCAGCAAGGGGTGTTTTTTTTGGCATGAATAATTTGCATTGCCAGCCCCATTTTGTGCGGGCCACATTAGAAGGCATTAACTATGCATTGTATGATGTTTTTTGTGAGCTCACGAAAGATCATGATCCTGTTAAAACGATATATGCGAGCGGTGGATTTGTACAGTCTGCCCCCTGGGTTCAGATGGTGTCCGACATTTTTAATAAAGAAGTGGTGATCAGCAACCAGGCAGACGCATCGGCTACCGGGGCAGCGCTGCTTGGATGGTATGCCACCGGCGCTTCAAAAAGCTTTATACCCTTATCTTCATCATTAAATAAAGGAAAAACTTTTTATCCCAACAAGGAAAAACATACAACCTATATGCGGCAGTTCGCTATTTTCCGCTCCCTGTACCTGGCGCTGGAAAAAGAGTTTCCCAGGCTGCATCAATAGCATACTCAATTTCCTCCCGCGTGGTAAATCTTCCCAATCCAAAACGGATGGAACTTTTAGCCAGCTCATCATCCAGCTTCATTGCCTTTAACACATGCGATGGCTCCGGGTTAGCAGAAGTGCAGGCGGAGCCGGAAGATACGGCGATGGTACGATTGATTGAGGTAAGCAGTTTATCACCGGGCATACCGGCAAAAGCCAGGTTGGTTACATTAGGCAGGCGATGAATGATGCTACCATTTACAGTAACGTTCTTCATTTGTGTCAACCCTTTTTCAAGCTGGTCTCTCAGCGCACCAATACGATGCGCTTCTTCCTCCATTTGCTGTATGCATAACGCGCAGCATTTGCCTAATGCCACTATACCGGGCACATTCAGTGTTCCGCTGCGCATACCTTTTTCATGACCGCCGCCATCTATCTGCGCTACCAGCCGGACCCGCGGATCCTTTCTGCGCACATATAAAGCACCTGCACCTTTGGGACCATATATTTTATGTGCAGACAGGCAGAGCATGTCTATATTGTCGTCTATTACATCAACAGGTATTTTTCCCACAGCCTGTGTGGCATCTGTAAAAAAAATAATACCATACGTTTTAGCGATAGCGCCTATTTCCTTCACCGGTTGTAGCACACCCGTTTCATTGTTGGCCGCCATGATGCTTATGAGGATCGTATTTGGCCGGATGGCAGCCTTCAGCAAATCCAGGTCCATTATTCCTTCACGGTTCACCTGCAGGTAAGTTACCTCTGCGCCCAGCTTTTCCAAATGCTTACAGGTATCCAGCACCGCTTTATGCTCGGTAACGCAGGTTATGATATGATTGCCTTTTGTGGAATACATTTCATAAACACCTTTCATGGCCAAGTTGATCGCTTCAGTAGCCCCGGAAGTAAAAACAATTTCAGAAGGATCCGCATTGATCAGTTGCGCCACCTGTTCCCTCGCCTGTGTTACCGCTTCCCCGGCTGTCCACCCAAAACTATGACTGCGGCTGGCGGCATTGCCAAAGTGCTCCGTAAAGTAAGGAAGCATAGCCTGCAGCACCTGCGGATCAACCGGTGTTGTTGCATTGTTATCTAAATATATGGGTAGCTTTAACATATGTTGTGGCAAATGAATGTGCGCTCAAAATTACTTGAAATAAAAGGAATGAGTTAATGTGAGAGATGTGGAGATGTGGAAATGTGGCATTTGAAAATGGAGCGATCAACAAATAGGTATCAGGAGAATAACTACTAACGACAGAATGAACACCCATTCTTTCACTCTCAGCTTTCTCTTCTCCTTCGGATTTCAGATTTGCTACTTCGGATTTGAATTTGGCGTTTGAATTTTATTTGGTTCTTGATATTTTGTATTCCTTCGGATTTCGTATTTTAAACATTCGGGCTTCATCTTACACTACCATTAAATTCCTGCATACCATAAAACTGAAAATGGTTTTGGTTTTATTATTGATCTTCACAACCATTGATTTATCGAATGACTGTACTTCCTTTATTTCAATGGAGGAGCCCAGGGTAAGCCCTATGGAATCGAGGAATTGCAAAAAAGCAGCGTCATGGTTGGCCACACCCGCTAACTTGTAGGTAGTGCTGAGATGTCCATCCGACAGCGGAAAGGACTGGTATACCGGCAGCTTGCCATTGGCATCGGGGATAGGCTCACCATGCGGATCAAATTGAGGATGTCCGAGCATTTCGTCTATGCGGTCAAAAAACCTGTCGGACTGAATATGTTCGATCTGTTCAGCAATATCGTGCACTTCTTCCCAGCCAAGACTCATTACTTCCGACAGGAAAAGTTCTGTTAAACGGTGCTTGCGTAAAATATACAAAGCCTGCTTCCTGCCTTTTTCCGTGAGCTCTATGGCCTTGTATTTTTCATACTTTATAAATTTCTTTTCAGCCAGCTTTTTTACCATACTGTTTACCGTAGGCATTTTAATGTTCAGGCTTTCGGCGATGTTTTTAACCGAAATTTCCTGGTTTTCCTGTGCAAGCCGGTAAAGCGTTTTCAGGTAATTTTCTTCTGTAAGTGAAACCATCCGGTAAAGATAAAAGATTCCCTTCTTTACTTGAATAGTAAAAAGAAATAACAATAAACCCGGTGCTCCGAATTGCTATGAACCCTGTGCAGGTATTGTAGCTTAAACGTACAGGAAGAAATAAATATGCAGAATAATTTTGTTAGTTTAATCTAACTTATTATTTTTACTATTGAAATCAATGAGTTGGTATGAAATGTATGCTTTTGCTTATAGGTTTTTTTCTTTATTCAACTGCGCTTATTGCCCGGCAGGAGGTAATCGTAAAGGGCAGGGTAATGGCAGCCGGTAAACCGGTAAGCGGAGCAACGGTGCGTGTGCTGCAAAGCCACCTGGGTACAGTTACCGATTCATCAGGCTATTTTAGTATAGCCGGTATTCAGCAAAAAGCCGTTACGATACAGGTATCTGTTGTGGATTTTGTAACCATTACGCGGGAGATCAGCCTCCAAAGCGATATGGATGTATTGCTTACCATCGAATTGCAGCCTGTTGCAGCCGACCTGTCGGAAATTGTAGTTACAGGAACTATGAAAGAGGTGAGCCGTATGCAAAGCCCTGTTCCTGTTGAAGTGATCACACCTAAGCTCTTTCAAAAGAATCCAACGCCCAGCCTGTTTGAAGCCATTGGTATGGTAAACGGGGTGAAGCCGCAGCTCAACTGTAATGTTTGTAATACGGGCGATATACATATCAATGGCATGGAAGGTCCTTATACCATGATCCTGATTGACGGTATGCCTATTGTAAGCGCTTTATCAACGGTGTATGGCTTAAATGGTATACCCAATAGCATTGTAGAACGCATTGAAGTAGTTAAAGGCCCGGGCTCTTCTTTATATGGTTCGGAAGCCATGGGCGGTATCATTAATGTAATTACCAAAAATCCACTTAAAGCACCTGTTATCAGTGCCGATATATTTGCTACTTCCTGGGGCGAATACAGCGCTGATGCCTCAGTAAAATTTAAAATGGAAAAAGTTACCGGGTTGCTGGGCATCAATTATTTTAACTACCAGCATCCGGCAGATAAAAATAAAGACGGCTTTACGGATCTGACCCTGCAGGACCGGGTTTCGGTTTTTAATAAATGGAATGTGGAAAGAAAAGACAATCGTTTGGCAAGCCTGGCTTTACGGTATGTTTCGGAAAACCGCTGGGGTGGTCAAATGGAGTGGAACAAAACCTGGCGGGGCAGCGATAGTATCTATGGTGAAAGCATATACACGAAACGGTGGGAAGTTATAGGCATGTACCAGTTGCCGGTAAAAGAAAAAATAATGACGCAGTTTTCCTACAACAGGCATCAGCAGGATTCGTGGTATGGCGTTACGCCTTACCTGGCCGAACAGCAGGTGCTGTTTGGGCAGATGTACTGGGACAAGCAGTGGGGGAGCAGGCATGATTTTTTGCTGGGCGGTTCTTACCGTTATACTTTTTATGATGACAATACACCTGCTACGGCTTCAGCCGATGGGGTAAAGAATGCCGCTGCGCGTACACCGCTACCGGGTGTTTTTGTGCAGGACGAGTGGATGATAAATGAAAAAAGCACGCTGCTGGCAGGGTACCGCTACGATTACAATACATATCACGGTAATGTGCACTCGCCGCGGATAGCGTATAAGTTTGCCCCCAACAGCCGCAATACCATCAGGGCCAGCTTTGGCACGGGCTACAGGGTAGTTAACCTGTTTACGGAAGATCATGCAGCTTTAACGGGTGCAAGGGAAGTAGTGATCACCGAAGCGCTTGAGCCCGAAAGGTCGTACAATGGCAATCTCAACTATGTATTAAAGATTCCCATGCAGGATGCCTTTGCAGGGCTGGATATTACGGGGTTTTATTCTTATTTCACCAACAAGATCACAGGCGATTTTGATACAGACCCGGGTAAGATCATTTATGATAACCTCGATGGCCATGCGATATCGCGGGGCATTGCGCTGAACGCAGATTTCAGCTTTACCTTTCCTTTAAAAATATTAGCCGGTGTAACCTACATGAATGTATATTCAATAGAAGACAGGTTGAACATGCCACGTAAGAACATCCAGCTTAATGCGCCGGAATGGTCGGGGAATTTTGTAGTAAGCTATGCTTTGCCTTACGGGTTTGCCATTGATTTTACAGGTAAATGGGATGGGCCAATGCGGCTGCCCGTTTTACCCAATGATTACCGTCCGGAATACTCACCCTGGTTTTGTATAGCCAACCTGCAGCTTTCCAAAAAGCTGGAAAAGGGCATGGAACTGTACGGCGGTGTAAAAAATCTTTTTAATTTTTTACCGAAGGACCCCATCATGCGGCCATTTGATCCTTTTAATAAATACGTGAACGATCCCGTAACTAACCCCTATGGCTATACATTCGATCCCGCTTATAATTATGCGCCGTTGCAGGGCATAAGGGTATTTTTGGGGATGCGGTATAATTTGTTTAAGTAGGTGTGGGGTATAAGGTATAGGGTATAGGGTATAGGGTATAAGGTATAGGGTATAGGGTATAAGGTATAGGGTATAAGGTATAGGGTATAAGGTATAGGGTATA
>CALMQS010000072.1 GCA_937871285.1 uncultured Sphingobacteriales bacterium | reverse complement strand
CTCGGAAATCCTCGAAAAATTGGATGTGCTGACCTAATTTGGACAACTCGGGAGAAAAAAACTGCGTATCTGCGGCTAATTTGTTAGCAGAAGTACTTTATCTACATACTCCGCATGAACCCTTTTCCTGTTTACAATGCTTACAGGAACTGCAATTCTTGCATGCTTTACAGTTCTTGCTTCCTGTGCAGGTAGCAACAGTTGAAATATCAGCTCCGGCATTTTGCGCCACAGCGGTATGCTGGTATTGCTGCATTCCTATTACCAGCATAAATACCATTGCCGGTAAAAGGATCACCAGCAAAAAAAGCCTTAATTTTTTAATAACCATAGGGTTTATATTTAGGGCAGTAAAGTGGAGCCATCTTTGCAAAACGTTAATAATTCCGTTCAAGTATAGTAAACCCGGTAAAAATGCCAAAAGTTTCGATGAATGCCTGCAGACAAACACGCTTGTTTTACCTCTCCTCTTTTTTCCCTTCTCCTCTCCTTATCTTTGCCGCCATAAAATACCTGCATGACCACTATACCCGATAACATAAGGGAAGCTGTTACCTATATTAAAAGCCGCTATAACATGCCATCTGAAATAGGTATTGTGCTGGGCAGCGGACTGGGCAATTTTGTAAGCGAAATGACGGTGGAAAAGGAAATCCGTTATACCGAAATACCTCATTTTCCTGTTTCTACGGTTGAAGGACATTCGGGCAGGCTGATCTTTGGTAAAATCGGCCAAAAAAATATCGTGGTAATGGCGGGGCGCCTGCATTTTTACGAAGGACATGCTGCTACGGAAGTTGCTTTTCCCATTCGTGTAATGAAACTCCTTGGTGTTCATACCCTGCTCATCAGCAATGCGGCGGGCGGTGTTAATACTGCTTTTGCTGTTGGCGACCTGATGATCATTACCGACCATATTAGCCTGGCAACCGTAAATCCTTTAATAGGCAAAAACGAGGACGCTTTTGGTACCCGCTTTCCCGATATGAGCGAACCCTATGCAAAAACGCTGATCAGCAAAGGAAAAGCAATTGCCGGGCAACTGGGTATCCCTGTAAAGGAAGGTGTGTATTTTGGCGTAACGGGACCTACTTTTGAAACGCGTGCAGAATATAAAATGATTCATGTGCTGGGAGGAGACGCCGTAGGGATGAGCACGGTACAGGAAGTGATTGTGGCGGTGCATGCCGGCATACAGGTATTTGGCATAAGCGTAATTACCGACATGGGCATACGCGAGGAAGATAATATTATTACACATGAAGAAGTGCTGCAGGCGGCATCCGCGGCGGAGCCAAAGCTTACTGCCTTATTTAAAGAGTTAGTTAAAGCTATTTGATCCACCCATTTTTTTCAACAGATATGAGCCGATTTCAGGTATTTTCGCCGTGAACAGGATTAAGCTAACAGCATTGAAGAAAATATTTACATACTTACTGTTATTTATATTGGTGGGTTCCGCATTGCCCGCCTTATCGCAGCAGCTTCCGGGCAGGCTGGGCAATATCAGTAATATGGGAAGGGGAGGCAGATCGGGAGGAAATGATTCTATCAAATTTGAGCACCGCGATCCCTTCGCGGATTCTGTAAGCATACGCTTTAAATATATTGATTCGGTGCGCTCTTACACTTTTGATTCATCTTTAATTGATTTTTATATAAAGATCCCTTTAAAGTCGGAGTATGTATGGCTGGGCAATAACGGAACAGCCACCACTTCCCTTTTGTTCAATCCATCAGCAGCACCGGGGTGGGATCCGGGGTTTCATGCCTTTGACGCTTATGCCTTTACTATTGAGCAAACGCGGTTTTATAATACCACCCGGCCCTTTACCGAATTAAATTACCTGATTGGCAGTGGTGCAGAGCAGTTCATTAATATCTTACATACACAAAATATCAAACCCAACTGGAATTTCGCTTTCCAGTTCCGGCTCATTAATGCACCCGGATTTTTTAAAAGCCAGAGCACCAATCATTCCAATTTGCGGCTCAACACTTATTACCAGTCGCCCAATAAACGATATGGCATATATTTTATAGGACTAACCAACAGCCTTCAGTCTGCCGAAAACGGCGGTATAGCCAATGACAGTTTCCTGGTAGATAAAACGGGTACGTATTCAGACCGCTTTAATATTCCCATCAATACTGCGGGCGATGCCACCTACAGCCGCGACCCTTTTAACACGCAATTAAAAACCGGGAATAAATATAACCAGATTAAGCTATTGATAAGACAACAATACGATTTCGGGAAAAAAGATTCATTGGTAACCGACTCTACGGTTATCAAACTTTTTTATCCCCGTTTCCGCATAGAACATACGCTTCAATACAACACGTATAAGTACCTGTTCCAGGATATTGCGCCGGACAGCGCCTTCTATAAAAAAAATTATGATATCGCATTAGACAGCAGCACCCAAAAACTGCTTTACCAGGATGCCTGGAAAGAAGTCATTAACGATTTTTCCATATACCAGTTCCCAGACATCAAAAACCAGCAGCAATTTCTGAAAGTGGGCGCCGGCATGCAAAATCTGTCCCTGAAAAGAACTGATTCCACACGCGACATGCTGTACAATATTTTTCTGCATGGCGAATACAGGAACCGCACCCGCAATAAAAAATGGGATATTGAGGCTTATGCCCAACTATATCCAACAGGGTTTAACGCCGGCGATTACAGAGCGTATATAAGCCTGGAAAGGCTACTCAGCAATACTTTAGGATCGCTGCAGGTGGGTTTCGAAAATGCCAACCGAACACCATCTTACCTTCTCCGCAATACCAGCGGGTTTCCGGTTAAGCCACCAGCAGACGGTACTAGTAAAGAAAATATTACACACCTGTTCGGCACGCTTACGGTGCCGGCTTTACAATTACAGCTCGGCGGTCATTATTATCTTATTGGCAATTATGCCTATTTTAAAAATTTTTATGAAGCAGACCAGCAGGCTGCCCCTTTTAACGTGCTGCAAATTAAAGGCAGCAAAGATTTCAGGATAAGTAAGTTCTGGCATTGGTATGCAGATGTGGCCCTTCAAAAAACAGCCGGTAATACACCGGTTAATATTCCTCTGCTCTACCTGCGCAACCGTATTGTTTTCCAGGGACAGTTCTTCAGGAACCTGAATATCGCTTTAGGGTTGGATTCAAGGTATTATACACCCTATACCGCCGATAACTATTCCCCGGTAACAGGACAGTTCTTTCCGCAGGATGGCATCCGCATAGCTAACTTGCCCGACATTGCGGCTTTTGTGAACTTCAGGATCAGGAGCTTCAGCGCTTTTGTACGCCTGGAGAACCTGAATACGCTGGAACTGGACGGTTTTTCTTTTACCAATAACAATATGGCCGCACCATTATATCCTTACCAGGGTTTACTTTTCAAGATGGGTATTTTCTGGAATTTTGTGAATTAGAGATCAGCGTGAGCGGTGAATAGGAATAAGTGAATGGGTTTCAGGTTTGAAGTTTCCTTGTCGCGTACCGGCAGGATAAATTGCCACAAGCAGAGCATCATTGTCATTTCTCTTTTAATTTCGATGGATTTTGATACGTATTCCAGAATCGTAATAATTCAATTTCCTTTTCCTTGCTATTAATACGATAAATCAATGACACTCTTTTATACAAAATAGTATGCCTGATATTTTGCTGTTTCTTGTTGCGGGGAGAGCCGATACCCGGTTGTTTTGATAAAACAGAAACCTTCTTTTCAACCGTGAATGCAAATTTCTTTACCTCCTTTTCTGTCCAGGCTGTTTCCAGGTAATGCATGTTTTCTATGTATGTTTGCAGGGCTTTCAGGGTCCACACTACTTTGTAAACCATTGTGGATATTTTTTCTTTACTTCTGCATGAGACAATACTTCACCTTTATCAGCCTGGCTAATTGCAATTTCGATATCCGCCTTTATTTCATCCGGCATCGCGTCCCACCAATCAGCTTCGGCATCTACTTCCAGCATTGCATGGATCATCTTTACCACTTTTTCATCAGCCGTATCAATGTATTTCTTTACTTCTTTACGCATCTGGTTTACTGCATTCATATTTATCATATTTGTACAAATTTAACTATTTAATCTTTCCCACAAAGGCTTCTGCCGGTCAGCAGCCGCGCCTGAAGGCTGATAGTTGGTAGCTTTTGATCATACATTCGTAACTTTGCACCCGGCATTGTAGTATTTACCGGATAAAAAGAAAAGATGACAACAAAAAAGATCATATTTTCCTTCCTGCATTTTTTAAAAGGATTATTTGTGAAAAAGGATTGCTGCAGGTAAACGTAATATACGGTCTGACCCTCCTTCTATCGGGTACCGACCGTAGCATCTCAAATTTTAAATTTCAAATCTCAAATAACCCTTATTTTTGCCGGCTATGACACAGGAGCACATAAAAGATATGAGGTCCCGCCTGGCGGGATTGGGGAGGTTTCTTTGACGTTGCTAACAGGCGCGACAAAATAGCAAATGATAAGCAGCTTACGCTTTCCCCCGGCTTTTGGGACGACAATGCACGGGCTACACAAATCCTTAAAGATACCAAGCTCAATGAGTATTGGGTAAAGTTGTATGAAGATGTGCATACAGCGGTAGAAGACTTTGCCGTGCTGTTCGATTTCTGGAAAGAAGGAGAAGGAACGGAAGAGGAAATAAAAGCAGCGTACGAGTTTGCCAACGACCGTATTGAAGAAGCCGAATTTAAAAGTACACTTAACCAGCCCGAAGATGAATTACCCGCCGTGCTGCAGATCAATAGCGGCGCAGGCGGAACGGAAAGCCAGGACTGGGCTGAAATGCTGGCCCGTATGTACCGGATGTACGGCGAGAAACACGGCTGGGGCGTTAGCGAGTTAGACTGGCAGGAAGGCGATGGAGCCGGCATAAAATCTGCCACGCTGCAATTTGATGGACCTTTTGCTTATGGATTTCTTAAGTCGGAAAGCGGAGTGCATCGCCTGGTGCGCATTTCTCCATTCGACAGCAATGCCCGGCGGCATACTTCTTTCGCCTCCATTTTTGTATATCCTCTCGTAGATGATTCCATTGACATAGCCGTAAGCCCTGCAGACCTGGAGTGGGAGTTTTACCGCAGCGGCGGCAAGGGCGGTCAAAACGTAAATAAAGTAGAAACTGCTGTACGGTTAAAGCACATTCCCTCCGGCATTATCGTGGAATGCCAGCAAAGCCGTACCCAGGGAGAGAACAGGGAGAAGGCATTAAAAATGCTGAAGAGCCGTTTGTATGAAGAAGAAATACGCAAGCGGGAAGAAATGAAGAATGCTTCTAACGCCAGCAAGAAAAAAATTGAATGGGGCAGCCAGATCCGTTCTTATGTATTCCATCCCTATAAGATGATCAAAGACCACCGCACGGATTATGAAGTAGGAAATGTGCAGCCTGTAATGGATGGTGAGTTAGATGGCTTTATCAAGGCCTACCTGATGATGGAAAAGGAAGCAGAAAGCCGTTCATAATTTGAAGCAGCAATACACGTGATAACCCGTATTTCGAAAAAATATCGGACAAGCCGGTATTTAAGCGTATATTCGTAAGGATAACAATTTGAGTTTCTCAGCATTCTGTAAGTGAATGATTCCTGCTATTGGTTAGCCATCTTTTTTACCGCTGCTTTTTTCTCAGATCATTTTTATTTTAAAATAATTCAAAGAAATGAACATTTATGTTTCAAATCTAAGCTTCGCCGTTGTGGATGAAGACTTAGTAAAACAATTTTCCCAATACGGCGTAGTGAGTTCCGTAAACATCATCATGGATAAAGTTACCAACAGGAGCAGGGGTTTTGCCTTTGTAGATATGCCTGAAAGCAACGCTGCCGAAAAAGCTATCCGCGAACTGAATGGCGCTTCCCTTGACGGGCGGTTTATTAAAGTAAACGAAGCCAGGCAAAGAGAAGAGCGGAATAAATCTTCCTATTAAACAGATCGGAAAAGAGGCTGTCTCAAAAGGGGCGGTATAGAAAATATGCCACTAAGACACAAGGGCACAAAGTCCTGATCTTCAGATTTTATTTTCTTCGTGTTCCTGCCTGCCGGCAGGCAGGTTCGTGACTTAGTGGCAAATATTACTTTTGAGACAGCCCCTTTTTACTTATGCTATAACTAGAGGAATGTACGTTTTGCAACCATTAAACTCAGCAGGGGTTTACCTGCCGGAATATGACAATTACTGACGCGGATAAAATTTTAAAACATTTAGTATTCAGTTTGTATAAAGACCTTTACAGATGCGATATCAGGTTAAGAAAAGAGGAGTTAATGAATCAGGTTATGGAATCTGATCTTAGCTTTTTTGGCAGATATACCATTAATGTTAACGATGCAGCATTGGCGTTGCCGGCTGATGAATTCACGGTTTGTCTTTCGCATCAGCTAAGTAAGATAGTGGCATTCCGGCGCCTGAGCCTGTTATCAAAAATAAAAGACATGTTGTTTTCAAGATACTCTCCCTCCTATTTCATTGGCCAGGAAAAAAGAGCCAAAAACATGACGGCAAAAAGGAGCAAACAAACGCCCAATGTTCCGGTAAACAATCAATAGCAATGACTATTGCACTTTTGACAACCGGGTAAACTCCATTCCATTATAAATCCTTGCCAGATCCCTGTTACCGGATACTTTGTATTCATCAATTTTAGACGCTCCAACGATCCGCCAGAAATTCTTTGATTTCAGATCGGTATAATCACCCGTTTTAATGAATAACCCAACAAAAGATTTACGTGTTTTAAACCCAATTTGTACCGGTAATTCTTCTGATTGTATGCGCATCAGAAATGTTTCGACTTCATCTTTTGTCATATATTCTTTTTAAATAATCCTGTCATTAGGAAACATACCTTCGCCAGAAGGAAAGTATGTAATGGAAAGAAATGCGGTGGTAAAGGTAATCTTTTGAAAGCGCCTGGATTTTATATTTTAAGATATGGCAGACCGTTTTCTTAATCATGCGTACTGCAAGCCTGTTGCCATAGCCGGTTAGCCATCTAATAATAAAATAGGTAGTGTTGTTTTATATACTTAATTTATCCGGAAAGTTTTTATATGAATATACAAATATCCAATATCAGTCTTAATACCGTTGATGCCGATGTAAGGAAGTTATTTTCTCCTTTTGGTACCGTGGATTCTGTAATGGTCATCCGCAACAAATTTAACGGGCGTTCAAAAGGCAGCGCCATTATAAATATGCCTTCCGATGCACAGGGCAGGCAGGCTATTATTTCTTTGCATCAAACGATGATGGATGGAAAAAGAATATCTGTAGATGAGCTCCGTGATCCATTATAAACTGAGATAGAATGAAAGGCAATACATATAAGTTCTTTCCTTCCGGCAGAACTTTGCAGCTTATCAAACACAGCCATACAAATGCAGCGGAAACACATAAAGTAAAAGGCCGCCTTTTAAAGCAGCCCTTCGCAACAATGAATAATGATTCTGTAATCTGTTTTAAAACCCTGTATTGTTTGGCAATAAATTAGGATTTACGTCTATTTCTTGTTTCGGTACAGGGAAAAGTAATTGTTTTTCAGTAAACGTAGCATTAAAAACTGTTTTATGGCCAACAAAATCATCCCAGTTGCCTGTAATATCGTTTCTTACTTTCCGTGTTCTCAGCATATCAAATCACATCTTATTTTCAAAACATAATTCAAAATAAAGACCCGTGCCTGACGCTTCAAATACGGATCTTTGTATAGGATACTATATTTATTTCACCACCGTAAGCACGCCATTCATGATCCTCCAATGCCCCGGGTAAGAGCATATATAGGGATAATCGCCGGGGATATCCGGCACACGGAATTTTAAGCTGAACTTTTGATCGGGATTAACCAATGGCGTTGCAAATAAAACATCCGGAACGGAAGGAATATACTGCATACTAACGCCTTCGGGTACCTGCGCCAGCTTATCCGCTGCCGCTCCTACCCTTTCCATGCTGCCGGGTTTTAATACCAGTAAATTGTGCTGCATGAAATCTATATTGTTAAGCACGATTTCCAGTATCGTTCCCGCTTTGGCTGTAATTTTTGTTTTCTCAAATTTCATTTCGTTCTGCACTGTTCTCATTATAATTACCTGGTCGGGCTTACCCAGATCGGCTTGTTGCGATTCGGCAAGCAGGGTTTCCATGCGTGCATCGTATACCCTTCCTATATTTCGTGCGCTGTCTTCATAATTGCCTGCTTTTTTTGCGCCGCTGTTCCAGTAATCATTCGCTATGCGGATGCCGGCATCACGCAAGGGTATGCCAAACAACCCTTTTGCTTTACCTGTAGCAATTTCTTTATCATTTAAAAGCAATTCCATAACACCTCCTTTGAAAAGTTTGGCGGTTACGGAAAAGGTATCGTCAACACTATCCCCGGATTGTATGGTATAAGATTGATTATTCTGGTTAACCTGGAAATGCAATTTTTTGGCATTATCAACATACACTGCATACCCGTTGGCTTTATTGCCCTGGGCCACAATTACTCCTTTCTTATGATCTTTATTGTTCAATTCCACATTTGCAGTAAAAAACAATTCCCTTCCCGTAAGATCGGGCAAGAGGTCGGGCCGGATATACGTATTTTGAGGCAGTGAGAGCACATTTAATTTTGAACGCAGCATTATACGATGGATCAAACCGGCTTTGCCCAGTTCCACCTGTTCGCTGATGCCGCTGGCTTTAAATGCTTTTTCAAAACCCTGCTGCTGTATGCCCGATGCAATAAACAATGCTTTTTGGATCCATTTGTCTTCGGCGCTACCGCCTTCCTTACTGGCAAGCTTAAATAAAACTTCTCCCAGTGTTTCCGATGCAGGAAGGTCGCATGCTTTTAATACGGCGGCCAGCACTACCCGCAAATCTTTATCTTTAAATATGTCAGCTTCAATCAGTGCTTTTGAAACCTCTTCCGTTGCCGGTAATACCTGTATGGCAGCCCTGCGCACGCCTGCCGAAGGATGCTTTAATGCGCCAATGGCAACGTTCAGCGCTTCCTTATTATCGCCGCTAAACGCTTTCAGACCCTGCAATGTCCATAATGCATGCACTGCAGGTGCATTTAGACCAATCTCATCAACTGAAGTGTTTTCTATGATCTTATATAATTTATCCACTATCCTTTTATCACCTGATTCAACCAGCAAACGCTGCGCGGTAGTACGCCAAAACATATTGGGGCTGCCCAGCGCATTGATCAGTCCATCTGTATCTTTTTTGTGGAGTGATGATATCTTATCTTTTTTCCCTTTTTTATAGCGGATGCTGTATATCCTCCCTCTTAAAGAATCCCGTATAGGATTTATATAGGCATTGCCTTTACCCGTTTCATATCCCTGCGGCGTTGGATTATGCTGAATAATAAAATTATACCAGTCGAGCATCCACACATTGCCATCCGGACCCACTTCCGCCTGTACAGGGCCAAACCAATCGTCGGCGCTGGCTACAAAATTCCACCCATCTTCACCCTCTTTAAAAGTAGAACCATTGGGTTCAATAATATTGCGATGAATAACCCTGCCGGTGGGCTCGCTTACAAAAGCAATCCTGTTCCAGTACGCTTTCGGGTAAGTACGCGCGGTATATAAACTATGCCCCGCCGCGGCGGTAAAACCATTGTGCACATCCACCTGCCGCAGGTTTTTGGTTACCACATGCATGGTATAATGACTTTCAATTTTATCTATACCAGTTTCCGCACCCTGTCCCGACATCTCAAAATAACGTTTGGGGATAGTGTACGCAGCGCTGTGCGTGTTGTTGGCGGTTGATATAAAAACATCGAAATCTTCCGAAAAGCCCAGCCCCCATGTATTGTTCGATGTGTTGCCCAGGAATTCCAATTGCTTTCCATCGGCTGTAAAATGATACAGGCCCTGGCTAAAGCGCATGGTATCTTTACTTTCGCCCACCACGCCTTTAAAGCCGGAATAACCAACCGTTCCCCATATTGTATTATCGGGGCCGTAACGGAAATTGGAAGGTCCCGCATGCGTATCAAATGTTCCCCAGCCCGAAATGATTTTTTCCCGTACATCGGCTTTATCATCACCATCCGTATCTTTCAGAAATAAAAAATCGGGCGCCTGTGCCACTACGATGCCGCCATTAATAAAGGCGAAGCTGGTAGGAATGTTCAGCTTATCGGCAAACACGGTAAACTTATCTGCCCTGCCGTCTCCGTCCGTGTCTTCCAGTATCTTAATCATATCTTTCCCTTGCTCTTTGTTATCACGCACCATGTTGGGATAATCCATGGTTTCCACTATCCATAAACGCCCTCTTTCATCCCAGTTCATGTAAATAGGTTTATTGATATCGGGTTCAGCGGCAAAAAGTTGTATTTCGAACCCTACCGGCACCTGTATCAGTTTCATAGATTGTTCAGGCGATAGTGGTTCCTGGAATTGCGGGGGCGGATCGCGCTTTTCATAATTGGGCATCCGTGCATCCGTATACTTCGGATCGGGCATATCGAATTGTTCTGCCAGTGATTTTGCATGATCGCCCACTGCCCACATGATACCGTTGTAAACTAATTTCAAAAAGCCGGGGTTCATCCATGTTTTTTCATCATGCCCGTAAGCTGTATAAAAAACCCTTCCCTCTCCATAATTACGTACCCAGGTATACGGTTCGCGATGATCGCCTTCTATACGTTCAGTAAGCACTTCTATATCTTTACTGATCTTATCGTGCACATAGGTTTCGTCTTCCGTAGAAAAGGCAGGCACATCTTTCATTACAGGATGATCCGGCTTAACAATAACAGCAGTAAAAGAATCGTATTGATGTGTTTTAAACTGGCCGCCGGTCATCTCCACCACTTCCGGTGAATTGCGGAAGCACCACGACGCGCAATGCAACGGAATAAATCCTTTACCCGAACGCACATATTCCAGCAGCGCCTTTTCCTGTGGTGCGGTAATGCTGTCGTGGTTAGCGTATAGCAGCAGCCCGTCATATAGCTTCATATCTTCTCCTAACAGATCATCCGGATTGGTAGTATAGGTAATATTGATCCCTTTTTTAAAATATTCCTGTGAAAGCAACTCTGCCAGCTTCTCCGAATCGTGGTGCTTGCTTTTATGTCCGAGAAATAATATTTCTAACCGCCGGGGCTTATCATCTTTTTCCTGCTGTTTGCAGGAATGTAACAGCAAAGTTAAAGAGAAGATACAAAGCAGGGATAGCAGGATATTGCGTGTCATTTGTTCGGTTTTATTTTGGTTTAGTGGTGAACTACCGGCATCATGGATGAGCAATTGCTGAAAAGAGCAATTATAGCTGATCCGTTCTGTGTTATATTATTATTGTAATGACAAACAATTCAGGACAAGGTGAAATCCGGCAGCTTAATAATTTCACCTCCCTTCTTTGCCGATTCATGCGCCAGTATGCCCACACAGGTGATATTGGCGGATTGCCTTGCATTGGGGAACGGTTCTCTTTTTTGTACCAGTGCGCTTACAAATTCATGCACCAGATGCGGATGTGATCCGCCATGACCTGCACCCTGCAAAAAAGAGAGATGCTGGTGCTCATCTGTATCATACACGCCACCCGTGGTAAACCCCTGAATAGGCTCCGGCAATAAATGAGCGTAATCGGGCGACTCCACTTCTTCGGGTATCTCTGGTTCCGGGCGTTTGGCGGTATGCACCACTAACGGTTTGCCTTCGATCAACGGCCATTCAACAGATTTTTTCGAGCCATATACTTCAAAGCTTTCGCGGTACTGCCGTGCCGTATCAAATAAAGAACGGTATACATAAGCGCTGAGGTCCGAATTCCTGAATTTGATATGCGTGCTCTCTACAGCATAAGGAGAATTGTAAAACGCATGCAGCTCTTCTCTTATGATTCCAGAGCCAAAGCAGGATACGTATTCTGCTTCCGACCTTGTTAATCCCAGCACCGGCCCTACGCAGTGTGTGGCATAATACATGGGAGGCAACCCCGGCCAATAATTTGGCCAACCATCCATATCCTGCTGGTGACTGGCCTTTAGAAACTGTATTTTCCCCAGCTCTCCTTTTTCATAGAGTTCTTTCATAAACAAAAACTCCCTGGCATATACCACCGTTTCCATCATCATATAGGTGAGCCCGGTATCTTTTACCGCCTGCACAATTTGTTTGCATTCTTCTACCGTAGTGGCCATCGGCACAGTGCAGGCAACATGCTTACCGGCTTTTAATGCTTTTAATGATTGAGCGGCATGATCAGGAATAGGCGTGTTAATATGTACCGCATCAATATTGGGATCCTTCAGCAATTCGTCATAATCCGTATACCTTTTGTCAATGCCAAAAGCATCTCCCGTGTTGTTCAGGCTCTCTTCGTTCCGCTGGCAAATGGCATACATGTTCGCATCGGGATGCCGCTGGTATATGGGAATAAATTCGGCGCCAAAGCCGAGCCCTATAATGGCGATGTTGATTTTTGGGGAAGACATAAAGCAATAGTATATATTAAATGAATAATTACAGGTTAAATGAACGCAGGTTAAAACACGGCTGCACAGCACCGCTTCCCTTTATTTTACAACTGAACCCATATGGGAAACCGGAAAAACACCGTACTAAATTACATTTAATTGTGCTTCTGTAATTTATCGGATTATGTCCAATACCGGCTTTATTTTATCCAAAAAATGGAAAAAATAGTGAAATCATGAAAAATCACAGGATAGAGAACTGCTCACGGTAGCGTTTCGGCGTCATTTTTATATACAGTCTGAACTGGCGGTTAAAGTTGGACAAGGTATTAAACCCGCATTCATAGCTTACCTGGCTGATGGTTTTACCATCTTCCTCACTTAATAATTTGCAGGCATGCCTGATACGCAGTTCAGTAATAAAATCGGAAAACGATTTGCTGGTTTTCATCCTGAAATACCTGCTGAAGGAAGTTGGCGTCATATTAAGCAGGTCGGCCACCTCCTGCAGGGCAATGCGGCCCCGGAAATGCTGGGCGGCATAATTATACACTACATTAATGCGCCGGGTTTCTGATTCTTTCAGCCTGTATATATAATCAGCATTGTGCAGCAAACGGTATGCTTTTGTTTGCGCCATTATTTCGAGCATCTGCAATAATTGTATAATGCTTGCAGCCCCATGAGCAGCAATAATATTGCTCATCATAGTGCCCAGCCGGCTAACGGTTTGCCCGTAATATTCAATACCGCGCCTGGCTTTTTTAAACAGGTCTTTCACCTGTTGCATCTCTTCTTTTTCTATAAGATCGCCGATGAAATCGCCCGGAAAATAAATAACCAGTCCGTGCGTAAGGAGCTTACTCCGCTTATCAAAATAGGCGCTGTCGCTCCTCCATAAATGGGGCACTCCCGGGCCAAGGAAAGTCAGATCGCCTTCGTTGAAAGATTGCACCGTATTACCGATGAACCGGGTGCCTGTACCTTTCAGTACCATAAACAACTGGTATTCGCTGTGCGCATGCCAGGTAGCATCGAAATGTTTTTCTTTCAGCTCTTTGGCTACAAATATCCTGGATTCCGGTATGGGAGATTTTTGGAGTGCGAATTTCATACAAGCTTTTTAACACTATGCTTATCAATAAAGATAATGGATTGAATGTAACATAAGTCACGAAGCAATTGACGGTAATTTCCGATTTTTACAGCATGAAGAAATGGCTGAACCATAATAAGCTTTTGCTAACTGGCGCTATCCTTGGCGGTGTGGGAGGTTTTATTTACTGGAAACTGGTTGGCTGCAACAGCGGAACCTGTGCCATTACATCTAATCCGCGCAACAGCACGCTTTATTTCGCCGTAATGGGGGCTTTGCTTTTTAGCATGTTTAAAAAGCCTACAAAAGACGCGGCATGATATCCCGCTTAATAAAAGAAAAGGTGTTACAATGCCAAATACAAGATCATCCAAAAATGTAATATGGTTCAGCAGGTTGCTGCGCTGGGGACTGGGTATTGCTTTTATGGTAACCGGATTCCTGTATTATAAAGAAGGAGGTTGGCCTGCCCTGTTATTTGGGGTTCTTCTTTTTGTTACGGGATTTTTGCGCCCAAAAAGATGTATAGCCGAAAGTTGCGATTTGCCTTCTGCCGATGACAGATAATTTCAAATCCGATGTAAATACAAAGCACCAGGAAACAAATCACAAAAAACAAATAAATTTCAAATCCGAAACCTGAAACTCTAAATCCGAAGCGAAATCCAACCGTAGACCACAAACAACAAACTATAAATTAAAAACCCCGAAGCCTGGAGTTCAAAATTAAAAGCGAAATGCAACTATAAACTATAAACTACAAACCATAAACGACAAATGAAAAGACCATACTATGCATATATCCTGACCGCATGTGCATTGATAAGCGTATCGTGCCGTCAGCCTGACACAGCAGCGGCAAATGACTACCGGGCGCAGGGAGACAGCATTATTAAAGCCACTTTTGACACCCTGCGCAACGCATTAACAATTGCCATACATAATAAAGGCTTGCAGGGCGCGGTAGCCTACTGCAATGAAAACGCCTATCCTGTTACTGCTGTACTGGCTTCCGGAAACATCACCATCAAACGGGTAGCGGAAAAATACCGCAACCCGAAAAATGCTCCGGACAGTACAGACGCTATACAATGGAGAGTGTTTACCGCGGCAAAAGCAAATGGTGATTCTTTACAGCCCGCTATTATTGCCGGCAAAAACATTGTTCACTATTATAAGCCCATACTGCTGCAGCCCATGTGCTCGGCCTGCCATGGAAAAACCGGAAAAGATATTCCATTGCCCGTTGCTGCTACTATTGATTCCCTATACCCCAACGATAAAGCAAAAGATTTTACAGTGGGAGATTTAAGAGGCATGTGGAAAATTTCGTTTGCTCAATAACACGGATCGTATCCCATGGAATAAGCTGAAGCTATGTTCTGATTTCCCTGCGCATGAAAAGATAATATGTCAGGGCAAAACAAACCATTGTTGCCGCCAGCAGTCCGGTAACCTGCGGCCATACGATCATCAGGCTTTCTTTCAAAGGCAAGGGAGAAGGAATGGCTCCCGCCATCTGTTCCATTGTCAATGGCCCAAGGCTTCTTACAGAGGGCATCAGCAATGTGGTGGCAGCGTCTGTATACAACTGGCTGGGCGCAAGCCGCAACAGAGACAACAGAAGATTATTATACGAGAGCAGGTCTTCCGGTCGAAGATAATCCGGCCCCGGAAGCATGGCATTTACTACCAGGTTTACAATGATCCGGTAAAAAACGGTAAAAAACAGCCATATGCCGATGCCCGTGAGCGCAGCAGTGGCAGCATTCCTGAACCTGACCGATAACAGAATGGAAAGGCTCAGCCAGAAGCCCACATACAAAATGCTCAACGCTACAAACCAGAGGATACGAAGCAACTCCACCGGCTCCGGCAGAACACCTGTGATGATCATTCCTACTCCTGTCATCAGCAGGGCAAGACAAAGAAATAAAATACTTACAACGATAAGCGCACCGCAAAACTTTGCCAGCAAGAGGTTATCGCGGTACACCGGTTGTGCCATCAGGCGGGTTAACGTACCATTATTCTGTTCCGCGTTTACCGCGTCAAAACCAAGCGCGATACCCAGTAACGGGCCCAGGAAGCTGATAAAAATATGAAAGGTAGGAAGTGTTCCATCCGATGTGGTAAGTAACTTCAGGTATACAAAAATCCGGTCGGGGTCTTTGATGTTAGCCACAGCCTTGCTGATATTGCTTAGAGATACATATATTGAACCCAGGAAAATAAGCGCGATCAGTGTGAGCATAACAATAAAGCGCCAACTGCGGATATGGTCACCCGTTTCTTTGCGTACCATTACCCGGAACGGACTCTCAGACTGCTGCTGAAGACTATTATGTGTTATTCCTTTTGAAAAAAGACCTTTGAAATAAACCAGTGGACTTTCCATTGGAAATATGTTTCTTTTGATTGTTCTCAAAATAACGGTGATAAATTTCATCCAGCCCGAATTCCTTTTTGTGCACACCTGTTATATTTAATCCTTTCTGAACGAGGAAGCGGACAATATCCGGCGTAACGTCTTCACTGCACGACACTTCAATGCTGTTTTCCTGTAGGGTTACATTCCTGATGCCTTCCAGTTTCTGCAATGCTTCAGCATGCGCCGCGAAGCCGGGCAATGCATCTCTGAGCATAATTTGTACTACACATGACTCCTCTCCGAATAAATTACGGGAAAGCGTTTCCATATTGCCTTCCACCAGCAGCCTGCCGTCTACAAAAATGCCTACGCGGTCGCAAACCTGCTGCACCTGGTGCAGTTGATGAGATGATAATAATACTGTAAGCCCCTGTTGGCGGCTGAGCCGGCGTATCAACGAAAGGAATGCTTTTATGCCACTGGGGTCAATACCGAGCGTAGGCTCATCAAGGATAATAACCTCCGGTTCCCTGATCAGTACATCAGCAAGGCCGAGCCGTTGCTTCATGCCGCGGGAATAGGCAGAAGTCTTTTTGTGCATCTCTCCGTCGAGACCCACTATTTCCATCGTTTTACGTGCCTGCGATGCTATTTCGTGTTCCGATATTCCGTTGAGCCTTCCTATATACATCAGGTTTTCAAGGCCTGTCATATCATCATAAAAACCCACGCTGTCGGGCATATACCCCACTTTCCGCTTCACCGCAACAGGGTTGCCGGTGGCATTAACGCCACACACCCTGGCACTGCCCGCATCAGGTTCCGCCAATCCCAGCATCATCAGAATGGTGGTGGTTTTACCCGCTCCGTTGGGACCCAGCAAACCGAATATTTCCCCCCGGTCAATCTCCAGGGAGAGATCGTCTACGGCCTTCACAGAACTATAGCATTTCGTTAAGCCTTTCAGCTCAATAATGGGGTTCTCCATAACAAATTATCTTCTTCCGTATTTACGAACCAGGTAATACACCATTCCCAGGGCGAGCAGTATTACCAGTATACCGATCCACCCCGAAAGCAGCGATGTTTTTACTGTCATCCGGAATACCGCATTAGCTGTTGTATAGCTGTTTTTAGCAGTAAAAGTGGTAACATAATCACCTGCAATGGTTTTGTCGGGAACGCTGAGTGTTGTACTTGCCTCCATTGTTTGACCCGGGTCAAGCCTTTCTATTTTTGACGGTTCAAACGTTGTGCTCCATTGCACGGGGGATTGCGCGGAAAGCTCCAGCCCGTCAAGCGGAAGTGAGCCCGTGTTTTTCAGTACCAGCCGAAGCTGCTTACTGCGCCCTTCGGTAACATCATCGCTCAGCCGGCCCGTAGGCGTAGTGAGCTCAAGACTGTAGTTGCCTTTCACTACGGCTTCCAGCTCAATGCGGAGCGAGTCGTTGTTACTGACGGCGCTCACCGGGATAGTATACTTACCCGGCTTTGCAATCGGGGAAGCCATGATTTCAAGAGAGATTTCCTGTGTTTTGCCGGAATCCAGCCTCACCGCGGTGACCTGGCTACCGGCTGTGCGAAACAGCGTTATCCAGCCATCCGGAGCCTGTACCTGCAATGCATACACCTGCGTATTACCGCTACCGTTATATAACGAAGTGTTGTACCGGAAAGGGTCCTTTACCACAGACTCAATATTGATGAGGTGAGCTGTAAAAGTGGATTTCTTTTTGCCTTCGGCCGGCTGGGCACGGGAAGAAGAACCAAAAACAGTAATAAAAAGAATAAAAGAGAAAACTGAAAAAATACGAACGTGCAGGTCGTTCCGCCGGAGATTGGGATACTGCGCTAGCATAGCATTAACAAATGTTGATTGTTTATTAATAAGATAATAGCTGCCTGAAATCAGATGCTGCGAAAATAATAAGCAATGAAAAATGGTTTTGTTAACGATTTTTAAAAAATCAACAAAAAGCCGGTGACAATGGAGCAAAAGGTATTAGGAAATCTGTCGTATAGCCGGTGTAGTGTTACCGAATGCGGATGAATATAAAACGTACACAGTATATTTCATATAGCATAAAAGCCCCGTATGGAGCTTTTGTAGCGGGATGGGGAGTTGAACCCCAGACCTCAGGGTTATGAATCCTGCGCTCTAACCGCCTGAGCTACCCCGCCTGTTATAAAAAAATTTCTTAATACTACATCCGACTCCTTTCAAGAATTAAAAAATCTATTTAACTCCTTCATTTCGGGCAGCAAAAATAGGGGTTTTATCAGTATGTTGTAAGATTTTCCGGAAGAAAGATACTGACCGGGCAGATAAAAAACGCAGGTGATTAGACAATCACCTGCTTACCAAAACATGAGAAAACTTCTATTCCTTCAACTGAGTTAAAATGATCCGGGAATGAGCTGAAGGCTAAATCATAGAAAAAAAATCCCCGGAGTGATTTTAATAGTATAATAATAAGCTCTTATATATCTGTCTTTCCCGTTATTGCTGATGGTACTTTCTATACAACAACAGGATTTTCATTGACTTTATCTGTTGAATGCCGCCTTGCATTAATAATATCAGTAAGTACAATAAGGATATCATCATTCCTCAAATTATACCGGAACTCGCATTCCTTAATATGCAGGTACAAAGTGTTTTTATTCATACCCCTGAACTTCTGTAAACGGCTTTTAGTATACTTCCAAAAACCTGTAATTTCCGGTAATGCATTGGCCACAGAAGAAGCTCCTTTATCTTCAGCCAGCCAGTATAAACGCCAGTTATTACAATCAGCCACTGCCTGATATGCTTCAAAACCGGGGCTTGATTCTCCATTCTTAGCCTCATGACCATTATACAATTGCTGAATTGTTGCCGGGCATATACTGTTAAGCCAGGCGGTGGAAACTTTCCCCTTCCTTAAGCAAAACCCATAACAGGCAGCAGGGTTATCATCCGGGCGGCATGTTCCTTCGGTATTCAACACAGGAAGCTGCTGCCTTGTATATAAACTTGCTTCAGCCTCACAAAAAGAAGCGATAGCAGAACGGATAATTCTGAAATAATTATTTACCGTTACCCTGCTCACCCGGCTGATGTCAGCTATTTGTGTGGCAGTAAGATCGTCACAAAACAGTTCTAATATTTCCCGGCATTTCCGGTCAGGCAAATGCCCTCCCTTGAGCAGTTTATAATTCATAGCTAAACAGTTAATACGAATGGCTTCGGATTTAAAAATCATTAGAAAAGGTGGCAGAGAAAACATAAAATACACCAGCGGGAGAAAGTCGGGGGTGAACGCAGTATACTAGATTAATTTGCCATTATGCTACAGTCTACGCTGATATCCTTAACACACCGCCATTCATCCAACAGGCGCTTTTGCCCGTTCATTTACTTTATGGATCCTTCTTTGTTAAACAATCCGGAAGGCTATTTGTTACAATAATATGGAGCAACGGATATAACGCAGGTAGCGCGGCAAATAAATAAGATGAGTGAAAAAAATTATAGCGCGGCACGCAAAGTGTATATTTTACACCCAGGCATGCATGCTGACAGGCTTGAAACCTACTATTGATCAGCTATTGCTTCTTTATATATACTTCAATGGTTCCCGGTTCTGAACTTCTTGGTGCGGGAAATGAGTCAATTTGCTGGTAATGCAGTCTTAACGAATCTCTTACCCTGAACGGATAAAAATTATTTAAGCCCGGCATGTATTCAAATAAAACAATATCATAATAATTATCCCGGATTCTATTTTCTAACATTTCTGCCTCTCTGTTAAACATCCCTACCCCTAAATGATACCATAGGGGAAACTTTGGATTCCGCTCAAGCGTATAAGGCATTTCTGCAGCCAGGAATGTGAGCTCAGACATATTCAGCACTCTAATGTCTTTCTTGTTTTTCGCAGCATCAAGTTCCAAAAGCCGCTGTATTCCTTTAACTGTAGGTTCAGGCAGCTTTATCTTTTTGAGTGCCGGAATATTAGAATTTATCCATTCTCCCTGGGAAATAACTGCAGATGGCCCCCCGGACTTAAGTCGTGCATTATGCAAACCCACTACATTTTCCCCGGTTGCCGAATATACAATCCCTTCTTCCCTGTTGGGTTTAATAAATATTCTTTGTATATAATTCCAATATAACTGACTCCACCACAACATTACACCGGCAAATAATAAAATAACTATCACAGGGCTATTTACTTTTACATTGAGATACTTCAGCAGATAGTGCATAATAAAAGCAAATGCAAAGCTGTGAAAAAAGATATTGCTATTGACAGGAGTGTAGCTGGTAATTTGAAAAATGGCAGCCAGGCATAAAATGCCTATTGTAAGCAATAAAAAAATCATCGATCTTTTGTCAGCAAAAAAAGACCTGGCATCTTTAAATCCTGCAACAGCAAGCAGTATAATAAGGAAAAAATAAAATTTCAACCACTGCGATTCACTGAAAAATTCATTTACGATATCAGCACCTGAAACACGTGCGTTGTGCGGAGCCTGCCCATAATTGAACCAGTAAGAAAAATCATACTGCGAGAAAAAAAGAACAGTAATGGAAGTAACTAAAATGGTTCCCCCAACATATGCCACAGATCCCAGCCACTGTTTTTCAACCCAGCTATTATACAATAACAGGAAAATACAAATTAAAAAAATAAGCCCCCCTGCATCCTGTTTGGAAAAAAAAGAAAAAAAGGTAAACACTGAAGCCAGCGAAAGCCATATCCACTTTGTTCTATGGTTTCCGCTAAAAACAAACTGCAATACAAATGCTACAGCAATCAGCCCATATACGATAGCGGTGTGATTATACCAGGGCCAAAAATTGAAAAAAGAAAAGGTTATCGTATATAATAATACGGACGCAGCCCTTACAACAGGCGTAACAGAGAGGGTTACCAGTATATGCCGGAATACCAAACCGGAAACAATATTGATGAATACCTGGGCTTTAACAAGCGTAATAAGTTGCGCCCCAAAGATTTTAAAAAAGATAGCGGGCACTACCCAATACATTCCTCCCAAAGGAATACCAAAATCACGGAAAGGCAGTTGACCATTGCTTAACCGGTATGCGCCTTCCCATGATAAGAATATATTTACCCTGAAAGGGAAGCTTAAAAACAGGGGGAAGAAAGCAAAAGCGACAATGATTAATATTTCAGAAATATTTAATATTTTTTTCTGAGCCATTTTGAACAATTATTCGGTGAAAATATACTACCCTTATCAATTCCAAACAATTGATCAGGGAATATATCAAATGCAAATACAAAGACTATAGCAAAATAACGAATTATCTCTTTCGTTATTGAAATAACTACTTTTATACATTAACTTGTATTCTATTATAACATATGTCTAAATACGGATTGTGATATATCTAAAATTACTGCGGCCCAAAGACTGGGCTAAAAACCTTTTTTTGTATATACCGCTGTTCTTTGCTGGTGAAATATTCAACTGGATCAAGGTATTCCATGTATTCGAAGGATTTGTTGCTTTTTGCTGTATTGCAAGCAGCATATATATTATTAATGATTATGCAGATAAAGAAGATGACAGGAAGCACCCCGAAAAGAAAAACCGGCCTATTGCCTCCGGGGCTGTTTCCTCCGGAACAGCTTTAATGATCTTCGCAATATTAGTTATTGTGGGGTTTATTATCGCGTATTTCATAAATACCAGGTTTCTCTTTCTACTGGCACTTTATTTTTCTTTAAATATTGGTTATTCTTTTGGGTTAAAAAACATACCCATACTCGACATTTTTATCATAGCCATAGGGTTTGCGCTCAGGGTGCGTTCGGGCGGAAGTATTGCAAAGGTGGATGTTACCATTTGGCTGAACATAATGGTATTTTTGCTGGCATTATTCATGGCCGCAGGTAAAAGAAGAGATGACGTGTTGCTAAAAATATCTTCAGGAAACGATATGCGTAAGGCGGTTAAAGGCTATACCCTCGATTTCTTAAATGCATTGCTTGCATTAATTTCATCGGTAATGATTGTTTCCTATTTTATGTATACAGTATCCAACAGCATGATAGAGCGGCATAATACAAGCAGACTGTACTTAACGAGTCTTTTTGTTATGGCAGGTATCATGCGTTATTTACAAATTATTTATGTAAATGTTGATTCAGGTTCTCCAACAAAAATATTATACAGGGATCGGTTTATTCAAATAGCGCTGCTGCTCTGGATGGCCAGCTTTTATTTAATCATTTATTCCAAAAACATGCCTTTCTTTTAACAATGTTTGCTTTTCCCGATTAAAACCCTATTTTCATTATTATAACAGCAATCAGTATGTCAACAGTACTTGTTCTTGGCGCAACCTCTGATATAGGAACAGCAATTGCACGGGAATTTGCACAAAAAAAATTCAATGTTCAACTGGCAGCAAGAGATAGCTCAAAGCTAACCCCACTTCAAACGGATCTATCCATTCGTTTTAACATCCGGTGTACTGTATATCAATTTGACGCTATTGATTTTGCTTCTCATTTGCTGTTTTATCAAACATTAAATCCAAAACCAGATATTGTGGTATGCGTTTTTGGTTATATGAAGGATAACGAATCAACGGTCAATTCAGATAATGAAACACTCCGCACAATTCACACCAACTATACCGGTGCAGTGAGCATATTAAATATTGTTGCGGCAGATTTTGCATCTCAAAAAAAAGGTACTATTGTCGGGATCAGTTCTGTAGCAGGCGAAAGAGGGAGACAAAGTAATTATATTTATGGAAGCGCTAAAGCGGGGTTTACCGCCTATCTTTCAGGGCTCAGAAATAAATTATACGAGAAAGGGGTGCATGTTGTAACCGTTCTTCCGGGCTTCGTGTATACTAAAATGACCGAACATTTAAACTTGCCCAAATTACTAACAGCACATCCGAACGATGTTGCCAGATCCATCTATAATGCGGTGCAAAAAAAGAGAAACATTATATATGTGAAATGGTTCTGGAGGTGGATTATGTGCATCATCAGGCTAATCCCTGAGCCTGTTTTTAAAAGAAAGAAATTGTGAAAAGCTCCATCGCTTTCTTTGATTTTGACGGTACCATTACCTCTAAGGATACTTTATTTGAGATCATCAAATATCAAAAAGGTAAGCGGGCACTGTACGTAGGACTGGTTAAACTATCGCCATGGCTGATAGCAATGAAACTGCGTATCATTTCAAACGCTGCCACAAAAGAAAAGGTGCTTACTTTCTTTTTTAAAGATACCCCCCTGCAGGACTTTCAGCGTAAATGTGATGCGTTTATTGCAAAAGAACTACCCCGCCTTATCCGCCCTGCCGCGTTACGGGAAATCAATAAGCACAAACAAAACAATACAACGGTGGTAATCGTAACTGCTTCTGCAGAGAACTGGACAGCAGGATGGTGCAGGCAAAATCAAATAAGCTGTATTGCCACAAAGCTTGAAATAAAAGAGGGAAAAATCACAGGTAGAATAGACGGTAAAAATTGTAATGGCATAGAAAAGGTGAATAGAATTAAAACGCTTTTCCGGCTTGATGCCTATGAAACCATATCAGCATATGGCGATACAAAAGGCGACAAGCCGATGTTATCGCTTGCCGCCTTTGCGTATTATAAACCTTTCCGGGAAAGACTATAGTTTAACAATTCTAACCACAGATTTGTACTGATAATCAATTATGATCTGTAGGAAATAAACACCTTTCGGCAGGCTCGCCATATCTAATTGGTGATTGACATACCTGTCGTCCTTAACAAATTCATTTCTTAAGACTTTCTTTCCGTTTATATCATATAAATCTATACTTGTCCTTCCTTTTGCCGGATCCTGTAATTCTATTAAAGCCGTTGTGTATACAGGGTTTGGAAACACTTTCACTACCGGCGTAAGATCACGCCTTGCTCCAGCATTATTTATCACAACCTTTACTGTTGCTTTACCTGAACGTCCTTTATCGTCAGTTACCGTTAGTTCAAATTCATATTCTCCTTCGATCAATCCGGATGCAATCATTAATTCATCATTTGGATATTCAATAAAGGCCGGGGAAGGTCCTGTAATCATTCGCCAATTATATGATTCAATACTGCCTGATTGAACGTGAGATCCCGAACCATCCAGCATTACCTCGTTTTCCGGCAATGTTAATACAATCGCCTGACCCGCATTGGCTACAGGAGGCGGCACAACAATATCTGCTGAAATCACATCTACTGTTACCTCTGCCGATGCTGTAGACCCGTTTGAGTCGGTAACTGTAAGTCTGAATATATATTCACCCGCTTCTACAGCTTGTATACCGGGTGTGGCAGCGTTAGAATTAATGATCATTACCGACCCTGGTCCTGCTATTTTTATCCATTGGTAACCTGTAATAGAGCCGCCTGGCGCATAAGAATGACTTCCATCCAACTGTAGTATGCCAACCGGAAGTTGTACTGAAAAGTTATTACCTGCATCCGCTACCGGAGGCTTAACCGGAGCAGGATTTACAATAACAGTAACACTTGCCGTAGCTGAATTACCATTGTTATCCGTAATTTTTAACTGAAACACATATGTACCGGCTATAAGCCCGTCAACTGCTGTAACAGCATTAGCAGCATTATTGATCGCACCACCTGAAGGACCTGATACTTTGCTCCATGTATAGCTCTTTATTTGTCCTGCGGGAGCAGAAGATCGTGTTCCATCCAGGGTAACGCTATTAGCAGGCAATATGATCGTTTGGGCATTACCTGCATTGGCTACAGGTGGTAATGGTGCCGCCTTTACCGTAATGAATACTGTGGCAGATGCAACAACGCCCCTATTATCTGTAACGGTTAGCCGGAACTGGTATTTTCCTTCTGAAAGCCCGGTTACAGCAGATGTAGCCTGGAAAGCATTAGTAATATTTCCACCCGAAGGTCCCGACACCTTACTCCATTCATAATTTGTAATGCTGCCACCGGACGCCGTGGATTTAGATCCATCCAGGCTGGTGCTGTTAGCAGGTAACGTTATTGTTTGATCATTCCCCGCATCTGCAACCGGAGGTGGCGGAGCGGCATTTACTGTTACAGTCATGGTAGCTGTTGCTGTTCCTCCTTTGTCGTCCGTCACTTCTAATTGAAACTTATATGTACCTGCTATAAGCCCCGTAACCGTTGTACTAATGCCGCCAGCGTCTGCGATAGCACCTTCCGCCGGCCCGTTAATTTTACTCCAGTGGTAGCTGATAATACTGTTACCAGCAGAAGCAGAAGAGCCGCTGCCATTTAGGGTTACACTATTATCCGGCAATGTTATAGTTTGCGCGACGCCTGCGTCGGCTACAGGTGGCAATGGTGCAGCTTTTACCGTAATGCTAACCGAAGCGGTGGATGTAGCTCCGTTATCATCGGTTACCCTTAGTTCAAAAGTATATACCCCTTCTGCAAGACCGGTTACCGTGGTAGCGGCACTGCCCGGAGATGTGATCACTTCTCCTGACGGACCGGATGTTTTGCTCCATGCATAGCTGCTGATACTGCCCGATGGTGCGGTGGATCCGCTACCGTCCAAGCTTACACTGTTATCAGGCAATGTTATGGTTTGAGCAATGCCCGCATCGGCTACAGGTGGTAATGGCGCGGCTTTTACCGTAATAGTAACGGAAGCGGTGGAAGTTCCTCCATTGTTATCTGTTACCTTCAGCTCAAAAGCATACACGCCTTCTGCAAGACCGGTTACGGTGGTAGCAACACTGCCGGGAGATGTGATCACTTCCCCTGATGGACCGGATGTTTTGCTCCATTCATAGCTGCTGATGCTGCCCGATGGTGCGGTGGATCCGCTACCATCTAAGCTTACACTGTTATCTGGCAATGTTATGGTTTTATCTGCTCCTGCATCCGCTACAGGTGGTAATGGCGCTGCTTTTACCGTAATGGTAACTGAAGCGGTGGATATTCCTCCATTGTTATCCGTTACCTTCAGTTCAAAAGTATATACACCTTCTGCAAGACCGGTTACTGTGGTAGCAACACTGCCGGGAGATGTGATCACTTCGCCTGATGGACCGGATGTTTTGCTCCATTCATAGCTGCTGATGCTGCCCGATGGTG
>CALMQS010000071.1 GCA_937871285.1 uncultured Sphingobacteriales bacterium | reverse complement strand
AGCTCGATCTTTTTGAACATTTATAAAAATGTCAACCTATTTTAGGCACGCACAAATTCGGATTTCGAATATATCGCTTCGGATTTGGTATTTGAAAGTTACTTGACTTTTGTGATTTGATTCCTGGTTCTTTTTCTCCGAATTCGGATTTGGCGTTTTAATTCCTATCCTTTAATTTCGCTCCCTAATGCAACTCAGCACAAAACATTTGTTGGGCATTAAGGATCTCACTCCACCGGATATTCAACTTATTTTAGATACGGCAACCCAATTCAAGGAAGTTCTACAGCGTCCCATTAAAAAAGTACCTACGCTCAGGGATGTTACCATTGTGAACCTTTTTTACGAAAGCTCTACCCGAACCCGCATTTCATTTGAACTGGCGGAAAAGCGGCTGAGCGCCGATACCATTAATTTTACAGCCAGCGGTTCTTCCGTATCAAAGGGTGAAACGCTTTTAGATACAGTAAATAATATTCTTTCCATGAAAGTGGATATGGTAGTGATGCGGCATAGTGCCAGCGGCGCTCCCCATTTCCTGGCAAAGCATATTCCGGCGGCTATTGTAAATGCCGGAGACGGCATCAATGAACATCCTACCCAGGCCCTGCTGGATGCTTTTTCCATGCGGGAACACAGGGGAGGAAAGCTGGAAGGGCTGAAAGTGGCCATTATTGGCGATATCATGCATTCCCGGGTGGCGCTTAGCAATATTTACCTTTTAAAGAAAATGGGCGCCGAAGTGATGGTGGCCGGTCCTCCCACCTTAATACCACCCCATATTCAGAAAGCATTTGATATACAGGTAGAGTATAATGTTCGTAAAGCGTTGAAATGGTGTGATATAGCTAATGTATTGAGAATTCAATTAGAAAGACAAAACCAGGTATTGTTTTCATCGCTCAGGGAATATAGTCTCGCTTATGGCATTAATAAAAAAATGCTGGATGAATTGGATAAGGAGATACTGATCATGCATCCGGGGCCCATTAACAGGGGAGTGGAATTAGACAGCGATGTGGCCGATTCAAAACAATCCATTATTTTACAGCAGGTAGAGAACGGTGTAGCTACCCGGATGGCAGTATTGTATTTGTTGGCCGGGGGAAGGGAAGTGAGTTGAAAGTGGTAAGTGGTAAGTGGTAAGTAGTAAGTGGTAAGCAGAAATCTCAAATTTCAAATTGTTGTATGCAACGCATTGCTTTATTTCCCGGAACATTTGACCCTATAACCATTGGCCACCTGGATATCATAAACCGGTCGCTCCGTTTATTCGACAAGCTGTTCATTGGTATTGGAAGAAACGTAAATAAAACCGCTATGTTTTCGGAAGAGCAGCGACTGCAATGGATAAAGGAAATATTTAAAAATGAAGATAAGGTGGATGCGGTTATTTATGAAGGGTTAACCGTGGACTGCTGCCGGAAAGTGAATGCAAATTTTATTTTAAGAGGCATTCGCTATGTGAGTGATTTTGAATATGAAAAGGCAATTGCTGATATGAACCGCAGTCTCACCCCGGAAATAGAATCCATCTTTTTAACCTGCCTTCCGCAATATACTTCAGTAGCATCTACTTTGGTAAGGGATGTGCTCCGGAATGGTGGGAATGCCAACCAGTTTTTACCCGAACCGGTGGTAAGAGGGTTAAAAGAAAGCCTAAAAGTATAGATACAAAGACAATACCGTTTATTTTTAATGACAGGCTTTCGCTGCAGGGACTTAACTGCACTTATAACCTTTTATAATAGCCAAAATGCGATGATAAAGGGCTAATTTTATCTGTTAGTTAATAATCAGTAAATTTGGGAAAAGCATATATTACATGACAACAACAGCCATTCGAAAAAAGTTGGCCGACTATCTGAAAGTAGCTGATGATAAAAAAATAAAAGCTATTTACACCATGGTAGAAGATGAGATAACAACTGGTGAAAATAACTGGGATGCTAACTTTATTAAAGAGCTGAACCGGCGTAGCCGACAATTTAAAAATGCTTCTGCTAAAACATATTCTTGGGAAGAAACGAAGAAGGCGGCTATAGACAACATCAAAGCAAGAAAAAAATAATGCCCTATTCTCTTAGGCTTAATCAGCAAGCTCACGAAGAATTTATCCAAGCTTATGAATGGTATGAAGAAAAACGATCCGGGCTTGGTAACCAATTCATGGTTTCAGTTGAAAAGCGGTTGCAACAAATTAGTGAGAATCCAGGATATTTTGGCATACGTAAAAGTGCCCGCTACAGAGAAGCCAAGATAGAACACTTTCCTTATATGATTGTCTATGAATTCTTCAAACAAAAGGGATTGTTCATATAGCTGCTATTTACCACAGCAGCCGTAATCCAAAGAAAAAGTATAGGAAAATGAAATAATCCTTTTCACATAGTTGTTCGGGCAAGAACGCCTCGAACAGCATCATTCGCAACGGTGGAGATGCCACCCAGTTTTTACCGGAGCCAGTTGTGAAGGTCATTAAAGATAAAGAACTGATACAAAAACATTTTACCACATCATTTTTCTATAATGGTAACCGCAGAACTGAAGCGAAGATTATTAGCATCTGTGATATTGAAGTAATACGCTTGTGCATCGGCGGGTAAAATAGCGGATGCCCCGTTTTTATTGAATTGGGCAGGCAGCTGTATCCAGTTGCGGCTTTGCCAAACGCCGGCATCGGCTGTATAGCACAATACTGCTTTGCTTAGTGTTGTTTCTGAAACAATTTCTACCGCAACAATATTCTTTTGGATGGGGTTGTTAGTGATCTGCATCATTTTTTTACCGTCTTTTACCATCATATCAGCAAAGGCGAATATTTCAGGCTGGTTCCATATATGACCATGCTCGCTGGTAACCGGGATACAAAGGAGCGGGGGCGTTTTAGCAAGTGATACCGATCGCTGCCATATATCTAAAGAAAATGACCCATCATTACTGCCAATATACCACAGGCTTGGAACGGTAGAGGAAGGAATATACAATGAAGGATCCCATTTGGCTTTATAGGCATTTAACTGGGCAGCTGTCATCACTTTAAAATATCTTTCAAAATTAGATACGGTGGATTCGTGCAAAAAACCACAACCGTATACCGGCACAGCAAACGCGAAGCGATTATCTAATCCCATTACGGCAGCCGTTATTACTCCACCCCATGAAATGCCATGCAGGCCAATTTTTTCAGGATTAATTTCAGGAAAGGAGCGCAGCAATGAATTGGCCCTGATAACATCCGCTACTGCATGATAGAACCACTGCTCCCTGTCGGAAATTTCTATATCGCCAAAGCTGGTAATACGGGGTGGTCCGGCCTGTTCGTGCCATTCGCGGTTAGGGAAATCGCCTATAGGAAGATGCCCCTCCAGGTCCATAGCGATAGCGGCATAGCCACGATCTACCCAGGCCTGTACCCATTCCGGAAATGCGGTTCCACCACCGCCATGTGCACAAACCACTGCCGGCCATCCGCCTTTGGGCGGAGTGCCCACGGGTGCTTTATAGTAAGCAAATACCCTGGTTGGTTTTGCTTTAAACGTAATTCCTTCATAAAAAAAAGAACGCATACCTGCTACATGGCAACAACCTGTTTCATGCATAGGCGGTGTTTGATACAGTTCTTTTATATTCCATGGAGATGCGGGAATGCCTGTTTGCTGCGCATGTGCAACACCGGCAGACAGGAATAGCGTAAAAAGCAAAAGCTTTTTCATGGGTGAAACTATTAGAAAAATATGTATGGAATTGAACAGTAAAGATAAGGAGCATCGGGTGCAGACAGGCATACTCCCCTAAAGCATTCATTTTCTTTATATTTACACAAATCTTTTATAATGCCTTCCATTAACCGCCGGTCTTTTATTACCAAAACTTCTCTTGGTGCAGGAGCTGCGCTGGGTTTAGCTGCTTTACCTTCGCTGGCATCTCCCAAAAAAGATCCCTGGCAATGCGTGCACAACACCAATACCATGCAAACCACCATATCGGTAACCGGTTTGGTTGAGCCTGTAACCGTATTACAGATAGCGGATACGCATATCAGTTGCGATAATGAAACCGACAGGGAATATGAGCCGTACAGCGCCCGCATGAACAGGGCTTTTTTGCAGCCCAAACATTATAAAACAGGTGAACCCACTACTACCATGGAATGCTTTAAAGACATAATGCAGATGGCGAAGCAGGAGAAAGTAGATCTGATCGCTCTTGTGGGTGATATTGTTAATTACCCTTCGGCTACCGCTGTTGAGTTTGTGCGCTCAGCCGTTGAAGCTGCGGGTATCCCTCACATTTATACCGCCGGCAACCACGACTGGCATTATGAAGGCATGAAAGGATCATCCGATGAGTTGCGAAAGGAATGGTGTGAAAAAAGGCTAAAGCCGTTATATACGGGAAAGAACCTGTTTTATTCGTCGGATATTGTACGTGGCATTAATATGGTTACCATTGATAATTCTACTTACCAGGTAAATGAAGAACAACTGGCATTTTTCCGTAACCAGCTTAAAAAGCCTGAACCTGTTGCACTTTTCGTTCATATTCCGCTGTATATGTCATCCATGCGCATGTGTTGCGGTCATCCCGGGTGGGGTGCAGCCAGCGACAAAAATCATGAGATCGAACGCAGGGAACGCTGGTCTGCCACAGGTAACCAGGCTTCCACAACGGCATTTGTAAAAGAAGTAATGTTGGCACAAAAATTAACCGGTGTTTTTGCAGGACACTGGCACCAGTACTATTCTATATCGCAGCGGCAGGTTCACCAGCATCTTGCGCTCCCCGGATTTAACGGGCAGTACCGCATGATCAGGTTTCAGCCTTTGGTTTAGCATTGCAGCGCACACCATTACAGGCTGCTTAAACCGGGTTTCATATTTCGAATTGAATTTTGAATCTTATCTGCCCTGGCAGACAGGCCTGCCTGCCGGTAGGCAAGTTTGTTTTTTGTGGTTTGTTATTTGGTGCTTTTCATGTCAATCTCATACGTTCTCCAATCCATACTGTTTCAATATATCTGCCGGCACACCCTCCCATTTGTTGGGCATATTGCCTGCATAGCCTATATCCTTTACCCCCATTTCGCTGGTAAAAAAACCGGAAGCGGTAAGGTCGCGCATGCGGTTGAAAAAAGCAACGCCCTGTTCCATACCGGGCTTCACCTTTTCGGGCCAGGCAATGTCATTCACCATTTCAAGCTGCTGCTGCGGGTTGGCATCTTTAAAAGCGGTGCCATACCTGTTCATGCATTGCGAATCCAACCATCTTAATCCCCCGCGCATGGGAACCTGGTGCGAAGGAATATCCTTAACGATAAACTCTATGAACTCAGGCACTTTGGCATCTGAAGCGCTGCCTGATTTTTCATCTTTGGGTATAATGATATCAGCCAGCACGGTAATAGTGAGCATTTCATGATCAGTGAAAAACCGCTCTTCATTCAGCTTTTTGTTGCGTTCTACTTCAAAAGCCTCCCGCCCGGCATTATTGTTATCAGCAGTTACTGCCGTAGCTGTTGTTGCTTTTTTATCATCCGTTTTACAGGCTTCTAATAAAACGCCCGTTGAAATTGCGGTTAAACCAATGGCTTTAAGCGAGTCGCGTCTGTTCATAATATGAAAGGATTATAAGGCTTTTATACATTTAATTTCTTTCTTTGCTCAAGGATATATTCTGCCGTACGCAGCGATAAAGCAAGGATCGTCCAGGTAGCGTTTTTATCTCCCTGCTGCACAAAGGGCGCTGCATCCACCACAAACAGATTTTTGCAATCGTGGGCCTGGCACCATTTATTGAGCGCCGACTTTTTGGGATCATCCCCCATTCTTATGGTGCCCACTTCATGAATGATCCTGCCGGGTGCTTCGAGTCCGTAATTGTTTTCGGGGCCATGTGGATTTGATGTAACAATTGCGCCCATTTCATGCATAATAGACTGAAAGGTTTCCTGCATGTGTTTGGCCTGCTTCACTTCTTCATTGCTCCAGGTATAATGGAAGCGCAATACGGGGATGCCAAATTTATCAACAACATTAGGATCTATCTCGCAGTAATTCTCTTTCCTGGCAATGGCGGTGCCTCTTCCGGCCATACCAACACGGGCGCCATAAAAACGGCGGTAGTCATCTTTCAAAGCAGCACCAAAGCCGCCCGCCTGTTTGGGTTTGCCATCCCTTCCGGGCACTTTGCCATTGAGCCGGTGTATGCCCGATTCAAAACCATATGAAGGCATTCTCATACCACCTCCATATTCAATATGGTATCCACGGGGAAAATCCAGCTTTTTATTATCAAGCCACCAGGGTGAGTAAATATGTATGCTGCCGGCGCCATCTTCATTAAAGCGTTTGCGATCCATTAACTGCGGCAGGAAACCAGACAGGCTGGATCCTGTAGAATCATGCAGGTATTTGCCTACCACACCGCTGTTATTGGCCAATCCGTTAGGATGAGCCGCTGATTTGGAATTCAGCAGTATACGTGCCGATTCGCAGGCGCTTGCCCCCAGCACTACCGTTTTGGCGCTCACATGGTATTCCTGCATATCCTCTTTATTGATATAAGAAACGCCTGTAGCCTGTCCGTTTTTATCGGTAAGGATCTCTCTTACCATGGCATTGGTAATTACCTCCAGGTTTCCTGTTTTAATAGCGGGAATAACTAAGCAGGACGATGCCGAAAAATCGCCGTAGGTTTTACAACTGCGGCTGCATTGCCCGCAATAGTAGCAGGGCTGACGATCTTTGTTCCCCGGTATGGGTTCGGTAATAACGGATCCCCTGCCGGGTATAACGGTTACGCCCACTTTGGCGGCAGATTTCTTTATGAACAGTTCCGGGAGGCGTGGTTTGGGCGGGGGCATAAAAATACCATCGGGTTCATTTTCTATGCCTTCCACGCTGCCATAAATTCCTATCAGGCGGTCTATCTTATCATAGTAAGGTTTAATATCATCATAGGTAAAAGGCCAATCCTCCGTTAAGCCGTCTTTAGGCCTGAAATCTTCCGGCCCCATACGCAATGAAATCCTTCCCCAGTGATTGGTTTTGCCGCCCAGCATCCTGGAGCGGAACCAGTCGAACTCCGTATTATTTTTCCTCGTGTAGGGCTCACCATCTATTTCCCAGCCTCCGTAGGCCGCATCAAAATCACCAAAGGGACGAACGCTAGAAGCGCCACGGCGCGGAGATTCCCACGGCCATTTAAACTGCTGTGAATCCTTAGCGGGATCAAAGAATGGTCCTGCTTCCAGCATCAGCACTTTTATACCGGCATTGGCTAAAAAATGCCCGGCCATTCCTCCACCGGCCCCGGAGCCGATGATTACTACATCGTGAACTGTGGAAGATCTTTTTATTTGAAACTTTCCCATACTTAAATGATCAGGTTTAGAGCGTTATAACAAGAAGAATGTATTATCAGTTGTGTGAAATTTCAAAGTATAGCTACAGTGAAAAGCCTGCTGCTTTTATATGTAGAGTATGTATGGCCAGAAAGATACCCAATGTTACAAAGAAAATTTCAATGGAGTTGTCTTTATCTTGTTTTGGCAGTTAGCTTTAATTGTCCCGAGTTGTCCAAATTAGGTCAGCACATCCAATTTTTCGAGGATTTCCGAGAC
>CALMQS010000070.1 GCA_937871285.1 uncultured Sphingobacteriales bacterium | reverse complement strand
GTAATGCGGAACCGGTTACATTTTCACATTCTGCCGGTGTTCCCTGGTGGCTGATTATTTTTGTTCCGGTGTTATCAGGTGCATTTTATATTGTTATCCGAAAAAGAAAGAAACTTTTATAGAAAAGAAATGAGTCATTACCGGCAGGAAAGAGACAATCATCCCTTTGCTGTTCGGATCTTTGACGAAAAATCAACAACCTATATATAGAACAATACGATTGCGGAATGTTACAGGGCTTCATCTCTCTTGTTTTAAAAGTATAAAAAAAGCACAAGTATTAGCTGCACATGAAGATATGTTACTGCTACTTGTGCCCTGAAGATGGTAAAAAGAACACATAGGAATGAATAGGCAGGTAAATTTTGATAAAAAGTGAAAAAATCCATTATTATCCAAGTTTAGTACATTGGAAAAGAGAAGCTGAAGGAATAAATTTGGGTATAAAAGAATGCTGACATGTATCGCCCCGTTTTAATATGGCGGATCGTAGTGTGGTTCATTTTTTAAATTTCGTACCTTACACTTAATATAGAACTTGCCTTCTTATCATGAAAATAAAACTCAACAGGAAGTTAATCCTTATTACCGGTATACTCGTTGTTGCACTTGTTGTAACCACCAGTCTTATTGGTCACAAAAGGGTGGATTACAATACAGAAGTAAAACCCCTGTTCAATAAAAAATGCATCACCTGCCATGGTGGGGTGAAAAAGGAATCCGGGTTCAGTGTTTTATTCCGTTCCGAGGCAATGGAAAAAGGGGAGAGCGGAAAGTTTCCGATCATCCCGGGCGATCCGGATAACAGCGAAATGATACGCAGGCTTACCAGCAATGATCCGGAGGAAAGAATGCCCTATCATCATGCCCCCCTGTCTTCCAAAGAAATTGCTATGTTGCGGCAATGGGTTAAGGAAGGTGCGCATTGGGGCAACCACTGGGCCTATGTGGCCGTAAAGCCTGTTCAGGTGCCGGATGCTTCTTCCGGTTTTTGGGGCTTCCTCTCCGGTAAAAATGATTGGGCGAAAAATGATATTGATCACTTCATTTTTAATAAGCTGAAAGAACAGAAGCTACAGCCATCCCCCGTGGCCGATAAAGCTACCCTTTTGCGGAGAGTTAGTCTTGATATTGCCGGGGTTCCTCCATCCGGCGCCATGGCAGAGCGGTTTTTGAATGATAACAGTGCCGGCGCTTATGAAAAATTAGTAGATGAACTGTTGGCTTCACCGCAGTATGGCGAAAAATGGACGTCTATGTGGTTAGATTTGGCCCGGTATGCAGATAGCAAGGGATATGAAAAGGACGACTATCGCTCTATATGGCGGTATCGCGACTGGCTGATCAAAGCATTTAATAGTGATATGCCTTACGATCGCTTTTTAACGGAGCAACTGGCAGGCGACCTGATGCCTGGCGCTACCGATGAACAATTGATTGCTACTGCGTATAACCGTAACACCATGACCAACGACGAGGGTGGTACGGACGATGAGGAGTTTAGAACAGCCGCTATTATTGACCGGGTAAATACTACATGGGAAACCCTGCTGAGTACCACCTTCGCCTGCGTGCAGTGCCACAGTCATCCTTATGATCCTATTAAGCATGATGACTATTATAAGTTCATGGCCTTTTTTAATAATACCAGGGATGAAGATGTGACAGGTGATTATCCGCAACTGCGTGAATTTAACGCGGAAGATAATGTGAAGTTTGAAAAGCTAAAAGCCTGGTTAAGGCAAAATGCCACTGAAGAAAAAGCGCATGAGGTTATCACTTTCCTTAAAACCTGGCAACCTGCCGTTAACGCGCTCCTTGCCGATAAATTAATAAACAGCGCAGTTTCCGATACCAGGCTGGCATTACGGAACAACGCGGTTAGCCGTTTACCCGGTATTGATCTTACCAATAAAAATGTATTGCACTATCGTTATACTTCTGGAATTGATAAGGGCAAATGGACTATTCATTTAGACCATCCCGGCGGGCCGGTGCTGGCGTCTACCATAATTCCCCCGTCGAAAGGATGGAATATTGGCAGGATTGATTTTGGCACGGTTGATGGCGTGCACGATCTGTATTTTACATATACTAATCCCGGTGTTGAAAAAACAAATGAGCATACCCTGGCGTATTTCGACTGGTTTTATTTTACGTCTTCTTTTCCGCGCAGCGGGGCGCCGGGGTACGACAGTGCATATACCTGGTTTAGCGATTTAATGATTACTTCCGTGCCGGTAGTTACACCCATTCTGATGGAGAATCCTCCTGATATGTTTCGCACTACGCATGTATTTGAAAGAGGCAACTGGATGGTAAAGGGAGATGGGGTGCAGCCCGACGTGCCCGAATCGCTCAACCCGATGCCGGAGGGAGCCCCGCGTAACCGCCTGGGTTTGGCAATGTGGCTGACGGATAAAAAAAACCCCCTTACTTCAAGAACCATTGTAAACAGGATATGGGAGCAGCTCATGGGGCAGGGAATTGCGGAAACCCTGGAAGACCTTGGATCGCAGGGTATTGAGCCTACGCACAGGGAACTGTTAGACTGGCTGTCGGGGCAACTGATGAATGAGTATAACTGGAGCCTGAAAGCACTGATCAAAACTATTGTAATGTCGGCTACCTACATGCAGGATGCTAAAGTAACCCCTGAAATGCTCGAAAAAGATGCTTTTAACAGGTATTATGCCCGGGGGGCACGGGTAAGGCTATCCGCAGAACAGATCAGGGACCAGGCTTTGGCATTGTCGGGGTTGCTGAGTCCGAAAATGTATGGCAAAAGTGTAATGCCTTATCAGCCGCCAGGTATATGGTTGTCACCTTATGATGGAAATGTATGGGAGAAGAGTACGGGAGAAGACCAGTACAGGCGTGCGGTATATACCTACTGGAAGCGTACGGCGCCGTACCCCACCATGCTGAGCTTTGACGGTGTAGCACGCGAAGTATGCGTTGCCAGGCGAATACGAACCAACACCCCCTTACAGGCCCTGGCTACTTTAAATGATGAAGGTTTTATTGAAATGGCGCGGCATTTTGCGGCGAAGATGGAGCAGGAAGGAGGCAGCGATGTGCAACAGCAGATTGGCAAAGGGTATGAGCTGGCAATGTTTCGCCCTATCAGTAAAGAAAAGCTGGAACCTTTAATGGAGCTATACCAACAGGCTTTGCAGCAATTTAAGCATGATGAAACGAAAACATGCGAAATGATTGGCGCAAATACCGGGAACAATACCCCTGAAAAGGCAGCCCTGATTGTAGTGGCGAACGCTATGCTTAACTTAGATGAGTTTGTTACGAAGAATT